>JAOZGC010000003.1 GCA_027491915.1 Thermoproteota archaeon | reverse complement strand
AGCCGGAGGAAGGAGGGGGCCACGGCAGGTCAGTATGCCCCTAATCCCCCGGGCCGCACGCGGGCTGCAATGGGCGGGACAGCGGGATGCGACCCCGAGAGGGGGAGCAAATCCCTTAAACCCGCCCGTAGTTGGGATCGAGGGCTGCAACTCGCCCTCGTGAACGCGGAATCCCTAGTAACCGCGGTTCTCCATACCGCGGTGAATACGTCCCTGCCCCTTGTACACACCGCCCGTCAACCCACCCGAGTGGGGTTGGGGCGAGGCCGGGGCGTCCCTCGGGATGCTCCGGTCGAGCCTTGGCCCCGCGAGGGGGGGTAAGTCGTAACAAGGTAGCCGTAGGGGAACCTGCGGCTGGATCACCTCCCTTTTACCCATTTCAAGGCCTTCCACGCCCTGCCCGCGCAGAGGGACACCCGGACTCTCTCACAGGCGTGAGATGACGCCCCGGAGGCGACACCTTCGGGGTCGAGGCGCTAGGCCGCGGGAGTGGCCGGTGAGCGCCCCGCACAGTCGCCGCGCAAAGGACCGGCGCGTTCGGCCGCGTTCGCTGCTACGCCGCCTGGTGGATGGCTCGGCTCGGGCGCCGACGAAGGGGGTGGCAAGCTGCCATAAGCCCCGGGGAGCCGCAAGCAGGCTTGGATCCGGGGATCCCCGAATGGGACCTCCTG
This sequence comes from Thermoproteota archaeon, assembly GCA_027491915.1. Taxonomy (GTDB): domain Archaea; phylum Korarchaeota; class Korarchaeia; order Korarchaeales; family Korarchaeaceae; genus JAOZGC01. The sequence continues at coordinate 87,072 of JAOZGC010000003.1, read as the reverse complement.
CCAGGGGTGAACCCCTGGCGCTCCCGGCAGGGAGCGGGAACCCCCCGAACTGAAGCATCTCAGTAGGGGGAGGAAGAGAAACCAATTGGGATGCCCTGAGTACCGGCGAGGGAAAGGGGCACAGCTCAAACCGAACCCGCTCAGGCGACTGAACGGGGATGTGGGGTTGCCCTGGGGGCGGCCACATGCCGCCTCGTCGGGGAAGCCGAAGTGGCCTGGAACGGCCCGCCACAGAGGGTGAGAGCCCCGTAGGCGTAACCCGACGAGGGGGCGGCCGCTTCCCGAGTACCGTGGGTTGGATTACCCGCGGGAAGCTGGGGGTCACCGACCTCCAAAGCTAAACACGTCCCGAGACCGATAGCGAACTAAGTACCGTGAGGGAAAGCTGAAAAGCACCGCTGGCGCGGGGTGAAAAGAGCCTGAAACCAGGCGGTTATAGGAGCGGCGGCCCGAAAGGGGTGAGGCCGGCCGAAGGAAACGGCGGCGACGCCGGAGTACGAGGCTGGCCGAGTCCCAGGGTCGCCCCGTACGTCTTGAAACACGCGCCGGGGAGTTCACGGGCGTGGCGAGCCTAAGGGGGTCAGCCCCGAAGGCGCAGGGAAACCGAGGGCCCCGCAGCCGGCTCCGACCGGCCAGGGGGCCGCCTCTGAAAGGGGGTTCAGTCACGCCCGTGAGACCAGAAGCCGGGCGATCTACCCCTGGGCAGGGCGAAGCCGGGCCGAAGCCCGGTGGAGGCCCGATAGGGGTGGTGAGGTGCAAATCCCTCCCGTGACCTGGGGGTAGGGGCAAAAGACCAATCTAGCCCGGCAATAGCTGGTTCCCGCCGAAGCCTCTCGCAGGAGGGCCTCCGCGGAGGGAGAGGGCGCGGTAGGGCAACGATTGGGTGGCAAGGGGTCTAGGACCCCACCACCCTCTCGAACCCCGAATGCGCCCTCCCCGTAGATGCGGGGAGCCGGGCGGCCGGGGGAAGCTCGGTCGCCGAGAGGGGAACAACCCAGACCGGGGTTAAGGCCCCCAAGTCCCGGCTAAGTGCCGAAATCCGAAGGGCGTCTCCCTCCTAAGACAGCGGGGAGGTAGGCTTAGAAGCAGCCACCCTTTAAAGAGTGCGTAAAAGCTCACCCGCCGAGGAGGGAGGCCCCGAAAATGAGTCGGGGCTGAAGCCGGGCGCCGATACCCCGGCGGCGTCCCCGGAGGGGGGCGCCGGGTAGGCGGGCGCGCACGCCGGGCAGAAGCCGGGGCGTGAGCTCCGGTGGACCGGCGTGTGTTGCGGATCCCGGCGGTAGTAGCAGCGTAGTGGGGTGAGAATCCCCACGGCCGAAAGCGCCAGGGTTCGCCGGCAATGCTTCGTCAGCCGGCGGTAAGGCGGTCCTAAGGGGGCGCGTAATTCGCAGCCCCCGAAAGGGAAGCCGGTTAACATTCCGGCCCCACCGGGGTAGGTGCGGCAACGCAAGCCCCACTCCTGACGCCTCTGGCTAGGCCAGGCGGGGGCGGGCGGGATGCCCGCGACCCGTCCAAGCGCTGAAAGCCGCTGAGTACCGTAATGGTGAGAGGCGGCCGAAGGCGTGATGGGGCGGCCTGTGCCGCTCTGGCCGATGCCAGGGGCCCGTGAAAAGGGAGTGGGGAACGATCCCCGGTGACCGTACCGAGAACCGACACAGGTGCGCTGGCTGAGAAGGCCAAGGCCTGTCGGTCCTAACGCGGGAGAGGGAACTCGGCAAATTAGCCCCGTAACTTCGGGAGAGGGGGTGCCTGCGTTCCTCCGAAAGGGGGTCCGCAGGTCGCAGTGACAAGGGGTGCCCGACTGTTTAACAAAAACATAGTTCCCCGCGAGCCCGCAAGGGTGTGTACGGGGGATGAGGCCTGGCCAATGCCGGTACCTGAAGCCCGGGTCCAACCGGGTGAAGGGCCGGTGAAAGCCGGGAGTAACTCTGACTCTCTTAAGGTAGCCATATGCCTTGCCGAATAAAAATCGGCGTGCATGAATGGCTTAACGAGGTGCCCGCTGTCCCCTCCCGCAAGCCGGTGAACCCGCATCCCGGTGCACAGACCGGGACGTCCCAACGGGGAGAGAAGACCCTGTGAAGCTTCACTGCAGCCTGGCCTTGCGGTTCAGCCGGGGATGCAGAGCGTAGGCGGGAGCGATGTGGCGGCCCTCCCGGGGGCCGCCGAAGCGCCAATGGAACACCGCCCTTCTCCGGCTGCACCGCTCACCGGGGAGACCCGGGACAGGGCTTGGTGGGCAGTTTGGCTGGGGTGGCACGCCCCTGCAAAGGTATCAGGGGCGCCCAAAGGCGGGCTCAGGCGGGACAGAAACCCGCCGTAGAGGGCAAGGCCAAAAGCCCGCCTGACTGGATCCCTAAACGCGTGGGATCCAGGGGTGAAAGCCGGGCCTAGCGAACACTCGCGCCCTCTCGATGAGGGCCGGGTACGACAGAAAAGTTACTCCAGGGGTAACGGAGCCGTGGCGGGTGAGAGTCCACATCGGCCCCGCCGCTTGCTTCCCCGACGTCGGCACTGCCCATCCTGGGGGTGCAGCAGCTCCCAAGGGTGGGGATGCTCGCCCATTAAAGGGGAACGTGAGCTGGGTTCAGAACGTCGCGAGCCAGTTCGGTTTCTCCCTGTTGGGACTGCGAGGCCGCCTGAGGGGAAGGGACCCTCAGTACGAAAGGAACAGGGTGCCGGGGCCTCTGGTGTACCGGTCGTCCGCAAGGGCGTCGCCGGGAAGCTAAGCCCCAGCCGATAAGGGCTGAAAGCATCTAAGCCCGAAGCGGCCCCCGAAAATAGGCGGCCATCCTCCCCCTACGGGGGGAGGCGAGGGCCCGGGTAGAAGACCCGGTTGATGGGGTGGTGGTGTACGGCGGGAGGGGCGTTGCCCCGTACCGCCTCAGCCTCCCACTCCCAACAGCCCGAGTGCGACGGGTCGAACGCGCCGGCCCGCGAGACGGCGACTGTGCGGGCGCTCCGCCTGTTCCTGTTTCTCCTCCGTCTCTCCCCTCCCCCTGAGATGCATCCGACGCCCCCGGCGAGGTAAGCCCGCGGCCGCCCACCGGGTCGACCAGGAGACCGGCGGACCGGAGGGGGGTCTGGAGATGCGCCTCGCCTGCGGGCAGGCCGCTCATTCCCCTCGGCGCGCGTTTTTATCCGTCGGGTGGATTCACTCCGGGGGGCAGAGGCGGCCGGGGGGCACGGCCCTTCGGGGCTGAGGAAGGTCCGCCCACCTCCCGGCTCCGCGCTCCCGAGAGGGGGTGCCCCGAGAGGGGCAGCGTCGGCCACAGAAACGACACGTCCCCCGGGAGATGCCGATGGGGCGGGAGACGCCGAGTACCCCGGGGGGACCGGTGAAACGGGCCGCGCCGCGGGGTGCAAGGGCCCCCCCGGTGAGGGGCCGGGCGAGGGGGGGCGACCGCCCAGCCGAATCCCCCCGAAGTACAGAAGGCGGACTATGGCCGCGACTGCCCCCCATAGGGTTCGGCGTGGGTCAGGCGGTGGCGGCGGGGATCACCAGGAGGACCAGCACCGCGAATGAGGCCAGGAAGATCGCGAACAGGATCCTCCCCAAAGGGGTCCTCCTGGCCTCCTCGAACCCGCCCACCCTGAGGGACAGCAGGATCAACCCGACCGCGGAGGCCGCCAGCGCCGCCTCCGGCAGGAGGACGAACCACCAGCCCATCCCGTGCAGCAAGGCCAGGACACCCCTGGCCTCGGTGAGCCGGACGCTGGAGTTTATGATCGCCAGGTCTAGCGCGCCTGCTTCGACCCGGTCCGCCCCCTCGAAATGGAGGACCCTCAGCGCCGACCAGACGTCGGAGTCGATCTCCCCGCGGTCAGAGGAGGCCCCCAGGAGGACGCCCGTGGCGGCGTCGTAGTCGCACTCCACCTCCAGGCCGCCGATCCCCCTCGCCGTCACGCTGATCGCCTCGACCATCCTCCCGGCGTACTCCCCGGCGAAGCGGTGGCGGCCGACGACCCCCACCAAGGTCCCCCCGGAGGAGCCGGATAAGTCCACCTCCGCGCCCGGCACGAGCCCCTCTATCCAGAGGGGAACGGGCCCCAGGTCTACGCCGCCGGAAGAGGCGCGGCGGTTGGTAAGGTCCACCTCCACCTCCCCCTTCAAGATCAGGGGTGAGTCGTCCTGCGGGTCGAGCCAGCCGCAATCTCCACTCAGGTGGAGAGGGGGAATCAGATCCAGTTCCAGCTCGATCGAGGCGAGATTGCCGGATATCTTCAGAACGGACCATGAGAATACGGCGTCCCGCGAGGAAACGGAGCAGGTCTCGCCCTCCCTGGACAGGTTCACATACGGGGGCCACCAAGAGTATCCAAGGCGAGTTCCCGGGGTCATCCAGCTGGGGACGGCGCTCGGCGAGGCGGACCCCAAGGTCGAAGCGCAGAGCAGCACGCCGGCCGCCAGCAGGGTCGGCGGTCGCCTGAACTCCGCCCCCCTCCTCAACCCATTCCCCCTTCTCGAGCTCACGAGCCGGGACAAGATATTAAATCTATCCTGGCCTTGGCTATGAGTTTATAGTTTATAAAGAACCATGATTTTAGGAATAACTTATGTATAGAGAGGGCGTGCTTAGGGTACCTGTTGGGCCACGCAACGTGCCTATGCCCATACCTGTGATCCACAAAGAGCGGGGCGTAGTACCACCCCCTGCCGCCGAAGGAGACCATCTGGTAGTAGGTGCACCTGCTCCAACTCTTGCCGTGGACGTAGGCGCTGACCCAAGCGATGGGAGCGACGGCGTCGACGTCGTAGTCGTAGTCGTCGACCAGCCACATCCCGGCCGCCGCGGACTGGGTCAGGAGGACCGAGAGGAGGATCACTGGTATGACCAGTTTCACCCCAACTCTCTCCATAAACGATCAAGTTGGGGGGGGTAAAAGATAAAAATATGGCGCCACCGGTCCGCGGGCGGAGGGAGGGAGGAGGGCGGGATCCAGATGCCGGCGCTGGTGACGGCCTCGGACCTCGTGAAGAGGTACGGGGACGTGAAGGCCCTCCGGGGCCTCTCGGTCGAGGTGGGAAGGGGCATCTGGGGGCTCGTGGGGCCCAACGGGGCGGGGAAGACGACGTTCATAAAGCTGGTGCTCGGCCTCCTGAGGCCGGACGGCGGCGAGCTGAGGGCCTTCGGCCTCGACTGCTGGCGCGACTCCATGGAGGTCAGGCGGAGGGTGGGCGTCCTGCACGAGAGGCCCTCCTACCCGGGGAAGATGGAGGTGGGTAGGTACCTGGAGCTGGTGGCCAGGATGTACGGGGTCCCGGATCCGGGCAGGGCCGCCGCGGGGGCGCTGGGGGAGGTGGGGCTCTCCGAGCACGCCGGCAGGAAGATATCGAGCCTGTCGGCCGGGATGCTCAAGAGGCTCGGCCTGGCCCAGGCCATGGTCCACCGGCCGGAGCTGGTCATACTGGACGAGCCCACCGCCAACCTGGACGTGATCGGCAGGATGGAGTTCCTGCACAGGGTTGAGGAGATGCGAAAGGAGGGAAAGAGCTTCCTGATATCCTCGCACGTCCTCTCGGAGGTCCAGTCCGTCTGCGACCACGTGGCCGTGATCTACGGGGGCAGGGTCCTGGAGAGCGGGAGCCTGGGGGAGGTCATGGCCGAGGCCTCGGGCGGCGTCTGGCTGCTGGAGGCGTCCGACCCGGGGAGGCTGGCCCGCGCCCTGGTCGAGGCCGGGTACGAGGCCTCCGCCGAGGGGAGGGTCGTGAGGGTCGCGTCCCGGGATCCCACCAGGCTGGCCCTGGACGCGGCCTCGGCCTGCCTCAGGGAGGGGCTGGAGCTGACCTCCATGAGGCCGGAGCTCCCCAGCCTGGAGGAGACCTTCAGGAGGTTGATCTCCCGTGAGGTTCCTGGACCTGATCGAGATTGAGCTGAGCAGGCTCGGGCCCCTGGCGACCGGGGCCGTCGCGGCGGCCGTCGCCCTGCAGCCCTGGCTCATGGTGGAGATCCGGGAGGCCTCCACCGTCGTCGGGATCGAGTCCCTCCAAGAGCTGGCGGATCACATCGTGGCCGCTTCGGCGGCGGGGCTGGTCGGTTCCATGTATACGGTGGTGACAGTGGTGACGGCGGGCTACGCGGCCTACTCGGTCCACTCGGACCTCTCCGGGGGACTGACGCAGACGATCCTGTCCTACCCGGTCCGGCGCAGGGAGTACTTCCTAGCCAAGGTCGTCGCGGCCCTGACGGTCGCGGCCGCCCCCGCCGCGTTCTCCGCGACGATCAGGGCCCTGTCCTTCGTCGAGGAGGATCCCTCCCGCCTGCCGCTGCACGTGATCCTGATACCCATACTAATGCAGGCCCTGCCCGCGGCCCTCTGGTCGGTCCTGATCTCCCTGGTCATGAGGGGGGAGTTCATGTCCTCGCTGGTGTCGGCGGCCGTCCCCTGGCTGGTCGAGGCCGGGTTCGACCCGGGGGCCGCCCACCCGGACCTCAGGCTGGCGCTGCCCCACCTCTACCAGGAGGCCTTGGTCGTGGGGAAGCCAGCCCCGGCGGTCCTGTCGTGCGCGGCGCTGACGGCGGCCTTCCTGGCGCTCTTGGAGGTCTCCCTGAGGAGGATGGAGGTGACCTGATTGTTGGGGACCCGGACGGCCGCGGCCCTGATCTCCCTCGGGCTGGCGATCTACGTCGGGTCGGCCCTGACCTCGGGGAGGTGGGACTCGAGGGGGGACCTGGGGGTGTTCGGGCGGGCGTCGATGGTGGCGAAGATGGAGGCCGGCAGGTACGTCCTCAACGTGAGGTCCGGCTGCCCCCTGAGGTTCGAGCTCAGGTCCGCCCTCACCGGGCGGGCGGTGGTGCCGGCCAGGGAGGTGGGGAACTCCAGCCTGGAGTTCGAGGTGCCGGCCGGATCCGTGTACTCCCTGGAGTTCTCCCCCGCCGGGGCGGGGGGGTGCGAGGCGGCCATCTGGCTGGTCCAGGAGGAGGGGGAGAGCCGCCTGGCTCGGTCGGCGGGGGTGGCAGTGGCCGCGGCCGGGCTGATCCTGGGGGCGGCTTCACTGGCGACGCGGAGGGGGCCGCCCAGGTGGACGCCCGGCGGGCGGTCGGCCGGGCGGCGAGCGGCCCATACCAGTCCTCCGGCCACCACAGGGGGAACCGACCGACCCGCCGAGGGGGTCATGCGACCGGATCGTGTGGGCGGGTCCCCCTTCCCCACCGGGCCCGGAGGGGGCCCGCGCGGCGGCCACGGCGGGCCCGCACGCGGGATCGCCCCCGTGCGGCGATCCGCCGGGGAGGGGTCCGAAGTTTTATATACCGCCTCGACGAAAACGCGGCCCAGCGGGGTGGGGCAGCCTGGTCAGCCCGCCGGGCTCATAACCCGGAGGTCGGTGGTTCAAATCCACCCCCCGCTACTTCTCTAAATTTTTAACTAATTCGGCCATTTTTTGTTCAATATTAAACCTGAAAGGCGCGATCCCCCAAGGAACCCCGAGGCGGCGTATCCCTCATTCGCCAGAGATGAGCCGCCCAAGAGAATCAACGACCGTATGGCGAGTTCATCAACATGCCGAAGAAAGCCTGGCGAATTGGCGGTCAGTTCTCCTCTGCGGAATGGAGCTTCGGGTTGACTCCGCTGAGATTAGTGCTAGTAGCCGTGCCTCTCCAAGTCAGGAGGAGACGGCCTCTCGACTGGGAGGATGCTGTTAAGAGTATGGAAGGTTCGTCGCCTGGAAGGAAGAAGGAGCTACTGTGGGGATCCGACTGATCAGGCTAGTTAACGAGTCCAAGCAACGCCTGGGTTTGGCTAGAGTAATCCCTTCCTCCTGCACTCCTCCAGCGCCTCCTCCCACCTCTTCCCGTCCCCGTAGCCCTCCAGCTCCCCGAAAACATCAAGATGCCGACAGAGGTCACAAGATTACACGTCCAGTAGTAGCATCCCGCCGTGAGAGGCGGATCGGCTGACCCGCCCGCCTCCGTTGGGGAAGCAGTTATATCATTGGGGACGAATTAACATATCTGGGGATAAGTTGGCGTACGTGGTCAGGGTGGATGACAGGGAGAGGGTGAAGCTCCCAAAGGGGCTCGTGAAGCCAGGAGAGAGCGTCATCGTGATACCTGCCGGCAGGAGGATCGTCCTCATTCCCATACCCCCGAGGCCGAGGGAGGCCAGCTCGTCCTGGTTGAAGACCAGGCTTGGGAGGAGGGAACTAAGGAGGCTAGCCGAGGCCAGGGCTCTCGAGGAGTTGGAAGAGAAGATGGCCAGGAGGGAGGGGCGTGCTCATAGAGACTGACGTGCTGGTGGCGCACGTCAAGGAGAGCGACTGGCTCAAGCGCCCGTCGGAGGCGATACTTGAGGCGGCCGAGTCCGGCGAGCTGAGCCTGTGCGCCAGCAGCGAGTCCCTCCACGAGTTGTACTACCTGGGAGTGAAGCTGAGGATCGATCTTGAGACCCTCCTCGCCAAGATCGCATCTCTCCTCATGATTGGGGGGATAGAGTGGCTCCCGTCCACGGCGGAGGTCTCCCTGACGGCCCTCACGCTGATGGCGGAGTACGGGCTGAGCTCCATCTTCGACGCCTACTACGCGGCCACCGCCCTCCTCATGGACCCCGACAGGACGGTCGTATCCACAGACGCGGCGTACGACTCCGTGCCTGGCCTGAGGAGAGTGGACCCCAGGGATCTCGCTCGATCCCTCGGGACCTCCGGTCGATGAGCGCGAGGGCCCACATCCCGTGCGCGCGATGAAGCTTGGGGCTGGTCGTTTGGAGAGCCCGTCCCGCACGGCGTTCCCCACGGCGCACGGGCTTATATCGGAGGCGTCGCGAGTGAACGATGTATGTACAGTAATTACTGTACTGTTAAGGATCGACGAGGAGACCAAGAGGATAATGGAGCGGATCAGGATAAGCTGGAGCGAGTTCATTAGGAACGCCATAAAGAGCAAGATCGCCGAGGAGAGGAGGAAGAATCTCGCGAAGGCCGTCCTGATCAATGAGAGGTTGAGGAAGAAGAGCAAGGGAGAGGTGAGAGCCGAGGAGATAGTCAGGAAGTTCAGGGATGAGAGTATGGAGGCGGTCGTTGACGCGAGCGTCGTGGTGAGGTGGTTCGTTGAGGAGGGGGCTCCGAGAGGGCCCTGAGGTTGAGGGACAGATACATCGACGGGGAGATCGAGTTAATCGCCCCGGAGCTCATCACGTTCGAGGTGTCCAACGCCCTGCGCTACAAGGGGCTGTTCACGGAGGATGAGATGGCGCAGGTTCGGGAGGCCCTGGAGGCCTATGCCTATGAATATAGGTTGACATGGAACGACACTATACAATGAGAGAGGCGGCCAATGAGAGAGGCGGCCAAGATCCTGGGCGTCTCAGTCAGAACGATCCAGCGGTGGGATAAATCAGGCAAGATCAGGTGCATCCGCACTCCGGGTGGCAGGAGGAGGGTTCCAGAGTCGGAGATAAGGAGGATACTCGGTCTGAGCGAGGAACGGGTTGTGGTGGGCTACGCCAGGGTGTCCTCTAGGTCTCAGAGAGATGACCTGGAGAGACAGGTTCAGGCCATAAGGGAGCACGCAAGTCGGAGGGGCTACGAGCTGGCCGAGGTGATAACTGACGTTGGCTCTGGTCTGAACGAGCGGCGTAGGGGCTACTTGAGGCTGCTGGACATGGTCACTGAGCGCAGGGTCAGCAGGGTGATAGCCACTTACCCGGACAGGCTGACCAGGTTCGGCTTCTCGACGCTGAGGAGGCTCTTCCAAGCGTTCGGCGCCGAGATAGAGGTGATCAACGAGAGAGGGAGAGGACTCCCAGGGAGGAGCTTGTGGAGGATCTCATGGCGATAGTAGCACACTTCGCTGGCAGGCTCTACGGCAGGAGGAGCCACAGGTACAGGAGGATCGTTCAGGGGGTGAGGGAGCTTGTCTCAGAGGAGTGAGGCGATCAAGAGCTATGCTGTGCCCATAAAGGCTCCCAAAGACCTCATAGATGCCTACCTAGAGGTCAAGAGGAAGGCGCTGGAGGCTGTGATGGCGCACGTCTCCCACGGCCCCAGCGGAAAGGCCAGGCTCCGGCTAAGAGCCGAGGAGAGGCGCGAGATCAGGAAAGAGCTGCTCAAGAACTGGCCGTACGCGAGCCACTACGTCGATTCTGCCATCAACTCGGTCATAGGCCTGGTGAAGAGTTGGATAAAGCTGCACAACAGGGGTAAGGCGAAGAGACCGCCGGAGATAACGAGGAGGATGGTCTACATCAAGAGCACGCTGTTCAGGGTCAAGGGGAACAAGCTGATCATCAGGATAGTGGCCAGGAGGCGGTACCTAGAGGTAGGTAGATCTGTCGAGGTTCGACCACCTGCCCAGGGACTACGACTCCATCGGCGGCCTGCTGATGACGGACGACAGGCTCTACATCACGTTCAAGCGCTCTGCAGAGCCGAGGGAGCCCAGAGGGTGGTCCGCATTCGACGTCAACGAGGCGAACGTGACGGAAGTCAGGGACGGGGTGGGGATCATCAGGTACGACCTGAGGGGTCTCTACCACGTACACAGGGCCTACGAGGAGAAGCGCCGGAGGATACAGGCGCTCAGGAGGACCCACCCGAGGAGGTCCAGGAGGCTGATGGAGAAGTACAGTAAAAGGGAGAGGAACAGGGCCAGGGACTTCCTCCACAAGCTGACCACCAGGATAGTCAGGGAGCTGGCTGGCCTCGCTGAACTACGGGATCGTCTTGGAGGACCTGAGCGGCATAAAGGAGAGGACTGCGAGGGGGGAGGGTCAGCAGGAGGAAGATCAGGCGGAGGCTGAGCAAGTGGAACGCTCGCACGCTTCAGTTCATGCTGGCCTACAGAGCTAGGTGGCTGGGCCTCCCCGTGCAATTCGTGAACCCCGCCCACTCCTCCAGGACCTGCCCCGTGTGCTCAGGCCGATTGCGGGCCTATCGGGACAGGCTCATGCGGTGCGAGGGCTGCGGATTGATCGTCGACAGGGACGAGGCCGCGGCCCTCAACCTTCGGATGCGGGGCGCCTTGGGGTTCCCCCGAGGGGGGCAGATCTATGGAGATGATGCCCAAGGGAGATGTTCATCTACGAATGGTGACATCTCCCGAACCCCTTCTCCCCCTACTCCCTAAGTGGTGATTACGCTAGGAAGACCTCGGAGGTGGCATTCAGGAACGACAGCACGGTCCACGACGCATCCTACGTGGCCCTAGCCGTGGTCAGGGAGACCCACCTGTACACAGCCGACGAGGAGCTGAGGAGAAGGCTGAAGGAGCCCTACTCGAAGCACGTCAGGGGTTTGAGGGAAGTCTAGCTCAGCTTCAGACGGCAATCCCAGGAGAGCGGCCCTCCCTCGCCACCCACTCTCTCTTTCTCTATTGGCTTTCAGCTCTCTGTTTTGGGCTCATCCTCACATAAGCACAGAGTGGATTGGCCGCGCGCGTGGGGGGATCCCGAGAAGGCAGTCCTGGTTCGTGGGAGATCGAGAAAGGGGGAGGATGAGGCCGTCGAGGAGGTGGCAGGGAGGTGCGGAGACGGGTATGGAGGTGATCGTCGATTGGTTTGAACGTCGTGGCTGAGCGGCTCGTTGGGGGCTTGGATCTCCTGTGCGGGATCGGGGGCGTCGGCGGGGATCGGGGCGACCGGAAATCGTCACGTTCGGGAGGTTCCGGGCTGGGAGCTGTCCCCATCCCCCAAGTGTGGGCTGCGCCGGGGGGACCTCGGGGGGTGACGCTCAGGAGCGATGAAACTTCCACCGTGCATCTTACGTGATCCCGGCCGTGGTCAGGGAATCCACCCGCGCACGCCAGGCGGAGAGCCGAGGTGGGGGGCGGCGGGGGATGACCACCGAGGTACCGGGGAGTTGAGGGAGGCGCGGTCCGGCTTCGGGCGACGATTCCGGAGAGCGGCCTCTCGGCCCGTTACGGCTGATCCTGAGCTGCCGCATCCTCCGACGCCGACGGTGAGTTGGATCGGCGGTTACGGCGGGAGTTATTCCGAGAGGCCCTCCTCCAGGTCCCCGCCGCTGGCGAACCGCGCCAAGTTCCCGCAGACGCCCAATCTGAAGGTGAGGTAGACGCACGCGACGGAGACGAGGTGGAGGGTGGCCAAGAGGCTCACGCCCGGGAGGAGGTATCTAAATGGGACCGGAGCACCCGCCGAGATGACGTACAGGGTGACCAAGAAGCCGAGTTCCACCAGGTACTGGTGGGGCCTGAGGTAGGGGGCCCTGGCGACGTCCCTCCTCACCTCGGGAGGGGCCTCCAGCCTGTACCTCACGTTGCCCAGGCCGAGGACCTCAAACTCGGACACGGGGTATCCCAGCTCGGCGGCCCGCCTCGCGTGGAGTCCCTCGTGGACGGCGGTCACCGCGGCCACCATGAGGTAGGAGACCAACGCGAAGGCCAAGACGTGGATCGGCAGGTCTAGGAGGAGGGAGACCAACAGGATCAGCGCCAGCCGGAGGGAGTCCCTCAGGCTCTTGAGCTGCCCGAGGAATATCTCCGAGACGCCCATCCGCGTCGCCCCCTGAACTTAATTTATAGGGCGGGCCGTGCAGGGGCGGTGGATCGGGCCGGTCCCGACCGCTCGATCTCCAGCGGCCTCGGGGTAGGGGAGACGGCCCCGGCAGGGGGAGTTCCGGGGGATCCCGATGGGTCAGTCCTTTATCCTCTCCAGCAGCCCTATGACGAGCAGCATCTGGGATCTGGTCTGGGGCGGCATGTTGATGTCCCCCATGACCTCGTTCAGCATGGATATGGCCTTGCTCGCCCTGACGGCGTGGCTCGAGTTCTCCCCGCGCAGCACGTCTATGGCCTCCGTGGTCAGCCTCCTTATGTTCCTCGGGACGCCCCTATCCTGAGAGATCCTATCCAGCATGCGGATCGCCTCGTCTAGGAGGCGCTGGTACTCCTCCAGTTTGGCCGATCTCCTAGGAGACATGCACATCACCTCCCGCGAGAACCCGGAAGAAGGTGGGCTACGCGCAGCCGACCGGCGAACCTTATTTAAACTGAGCCCCCCACGGGCCTGGATGTCCGGGGGAGAGGACGCCGCCAAGAGGCTGGCCGAGGCGATACAGCGGGGCTGGAAGATGCTCAACGTGACCTGCCCGAACTGCGGGGCGCCCCTCTTCGAGGTCGGCGGGGAGGCGATCTGCGCCGTCTGTGGATCCAGGTTCCTCCTGGCCAGGAGCGAGGAGCAGGCCAAGAGCCTGAGCGCGAGGTACGCGCTCTCCGACCTGAGGGAGAGCCTTATCAAAGTCCTGGACTCTCAGAGGGAGAGGTTAGAGTTGGCGTCAGACGAAGGGGAGGTGGGGGAGGCGCTGGAGATCATAAGGAGGGTCGTCTCGATCTTGAGGGAGATAGAGGAGATCTTAAGGTCTCCCCCGGCGGGGTGAGCACTCGACCTCGTCGGACCTCACGCTCCCGGGTCCCCCGAGCACCTCGTTCGCCAACTTGCACACCAGGGATACGAGTTCTATCGGGCTGGTCCTCATGACGCCGCCGACGCTTCCCACCCTACACAGGATCCCGCCGCCCGCCCGATCCAACCTCAACTCGAACCTGTCGAACCTCAGCCTTACCCTTCTCCCCGCCCTCTCGTAAGAGTACTTGACCACCACGGAGAATTCATAGGGCCCAACCTCCATACCCCTGGCCACCCGCGCCGCCAGGCCGATCGCCAGGCTGTCTCTCAGGTACGAGGATCCTCCGGGTGTGTGGATTGAGACCTCGAAGGACCTGTCGGCCCGCAACTCCTCCCTGGACTGGCCCGGTATTATCCTCTTCTTGTCCCTGACGGAGTTGAGCCTGTTGAGGGCTATTATCAGGGATGCGAGGAGAGTGAGGTCCCGGGCCCCGGACTTGGTCACTAGGTAGCAGTGACTCAGTCCCCGCCTCCCGATGTCTCCTCCCCCCGACGGTAGGGTCTGTCCAGCACGTTAAATATGGACTCGGCGGTCGCCGGACCTATTCCCCCAAGAGATGATAGCTCCTCCTTGGAGGCCTGGAAGACCCTCCTCAGGGATCCGAACTCGGAGAGGAGGATCCTGGCCCTCTCCAGACCAACCCCCGGGATGGCCGCCAACACCCTCTCGGCCACCTCCTCCTCGGATCGCGGCTTGGGTGATTTTATCTCGTATCTCCGTCTTCCCCCCATCTGCTCCCTCCTGGCCAGCAGCCTTATCAGCTCGGCCGTGTGGGCCCCGTCTGGGGACCAGAGGATCCCTATACCGGACAGGGCCAGCGTCGCCGCCGCGCCCATGAGGGACCTCGGGTTGACGGCCCTCCGAGAGGGATGAAAGGGATCCCTCCCCTCCACCAGCAGTATGGGCACCTCGTACAGGTCCCTCATCCTGAAGGCCTGCTCGAAAAGGCGGCCGTCGACCAGGGAGGCGGCCAGGTCGTCGACGGTCTTCCTCTCGACGGCGACCCTCTCGCTGACGATGTAGTCGGCCGAGCCTAGCGCCCTCACCTTGAGCCTAACGTCGGGGAAGTCGGCCAGCCTCCTGGCCACCTCGCTCCCCAGCTCCCTGGCGTCCACCACAACCTCCAGCCTAGGTATCCTGGACTCCCCGGCGGCTTCCGAGGTGGGGAGAACCGCGGATCCTCGACCTTCCCTGAGGGCTCTCCTGCTCCAAGTCTCTCTGATCTCCCCCAAGATTCTCCTTATCACGTCGGCGGACGTCCTCTCCCTCCTGACGGCCTTCCAGTAGAGGGCCTCCTCCCTCCTACCGGATAGGAGGACGACGACCCTCCCGGGGCGACCCCTCCCGGTCCTTCCCTTGCGCTGGATGTGCCTTATCTCCGACGGAACCGGGTCGTAGAATATTACAAGATCCACTTCCGGTATGTCCAACCCCTCTTCACCGACGCTGGTGGCCAGCAGGACGTTCTTCTCCCCGGAAGAGAAAGATTCCAGGACGCTCCTCTGCTCGGCCTGGGTCATCCCCCTCTCCCCTTCCCGTGGAGCTTGGCCGAAGAACCTCACGGGTCTCACGCCTGACATGTCCGAGAGTTCCCTCAGGAGGACGTTGGCCGTATCCCTGTAGTTGGTGAAGACGATGACCTTGGCCCCCGGGTTGTCCGCCAGCAGACCGGCCACCAGCCTCTTGACCTCGGCGACCTTGGGGTGTCTGAATCCCCCGGGGATGGAGGAGAGGACCTTGATCAGGTCCCTGACCTCGGGAAGCTCCAGGAGCATCCTGTCCGAGGCGGACTTCCTACCACGGGCGACCCTCTCAAGATAGGAGAGGGCCTGAACCGGTCCCTGAGTCCAGAGGACGTCCCTCAGGTGCCTCAGCTTTATGGCGAGGGCCACCCTGGCCGCGGCCGCCCTCCCCTCCGGCGATTGGGATCCGGACAGCCTAGCTTGGGCCTCCAGTAGGGTCTTCAGATTTGGATCGCCTCCCAGAGCAACTCCCAGGGAAGCCAAGTCTGAGTAGACCTTCCTCAGCGCAGAGTTCAGCCTCTCCAGGGCCTCCCTATAAGGGGGCGGAAGGGGGACCCTCTTCCACTCGACGACCAGCCGGGAGACATAGGGTCTCACGTCGGGGCTGAAGCGATCCCGCACCTCGGCCCTCTCCACCCGCAGGTTGGTTAGCATCTCCCTCAGCCTCTCTGGGTCGCTGCCCGGCGAGGCCGTGAGGGCCAGGATCAGCCCGTCGGGAACCTTCGCGTACCTGTCGGCCACCTGGACGTAGGGGTAGGAACCCACGGCGCGGTGGGCCTCGTCGAACACGACGACCCTGAATCTCGATAGGTCGGCCGACCCCGAGATTAGGTCATTCCTGACCACCTGTGGGGTCGCCACCAGGACCCTGGCCTGGCCCGACCAGATCTCCCTCCTCCTATCTGGGGGAATCTCTCCGGTCATCAGGACTATGGAGTCCTCCCGCAGGGCCAGGATGGACCTGAGGGATTTCAGATGCTGCAGGGCCAGGGGCCTAGTGGGGGCCATCACCAGGGCCCGACCGGTCGGGTCGACCGCCAGCCTCTCGGCCAGGACCATGGCGGCTATGGCGGTCTTTCCCAGCCCGGTTGGGAGGACCACCAGGGTGTTCCCCCTCAGGGCGCTGCGGGCTATGGCGACCTGATACTCCCTGAACTCCAGGGTCCCGGGGCGGATGAGTGGGTGCTCCACCCACCCGTCTCCCCGAAAGGGCCCCCCTCCCCCCGCCGACCTCATCGGCTCTCTACTTCTCCTCCTCCAACAATTTCCTATAATCTTCTGGGGAGAGCAGCCCGGAGTACTCGGACGGATCGTCGGGCCTGATCGCGGCTATCCACCCCGAGCCGTAGGGATCCTCGGACACCGGATCTGGGGCCGACTCGACTTCCCTCCCCTCCTCGGCCACGCCGGCCGCCGCGTTCACCTCGACTATCTCCCCGCTGACCGGAGCGTATATGTCCTCGACCGCCTTGTTGCTCTCGACGAACCCCATGGGCTCGCCCTTGGCTACCCTGGTCCCCACCCTCTTGACCTCGACGTAGGTCACGTCTCCCAGCTCCTCGACGGCGTGGTCCGTTATGCCGACCCTCACCAGGTCCCCCTCCATCTTGGCCCACTCGTGGGTCTTGGTGTATCTCCTGTCGTCGGGGATCATTCTCCACACCTGTGGGGGTGGCTGCGACGTAACGGTTTAGAGTTTTTCGTCGACGTCCTCCAGGCCGCGGCGGGTGATGGCTAGCAGGACCTCGCCCTCCGGGAGGAAGGACGAGTCGACCACCCCGAGGATCCTCCTGAGGCCCAAGGATCTCCTGATGCTCAGAACCACGTCTGGGGCGTGACCCAAGACGTATCCCCCGGCCGGCCTCTTCTCCCTCCCCCCGACCACCTGGTTGGTGGCCAGCACTATGCCCCCCCTGGCCGTGGTCCTCCTGACGATCGCCAGGGCTTCGGCCAGGGCGTGCTGCCGCTCCGCCAATTCCCCCATCCCGCGGTAATCCAAGCGGAAGGGCGCGAGCAGCGAGTCTATCACCACGAGAACAGCCTCCCCCTCGCGGACCAACCCGTCTGCCGCGTCCAAAGAGGCCATGAGGGAGGGGACGGACCTGGCCCTGACGACCCTGACCGATGAGAGCGCCAGGTCCGGGGGGACTCCCTGTCCCTCGGCCATCTCCCTCAATCTGGCGGCCGAGAAGCCGCCTTCCGTGTCGATGTAGACCGATCCACCGCCCAACCCCCCCCTCTCCTGGGGGAGCATGGCCCTGACGCATAGGTGGAGGGCGAACTGGGTTTTCCCCGACCCGGGCTCCCCGTAGAGTTCCACGAAGCTCCCCTCCGAGAGCCCTCCCCCCAGGAGGCCGTCCACCGATCTAACGCCGAGGGATAGGATCCTCCTCCGGGGGACGTGGGAGGCCGGTTTGGGAGTCGACGCCACCTCGGCCGCCGTCCTTATCAGCCGATCTGCCACCTTCCGGTCTATCCTCAACTTAGAGGCCAGCTCCCTCGATGGGGTTGCCAGTATGTCTTCGACCGTCAGGCCCATGGAGGCTATCCTCGCCGAGACCCGCGGGGGGAGCCCGACCCTCCTCAGGACGATTTCCAACTCCGACTCTCTCTCCGACTCCCGCTCCCGCTCCCGCTCCATCCCCGGCCCGACCATCACAGACCACCCTTCAGCCCCAGCAGGCTGGCGACGGCGTTCGACGCCAGGTGTAGGATGGGTGTCACGATCACCAGGATCAGCGCGTGGAGGGGTTCCGGCGGGTCTATGGGGGCGGCGAAGGCCAGGGCGAACAGCAGGAATCCCTCCTGGTCCAGTATGGGGGCCTGCCCGCCGGGCTCTATTCCGGCCCTCCTCTTGAGGAACGAGCCCAGGGAGTCACCGACCATCGTCCCGACCGACAGGAGCAGACCCGACAGGGTTCTACCCTGGAGGACGCCCGTGATCAGACCGGCCGAAAGGCCGGAGATCAACCCCCTGACGGTCTTGTGATCCCCGAGCAGCCTCCTGCCGTCCACCCAGTACCTTCCCCCGTCCAGGGGCCTCCCGCCGCCGAATATCACGGGGGCCGCGTTGGCGACGTAGGCGGGGAGCACGTACCAGAGGGCCTCGATCAGGGCGGCGGGCACCTGGATTCCGGGAAGACCGATTAAATAAATTTCAGAGACAGGTCTCGACGCGAGAGCAGGCCGGTCATGCTCAGCCCGCCGGCAGAGATCTCCAACATAACCTGATCGTCACCCCCGAGGATCGATATCAACGCGTCCGCCGGCGGCCTCGCGAATCCGTCGGCTTCTGGGATCCTCAGGACGGCCAGAGAAGGGGTCCCCGTCCTCACCCCGTGCCACCTCAGGACGGCCAGCGTGGACAGGAAGTTCCTGTGGGCCCGAATACGCTCCTCTCGACCGGCCGCCTCGCTCTCGCTGACGCTCAGGCAGACGGAGAGGTCGTCCGCGGCCAGGGCCCTCGCCCCGTCTCCCGTTTCCTCCTCCGCCCCGAGGGTCCCCAAGGCAGCGGCGACGGCCAGCCGACCGGCCAACCTAACGTCAGGCGGGAACCTGACGACAACGTGATCTGAGAGGTCTTCCCCCAGGGAATCCAGCCTGAGCAGAACCCCCGCCGAATCGGAGCAGTCCAGCACGGTGAAGGGCCGCCCGAGGCTCGCTATCACGGCCCACATGGCGGTCGATCTTCCAGATCCGGGCTCCCCGATTATCAGGGTCAGGCCGGGCGGCAGCCAGGTGTCCCCCAATCCGAGCCCAGGGAACCGACCCGGTAAATAAGGCTCCGCCGGCGGGGGGGAGCCGGGAGGTCCCTTGGGCAGGGTGGGCGTCGTGGTGAACCCGATAGCGGGTATGGGCGGCCCGGCCGGATTCAAGGGAACTGATAGTCCCGAGGCCGTTGAGTCGGCTAGGAGGATGGGGATCGAGCCTATCGCGTGGAAGAGGGCGGTCAGGGCCATGAAGGCCGTGGGCGACGCGGCCGAGGGGTGGGTGGTGGCCGGCGGCGAGATGGGGGAGAGGGCCGCCGCCGCGGCCGGGGTCAGGGTGGAGAGGGTTCTCCCCGTACCGAGGCGGGCCGAGACCACGGCGGAGGACACCGTCGAGGCCTCCTCCCTCCTGGTTAGAGAGGGGGTCGACCTGATCCTATTCGCGGGGGGGGACGGGACGGCCGGAGACGTGTCGAGGGGGGTCGGGACGGAGGTCCCCGCGGTGGGAGTGCCAGCCGGAGTCAAGATGTTCTCCCCGGTCTTCGGCAGGACGCCTGAGGACGCAGGCCTGGTCGCCAGAGAATTTCTCTCAGGCAGGATAGACGGGGTCAGGATAGTGGACGTCTTGGACGCCGAGGAAGCATCTTACAGGAGTGGTAAGCTGATCCTCCGGATTATAGGGAGGATGGCCGTCCCGGAAGCAGGCGAGAGGATCCAACCAGGCAAGGAGACGTCGATCGGACACGGGAGGGAGGTCATAGAGGGGATAGCCAGGTATCTCAGGGAGGAGCTCCCGGACGACGCCGTGCTGATCTTGGGGCCGGGCAGCACGGTCACCGCCGTGGCCTCGGCCATGGGGATCCGGGGGAAGACCCCCCTCGGGGTGGACGTGGCAGTCCGAGGGAGAATAATCGCCAGGGATCTGTCGGCCCCCGAGCTGGCTGAGGTGCTCAGGTCAACCCGCGGGCCGATCAGGATCTTGGTATCCCCGATAGGGGGCTCTGGATTCCTCCTGGGGAGGGGAAACCAGCAGATCTCCCCCCGGATATTGGACGACCTGAATCTCGGGCTGGAGAACCTAGTCGTAGTGGCGGAACCGGAGAAGGTGCTCTCCCTCAGGTCCCTCTGGGTGGATCTGCCCGAGGAGACCAGGAGAAGGTTCATGGGATACGTTAGGATAGTGACGGGGTATAGGGAGGAGGTGGTTCTACCTGTAAATTGAGCGGGAGAAGAAAGATAAGGGGGACGGCCAGGTGGGTCACCTGAATATCATGAACCCGTCCTGGCCGAATACCATCTGGAGGATGGAATACACGAGGGATTTCCTCCTCTCCAGAATCTCCGCGGCAGCCCCATCCGGGTCGAGGAGACCCCCATCGACGGCCAACCTGGGGGCGACCCTCTCCCTGGACCACTCAATTCCGGGGATGATGGACTGGGACATTATGCCGGCGAGGACCAGTATCACCCGAACGGTCTTGCCCATGCTGGGGTCTATGTCGGCCCCCCACTTGAACACGGCGTCCGGGGCGAGCTTCTTGTGTATCATGTCGGCCCCCCTAGTCGCCTCATCCAGCGTCAAGTCCTCGCCTCCTATTATGAGGAGGAGGGCTCCCTTAGCCCCATCAACGTCGTAGTCCAAGAGTTTGTTCTCGAGCGCCACCTCTATCGCCTCTATAACCCTGTTACCTCCCTCGCTGCTCGATTCCCCTATCCCCACGGCGGAGAGGCCGCCTCCGACGGACATGAGGGCCTTTATGTCGGCGAAGTCTATGTTGATGAGGGCCTTCTTGTTGATTATCTCGGTTATCCCCTTGACCATGACCGCGAGCACGTAGTTGGCCAGGTCGAAGGCCTCCTGGAGTTTCAGGTCCTTGTACTGCAAGAGCTTGTCGTTGGATATCATTATGACGGTGTCGGAGTACTTTCTGAGTCTCCTGACCCCGCTCACGGCTTTCTTCCTCCTATCGCGTCCCTCGTGCTCGAATGGCATGGTGACCACGGATATCACGATGGCGCCCTTCTCCTTGGCTATCCTGGCGACCACCGGCGCGGCCCCTGTGCCGGTGCCTCCCCCCATGCCGGCCGCTATGAAGACCAGGTCCGGCTTGCTCCCGAGGGCCTCGGCTATCTTGTTGGAGTCCTTTATGGCGCACGCCCTCCCCACCTCAGGGTAACCCCCGGCCCCCAGGCCGCCGGTTATGGAGTAGCCTATGAGGACCTTCTTGTGAGCCAGACTCCTGTCCAGGTGGGCCATATCGGTGTTGATCGCGATTATGGTGGCCCCCTCTATCCCCAGCCTCATCAGGGCGCTCGCGGTGTTGCATCCACCGCCTCCGACGCCCACTATCACTATCTGGGCCTCTCCGATCTTCTTGATCCGTGATCTGCGCCCGGTCTGGAGATCGGTCGGCAGCTCGTCCGTGGAGAAATCGAGATCGTAGTCGTCCTCTATCCTGCTTAGTATGGAATTGATCGCCCTCTCGTCACCTTGGGGAGAAAGGCTCCTGGCCCTCTTGACGATATCCGTGAAGCTCAAGAGACCTCACCTACCGCGCCGCCCGACGTCCTGCCGAGCATCATCTCTCTCCTGTACTCGGTGAGGAACCTGAAGAGCGCCTCCCTGAGGATCTCGCTCTTGGAGACGAAGACGCCTGAGCGAACCAGGTCGTCCAACTCCTCCTTGAGCCACAAGGGCACCTTAAAAGATATTATGGGCATCTTCCCGGCCTCCATAAAGGATCATCTGCGAGAGGCTCCTATAGGAGGTATATAAGACTGGATAGCGCGCTATGGGGGTTCTCTTTTACAACAATTTGTTGGGATTTCCTTTTATAGTAATTCACTTTATAGCGCGAATATAAGCTTATAGAGCGGCGGTTACCTTTGTCAACGTTGATCTCGCATGTGATCGGCAACCTATTCTCACTTTAAAATGAGATAATGGTTCTCCTGGTTGATAAAGTTCACTTTCCGGTGCCTTCAGCGCGTGCCGAAAGAGCGTTGGTCGAACGTGGGATGCCGCGCCGCGGATCCCCCGATCGGACGGCGGACCCTGGGGACGGCATCTGCCGGGAGGCCACGGGCGGCCCTCCGGGATCCCGCGCTGGGGTTGAGTTATAGGCAATTCGGTCTGCTGAGGGTGGGGTTGCTTCGCATGAGGGCCCACCGGATCGTTCCCAACTCCGACGAGAATACCGTTAAAATTATGTTGAGTAAAATGGGCTTGTCCTCAATATCGGATCTCTTCTCGGACGTCCCGCGTGAGATAGTCTTGAGAGAGCCACCCAACATAGGAGAGGGGATCGAAGAGGAAGAACTTGAGAGAGAGGCCCGCGAGATCTTGAGGTTGAACCTGACGGCGGAAGACGCCAGGTGCTTCCTCGGAGGGGGGATCTGGGATCACTTCGTGCCCCCGCTGGTGGACTTCATAGCTTCCAGGCAGGAGTTCCTCACCGCCTACACCCCCTACCAAGCTGAGACCTCCCAGGGCGCCCTCCAGGCAATATTCGAGTATCAGTCCCTGATATGCGAGCTGACCGGGATGGACGTGGCCAGCGCGTCCCTCTACGACTGGTCCACGGCGCTGGCGGAGGCGGCGCGGCTGGCCATCAGGGTGACCCGGAGGAGGAAGGTGGTGATCCCGAGGTCGGCGCACCCGGAGAGGAGGGAGGTCCTCCGGACTTACCTGCGGCCGCTGGGGGTGGACGTGGTGGAAGTGCCTTACCTGGGAGAGGAGGGCACCGTGGACCTCGAAGCCTTGGAGGGGTCGGCCGACGACGCCGCCATGATCTACCTGGAAAGCCCCAACTTCTTCGGGGTGGTGGAGGACTCCGTCGAGGCCGCGGCCGACCTGGCCCACTCCAGGGGCGCGCTGGCCGCGGTCGGCGTCGACCCCCTGGCGTTGGGAGTGATGAGGCCACCGGGCGAGCAGGGGGCCGACGTGGTTGTGGGGGAGGGGCAGCACCTAGGGAGCCCGATGAGCTTCGGCGGCCCCAGCCTCGGGATAATGGCGGTCAGGGGAGAGATGAGGTTGGTGAGGCAGATGCCTGGGAGGCTGATAGGGATGACCGTGTCGGCCGACGGTCTCAGGGGATTCACGATGGCCCTCCAGACTAGGGAGCAGCACATAAGGCAGGAGAGGGCCACGTCCAACATAACCAGCAACGAGTCCCTCCTGGCGATAAGGGCCGCCGTGTACCTGACCCTGCTCGGGGAGGAGGGGATAAGGAGCCTGGGCCTGAAGCTGGTGGCGAGTTCGGCCTACCTGATGAGGAGGATCTCCGAGATCGCCGGACTGGAGGCGCCGGTCTTCAGCGGATTCCACTTCAAGGAGTTTCTAGTGCGCGCGGAGGGGATTGACTGGTCCGAGATCCCGGAGAGAATGGCAAGATCTGGGTTCCTCGGGCCGCTGCCGATTGGCCGGTGGTACGGGGAGCTGTACGACTGCGCCCTGACGGCGGTTACGGAGAGGCTCACCAAGGAAGACATGGACTCGTTCGCGGACGCCCTCGGTGAGGGGGTGAGACCTTGAGGGATTACAGGCAGGCCAGGTGGCGCTTGGGGGAGGACTTCCTCGAGCCGCTGGTGTTCGAGATGAAGGGAGGAGGGGGGAGTTACAAGTTTAGGATAGAGGAGGGGATCTTGGATTACCTCGGGGTGTCCGATCCGTGGCAGCTGATCCCCCCGGACCTGAGGAGGGACGAGGTGGGCCTCCCCTCGCTGACCGAGCCGAGGGTTGCGAGGCACTTCGTCAGGCTCTCCCAAATGAATTATGGGGTGGAGAGCGGGCCCTACTGGCTGGGATCGTGCACCATGAAGTACAATCCAAAGATCTCAGAGAAGATAGCCTCTCTACCCCAGGTAAGCCGGATCCACCCGTATCAACCCGAGTCGACGGTTCAGGGGGCCCTCAAGATCATGTTCGAGCTGTCGGAGATGCTGGCCGAGATCACGGGTCTCCCGCACTTCTCGCTCCAGCCTGCGGCCGGCGCCCACGGGGAATTCCTCGGGGCCCTGATAATCAGGAGGCACCTGGAGGAGTTGGGAGAGGGGAGGAGAGACGAGATGCTCATACCGGTGTCTGCCCACGGGTCCAACTTCGCGAGCGCCGCGATGGCCGGGTTCAAGGTCGTCAAGATACCGGCGGACGGTCGGGGCCGGATAGACCTCGGCGCCCTCAGGGCTGCCGCGGGGGAGAGGACGGCTGGACTCATGACCACGAATCCCAACACGCTGGGGCTGTTCGAGGATGGCATACTGGAGGTGGCCGAGGTCGTCCACTCGGCCGGAGGGCTCCTGTACTACGACGGGGCCAACCTGAACGCCATACTCGGCAGGGTGCTGCTGTCCTCCATGGGGGTCGACGTCGCCCACCTCAACCTCCACAAGACCTTCTCAACCCCTCACGGCACCGGCGGTCCGGGGGCCGGCGCCGTAGGCGTGAGGGAGGGACTCCAGGACTACCTCCCCGTGCCGGTGGTCAGGAGGGAGGGTGATCGCTACGTGCTGGACTACTCGGTTCCGAAGACGGTCGGACGGATAAGGTCGTTCTACGGGAACTTCGCCGTCCTCGTCAAGGCGTGGGCCTATCTGAAGATGCTTGGATCCGAGGGGTTGAGAACTGTGTCTGGGGTGGCCGTGCTAAACGCCAACTACGCCAAGAGTAGGCTGGAGGGTTTGCCTGGGGTGGAGGTCCCATACGGTCGGGGCGAGCCGTGCAAGCACGAGTTCGTGCTGAGTCTGGAACCTCTGAAGAGGGAGACGGGGGTGAGGGCGCTGGATGTGGCCAAGAGGCTGATGGACTACGGCGTGCACCCGCCGACCATCTACTTCCCGCCGATCGTGAGGGAGGCTTTCATGATGGAGCCGACCGAGTCGGATGGACTGGACGAGATAGAAGACTACGTCAGGGCCATGGAGGAGATACTTGAGGAGGCCGCGGAGAACCCGGAGTCCGTCAAGTCGGCTCCGAGCAGGACCGCCATAGGTAGGTTGGATGAGGCCCTGGCCACTAAGAGGCCCATCCTAAGCTGGAGGATGTACGAGAATAAGAGGAGGGAGGAAGAAGGACGAGGCCCCGGATAGGGCGACGAGGGTCAGCATCGTCAAGACCAGATCTCTCTCCCCCATGGGCTTCACCCTGAGGATCAGGCTGGCGACCGACAGGTGAGGTGGAGGGAGCAGTCTCCCGTCGGGGCCGGGCCTCGACCGCCCCTTGCCCCTGGCCCTGGACCACGTCCCCACCTTGAGCACGAAATCGACCAGGAGGGGGATGGACGTCACCAACAGTGGCCACTCCAGCCCCTCCTTCAGGGCCAGGGCGGCCAGGGCCGCGCCGGAGAAGAAGGTGGACACGTTCCCCGGGAAGGCCCTGGCCGGGTACCAATTGAGCGGGAGGAAGGCGGCGTAAGCGGCTGCCAGGGAGAGAAAGCCGGCGGCGGCCGCCTGGTCGCCCGCCGCGGCGGCGTGGGCCGCCATCACGGTGGACATGATCAGAACGGATCCCGACTCTAGTCCGTTGAATCCGGCGTATATGTTGACCCCGTTGACCACGTAGGAACCGATCAGGGGGGCCCACATCCAGGAGAGCCAGGCTGGCACGCGGACCCCGAGGACGACCCTCCACGGAGATCTCATTGGGAGGAAGAAGATCATTGGCAGCACCACCTTGGCGGCGTTCCTCAGGGAAGCCACGTCGTCCATCAGGCCGATGGCCGCGGCCGCCGCGGCGGCGGACAGCACCGCGAGGTCAATCCTGGTGGAGATTAGTATGCCCATCCAAGAGGCGGCTACCGCGGGCAGAGCACCTATCTTAACGCATTCAACGCGATTCTTCTTGTGGACGTCGAGGGAAATTAATCCGGCCCTCTCCGCGGCGGAGATCCATCTCCCCATGCCCAGGGCGGATAGCGCCGCGGCTATCAGGGGGGCGACCGCCTCCGGGGACATCCGTGGCCCTCGGTGGATCCCCTTTTTTAACTGTCCGGCGAACCCGGTACCGGACTCAAGGTGGAGATCTGGGCTGTCCTGACGGCCGCTGCCGCCGCCGCGGTGGCAACCGAACTGCTCACGAGGCACCTGGCCGACAGGCTCCGGAGGGTCGGGGTGACCGGGGTGGACGTGCACAAGTCGGGGAGACCGGAGGTGCCGGAGATGGTCGGGGCCGCCCTCGCCCTCGGCATGATGATCGGCGCATCGATCCTCGGGTGGGCCGACCAGAGCCTGACCCCGCGGGCGCTGGCCTTCTCGGCCGCCGTGGGCGTAGCCTCTGTTATCGGGGCGGTGGACGATCTAGTAGATCTGAACGCACTCCAAAAAGCCCTGGGCGCCGCGCTCATAGCCCTCCCGCTGCTGGCGCCCGGGATAGCCTCCCCTAGACCCTTCCTCCCCCTGGTAGGGAGGGCGAGGATGCACCTGGCCCTGATAGCCCTCATACCGGCGTTCATCTCGGTGATCGTGAACTCCGCCAACATGATAGACGCCCTAAACGGACTGCTCGTCGGATCGGCCGCGGTGATCTCCGCCACCATGGCGGCTGTCGGCGCCTGGATGGGGATGGAGGCCACGGCTGCGCTGTCCGCCGTGTCGGCGGCGGCGTGCGCGGCGTACTACAGGCACAACAGGTTCCCGGCAGAGGTGTTCTCCGGCAACGTGGGATCCTTCGCCCTGGGGGCCGCCCTGGGATCTGCCTCGACCTTCGACGGCCTGGAGTCCCTCCTGCTGATATCGGCTCTCCCCATGATAGTCTCCGGTTACATGACCATAGTCAGCATCCGGGGCCTGAAGAGCCGCACGGAGATAGAGGTCAAGGCGACGGTACTTGAGGAGGGGGACAGGATCAGGGCCAATCCAGACCCCAGGGCGCCGATAACCCTCATCCCGGTGATAGCCCTTGACAGGGCGAAGACCGAGAGGAGGATAGTCGCGGAGATAATAGCCCTGACCGTCGTCTCCTCCGCTCTCGGGACGATCTCCCTGCTGGTCCTCACGCCGACGCCAGCGAGGTGACCGGCTTGGACAGGGGCAGCGCCCTGGCCCTCGCGTCCGTGCTCGTCGGCTGGCTTCTCATGATGCTCGGATTCTGGCTGGCTGGCGAGTTTACCGCGTGGCTGACTACCAGGCCGAGGGAGATAACCCTGGAGGTCCTGAAGCTATCTATGGGAACCGTCGTTTTAATCGGCCTCCTAGTTCTCTGGTTTGAGGCCGTCAAGAGGATCGCCGTGAGATTGAAGGCCGCGAGATCTCCCTGACAACGTTCGCCATGACCTTGGCGGGATCATCTACCCTCCTGAGATAGAGGTCGGCCTCCGAGCGGGGGGGAGGTGACTCCAGAACCTCTTCGATTTTCTCCCCGAGCGCGGCGACGTCCCGGAGTCTCCTAATGAGCCCAGCCTCCTCCAGCTCTCTGTCTACGGCGAGGTCCTCTCCCGGATATAGGGACACGGTTCTGACCCCGAGCAGGGCGGCCTCCCTGGTCATGGTCCCGCCCGCCCCGATGAAGGCGGTAGAGTTCGCTAAGATCTGAAGGGCGTCGACTGCTCCGCCTGGAACGATTGCGCCCTCCGCCGACATGGCCTTGGCCTCATCTTGATCTCTGGGGAAGACGACCAACTTGAGATCTCCGATCCCGCGACGGATCGACCTGATCAGCGTGAGGGAGGAAGATTCTCCTTTCCACGACCCGTAGGCGACCATCTTGGGCTCCGGCCTGACCACCACGTAGCCGCCTGGCTCCAGTCCGAGGTCGCCGAGCGGGTCGCCCCACCTCCTTCCCTCCAAGTAGTCCAACACGTGGGCCACCTCGCAGACCCCGCGGAAGGTGACGACGGCATCTGGGTCTGCCCCCAACTCGATCGCCCTCTCCCGGCCGAAGGCCTCTGGAACGACGACGGCCGAGGCCAGGGGGAAGGTGAGTTTGCTGACGTGATAGCTTTTGTCGTTGTCGTTGATTATCACCGCCGGGATCCCGAGGCCGAAGGCCACCCTGGAGAGCTCGGGTGAGGCCTTGGCGGCCGCCACGGTCGGCCGCCACCTGTGAACGATCTCGGCCAGGGTCCTCACCCTGTCCAGGTGAGCCATGAGCTTCTCCAGCCGGCCTCCGGCCCTCTGACCCACCGAAATCGGGGCCGAGCCCGGGAAGCTCAACATCTCCGCGGCCATCTCCTCCAGATATCCGTACGATCTCGTTGTTGTCAAGAGGTCCTCGACGGCCTCCCCCAGAATCCCAACGATCCTCGCGAAGAGTCTGACGTGAGGCGCGTTGACGACGTCTATCCAGAGCCTCAAGAGGTTCCCACCTCTCCCGCGGGGGGGAGTGGGCCCGCCGGGGTTTGAACCCGGGACCTCCCGCTTCTCCTCTGGCTTTGTGGCGGGAGCCGCCATATAAGGCGGGCGCTCTTCCAGGCTGAGCCACGGGCCCGGACCCTGGGGCCGCACCAAATTATAAATCTGCCGAGGGGTGGGGCGCCGTGTCGTTCGGGTGGCTGAGGTACCAGCCGGCCGTCAAGGTCCTGATTGGGGATATATTGGGGGGGGAGTTCGAGGAGCTGACGGCCGGAGGTTACAGGTACTTCAGGCTGGCGTCGGGGAGGAGCGTGGCCAAGGTCAGGATAATGGGGGTCGTGATAGACGGGTACCTGGCCGAGGATGGCGGCCACGCCAGGCTGTCGGTGGACGACGGGACCGGGCCCATATCCCTCAGGGCCTGGGAGGAGGGAGTCCAGCTGCTGGTGGACGGGGACACCAGGTCGCCCCTCCCCAGGGGGACCGTGGTGGACGTCGTGGGGAAGCCCCGAGAGTGGAGGGGGGAGAAGTACGTCCAGCCGATGATAGTCATTCGAGTGGAGGATCCAAACGTCATATTGCTCAGGGAACTGGAGATACTGAGATCATGGTTCAGGAGGGCGGCCGCCCTGCCGGGCGGGGGTGTGGAGGACAGGATCCTATCGCTACTCAGGGAGGAAGGTCCCATGAGGGAGGAGGAGATCCTGGCCAGGATGGGCGGGGATCCGGACGACGTGCTGACGGCGCTAAACGAGATGCTCTCGGAAGGATTAATATACGTGGATGAGGAGGGGAGGTACGCGCTGGGTGATACGGGCGGGTCGGAGGTGTAAATTGATTGGCTTCCGAGGAGGAGTACCTTGAGATGCTGGCGGCGGCCAGGAAGGAGGCACCACCGGTCGTCGCCAGCGGCGAGAGGTTCCGGCCCCCTAGACCGATCATAGTCATCATAGGGAGGCAGACGCACATATCGAATTTCAGGGAGATAGCCAGCGGCCTGAACAGGGATCCCCACCTGTTGGCCAGGTTCCTGTCCAAGGAGCTCGGCAGCCCCTACTTCATAACCGAAGAGAGTAAGAAGCTCATACTCAGCAGGAGGATAGATCCCCAGCTGGTCGAGGCCAGGCTGAGGAAGTTCATAGAGAGGTACGTCCTTTGCCCGGTTTGCGGCAGGCCGGACACCAGGATAGTAAAGGTGAGGAGGGGGTGGGCCCTCAAGTGCGAGGCCTGCGGCGCGACGAGCCCGGTTCCAAAGATCTAATGTGAATGGGGGGAGTTGTGTTAAAGTTTGGTTAGAAGGAGGGGGGGAAAGAGGAGGAAGAGGAGGGGAGGTGGAAAGAAGGTGCCCAAGGGGAAGAGGGGTGATCAGGGCATTGAATCCTCCCTGGACGCAGAGATGGAGGACCTCCTGCCAGCCGATCCAGAGCTGGAGGTCTTCGGCAGAGTGTTAGATCCGCTGGGCAAGGGGAAATTCCGGGTGGAGTGCGCCGACGGGCAGGTCAGGGTGGTCAGGGTCAGGGGGAAGCTCAGGGGGAAGAGACACTGGATAAGAAGGGGGGACATAGTACTGGTATCCATCTGGCCGTTCCAGAGAGACCGCGGCGACGTGGTTGTGAGGTACAGGAGACAGCAGGTGGAGTGGCTCATCAAGAAGGGGTACTTGGACGAGGAGTGGGCGATGATGGGAGATGTCTCCTGACCCGCCCGGGTCGGAGAGGTTCGAAGAGATAGAGGAGCGCCTGGACAGATTGGCGGCCAGGGAGGCCGAGAGGGGTAAGATAAAGGACAGAGATTACTACAAGATAAGGCACCTGATATTCGATCAGAGGACCGTGAGGTCCCTGGTCAGACTGTTCAACGCCGGAGTGATAAGGGACTTCAACTGGGTGGTGAGCGCCGGGAAGGAGTCCCTGGTCATGTCCGGCGAGGGAGCCCGGGGGGAGGTGGCAATAAAGGTGTACAGGATAGATACGGCCGACTTCTCCAGGTACCTGGACTACATGATCGGCGACCCGCGATTCAGGCCGCCCCGCGGGAAGACGAAGTTGGTGATGGCCTGGGCGCGGAAAGAATTCCAGAACCTGGGCAGAATGAGGGAGGCGGACGCTCGGGTTCCCGAGCCGCTTGGCCTGGCCGGAAACGTGCTGGTGATGGAGTTCATAGGGGAGGGGGGGTTCCCTGCGCCCCTCCTGAGGCAGGTGACCGACCTGCCCGATCCCAGGCGCACGATGGAGCTCATACTGGAGGACGTCGGAAGGATCGTCCGTGGCGCGAATCTGGTTCACGGGGACCTATCTGAGTACAACATAATGTATTGGAAAGACTTACCTTGGATAATTGATTGCTCACAATCCGTACTGTTGGCACATCCGATGGCCCGAGAGCTCTTGGAGAGGGACCTGAGGGTCATCACGAGGTTCTTTAGGCGCAGGTACGGACTGGCGACCCCGGATCCGGAGAGGTTGGCGGAGGACCTCATGGAGGGGTGAGGAATGACCTTCTACCAGGCCAAGATTAAGATGCCCCGGGCCAGGATAGGGGTTTTGATAGGCAAAGGCGGGGCCGTCAGGAGGAGGCTGGAGTCTCTGACCGGGGCCAGGTTGTCGGTGGACAGTCGGACTGGCGAGGTCACGATAAGGTTCGATTCCCCCCCGGGAGATCCCCTCATGCCGAGCAAGTTGGTCTCCGTCATAAGGGCGATATCGAGGGGCTTCAGTCCGGAGAAGGCGTTCAACCTCTTGGACGACGAATACGTGCTCGAGGTCATAGACCTGAGGAACTACGTGGGGGACAGGAAGAACGCCCTCATAAGGATCAGGGGCAGGTTGATAGGTGAGAGGGGAAGGGCCAGGGCCTACATAGAGGGGAGGACGGGGACCAGCATATCCGTCTATGGCCACACTGTGTCGATAATAGGAAGGCACTACGGGGTCATCCCGGCCAAGGAAGCGGTGATTGCCCTCCTCAAGGGAGCCCGACATTCAACAGCTTATCGAATTATGGAGAAGAAGCTGGCGGAAATGAGAGAGATAGAGAACTTAGAGAGGAGATTGGCCTCAAAAGAGACAGGAGAATAAAGATGGGCGTCGATCAATATTTTAAACGGGGGCCGGGCGGGGGCCCCGAGAGGGATGGCCGAGAGAGAGGTTCAGCTGGAGCAGATAAGCGCGGCGGACTTCTTCTACCGGAACAAGGCCCTGGCCGGCTTCGACAACCCGGTTAGGGCCACCTACACCATAGTGAGGGAGCTCGTCGAGAACGCGCTGGACGCCTGCGAGCTGGCCAGGAGGCCGCCGAGGATAACGGTCTTCATGACCAGATCTGAAGAGAGGGTGGACGGGAGAGGGACCATCTACAGGCTTACCGTGTCTGACAACGGCATCGGTCTGGATCCGAGCGACGTTCCTGCGGCCTTCGGCAAGGTGTTCGTGAGTTCCAAGTACAGGTTGATGCAGAGCAGGGGGACGTTCGGATTGGGCGGGACTATGGCCCTCCTCTACGGACAGATAACGACCAACATGCCCTTCAAGGTGACCACCGCGCGGGACGGGGGTCCTGTGGAGGAGTTCGAAATGAAGATAGACATCAAGAGGAATGAACCGATTGTATTGAAGAGGAGGAGGCTGGCGGACGCGTGCGACGAGTCGTTCACCAGGGTTGAGATGCACTTCGAGGGGAGCTACGGGAAGGCCAGGAGAAAGATAGTTGAGTACCTGAGGCAGACCGCGATCGTCACCCCATACGCGGACATGCTGTTCGTGGATCCGGACGGGGTCCCCTACCTTTTCGTGAGGAGCACCGACGTGATCCCCCCGCTGCCCAGGGAGGCCAAGTTCCACCCCAAAGGGGTGGACCTGGAGATACTGATGAGGCTCATATCCACCACCAAGACCAGGACTCTGGTGACCTTCCTCACCACCCACTTCCAGAGGGTGGGATCCAAGACCGCGAGGGAAGTGGTGAGGCTGGCCGGGCTCGATCCGATCAAGAGGCCGAGAAACCTGACCGACGAGGAGATTAGGGCCCTCTTCAGGGCATTGAGAAGCTATCCACGGTTCCTGCCGCCCGACGCCTCGATCCTGTCGCCCCTGTCGCCGGAGTTGTTGGAGGAGGGAATAAAGAAGGAGCTCAGACCGGAATTCGTCAAGGCAGTCCAGAGGCCGCCGAGCGTGTTCGAGGCCCACCCGTTCATAGTTGAAACGGCCCTGGCCTATGGGGGAGAGCTGAGACCGACCGGGGAGATCCAGCTCTACAGGTTCGCCAACCGGATACCCCTCCTCTACGATGTCTCCAGCGACGTTTCGTACGCGGTGGCTAGGAGGATAGACTGGGGGAACTACGGGTTGAGATCGCTGGAGGAAGAACCCGTGGCCCTGTTCGTGCACATAGTGTCCACCAAGATACCCTTTAAGACCGTGGGTAAGGAGTTCATAGCAAACAAACCGGAGATAGCCAGGGAGATCGAGCTTGGGTTGAGGATCTGCGCCAGGGAGTTGAAGTCTTTCCTCCACAGGAAGAGGAGGGCCGAGATGGCCAGGGCCAGGTACGAAGCGTTTGCCAGATATTACGAGTTGATATCCGAGGTGGTAGAGGACCTAACCGGCGAGAGGCCGCCGGTGGAGAAGATACTGTCCAAGGTTCGCCCGCCCGCGGGGGTGAAGAAGAATGGCTCATGAGGAGGCGGTTGAGGTCAAGAAGAGGATAAGGGAGATAGCCCTGAAGATCAAGAGGGATATGGAGATGGGGAGGTTCCCGAAGATAAGATACCCCCCCAACACCTCGGGCAACATAGAGTTCAGCGAGGAGGAGGGATACGTCTTCTCCCCTAGGGTGTACAGCGAGATAAGGGGGTCCAGGCTGAAGAGCCTGAAGACGCTCGCCGGGATACTCTATGGAATGGACAAGGCGCTCGATCACCTGGAGAACGGACTGACCATGACCAAGAGGGATTTCTACTACATCCACAAAATAGAGAGGCTCAAGGGTACGCTGTTCCCCAAAGATCAGCGAGAGACTGACTCAAGGATCGTCTTGATGGAGCTGGTGCTTGGACTGCCGCGCGAGGCCATATCAATAACGAGCGACCCCAGGGGGTGGATATACGGAGACATAGAGCTCACAGACAGGTCGGGAAGGACGATAAGGGCTGATCAAGTCGGGGAGATGGGTTACTCGGTTCCCCCGAGGCCAGAGAACATAAAATTCGGGAGGATAGGCGTCAAGGCGGTCGTTGCCGTGGAGAAGGTCGGCCCGGCCAAGAACATGATAGAGTTGGGGATACCGGAGGAGCACGGGATAGCGGTGGCCATCCTGAAGGGGCAGGCCTCCAGGAGCATGCGCAGGTTCCTGAGGATGTTGAGCGACAAGGGAGTGCCGGTGGCCATCCTAACGGACCTGTCCCCGTGGTCCATAAGGATAGCCGCCACCGTGGTTTACAACAGCATAAGCTCGGCTCACATTCCCGGATTGGCCGCCCCAGAGGCCAGATTCATAGGAATAACCACCGGAGACGTGGAGACTGGTTTCTTCTCTGACTACCGGTTCGCCCTGGAGCCCCTCACCCAGATGGACCTCAAGGCGGCCCAGGACAACATGAGGCTGCCCAATCTCCAGCATCCGTTCTGGCAGGAGGAGAACAGGTGGTTTCTAGAGAAAAAGAAGAAGGCGGAGTTGGAGATATTCAAGGCGATGAGTCCGTCGGCCAGGGAGCTCAAGGGCCTCTTCGTGGAGTACCTGAGGCAGAAGCTGGACGAGAATCTGGGAATCGCCATATAGGTGCTGATTTTATAAGAGGAGGGGTAGACCGGTCCCCGGGCTCCGGTGGTGTAGCCAGGTTAAGCATAGGGGCCTTTCGAGCCCCAGACCCGGGTTCAAATCCCGGCCGGAGCACCAATCTTTAGATAGGGGCGAGGGGGTCCCGCCTGCAATCTTTATATCGACGGGAGGGGTCTTCCTCCCCGCGGGGGTAGCCAAGCCAGGTCCAAGGCGCTCGGCTCAGGACCGAGTGGGCGCAGGCCCGCGAGGGTTCAAATCCCTCCCCCCGCACCACTCCCGCGCCGCCGAATTACAGGCTGTATTTGTCCCCCTCCGGAGGTCTGGAGGGAGGGGGAAATCCCGCCCCGATCAGGGCCGCCACCAGGCCATCTGGATTTGAGGTGGACACCCATACCCGCCTGATCTCCCCAGCGACGTCTCTCTGGGGGCGAGACAGGTGGAAGACCACCGCCGCGCCCCCGCGCAGCAGGAATTTTAGGGACCCCCTCCAGACCTGGGGCCCGGACCAGAGGGACAGGGCGCCGGCCCTGGTCAGGCTTATGGCCGACACGGATGCGGCCGGGATGGTGAGTTCGGATCGGCCGAACTTGATCCTGATGGCCCCCTCGAAGACCTCCAACCTGAGCTTCCCGTAGATCCTGATTAGATAGTATACGAGGGATAGTATGAGCGCGATCGCCACCGCCCCCGGAAGGAGGGGTTGAACGGCCGGCCTGGAGAGGGCCAGATAGAGGATCAGGGGGGCCATGACGATCATGGGCAGGAGAAGAAACAGGGGGATGAGGGGGGTCAGCCTGACCTCCTCGACGTAGTTCGGAAGCCTCTCTCCGGATAGGGACGACCTCGAATCTCGGAACACGATGGTTCTCCCTCGATCAGATCCTTTGAGGACGTTGAAGAGAAGATAGATCTGGTGGACCGGGCGGGATTCGAACCCGCGAACCTCCCGCACTCTGGGCGATTCGGACGCCGCTTGCCAAGCGGGCGCGCTACCAGACTGCGCCACCGGCCCAGCTCCCGCACACCACCGGAAATTAAAGATTACTCGTGGGGGGTCGGGGAGGGTGCCGACCCGCAACCTCCCTGATCATCCGAGGTGTCGCCGCCCGACGACCTAGGAAGGGTTCAGTCGGTCGTCGGTCAAGATCCTCCCGAGCCGCTTGGACATGGCGACTATCGTGACTATTGGGGGAATCCCAGGGGCCGCCGGAAAGGCGCTGGCGTCCCCGACGAAGAGGCCTGATATCTCGGTCTCCTGCTCTCGGTCGACCACCTCTCCCACGGGGGCTGTGCATGCCGGGTGGGCCGCCCTCACCCTCCCGGTCATGATCGATCCGGGGTTACAGCCGGCGGCCTCGAGCACGGCCCTGGCGATCTTTTCTCCCTCCCTAAGCCTCCTCTCGTCGTTTCGGGTTATGGTCTTTCTTATTCTACCGTCTCTGGTAACCCCTCCAACGACGTCGTCCGAGGTCTTGACCATCAGGCCGATCATCTTCGATCTCCTGAGGGACCTGAGCTTCTTGAGCGTCGGAAAGTAGAGGAACATGTCCAGGGGGGTATCCAGGATGGGGGATAGTAGGAAGCCCCTATCCAGCATCCCGTCCATGAGCGTCGTCATCCCCATCTCGTCTCCCATGCCCCTGCCGTCGATCATACCGTAGCAGTTTACGAACAGGTCGCCCGACAGGGAGCCGCCTGCATCCACCCCGGAGTTCTGGAGGATTACCGGAGTTTCCAGGGCCCCGGCCGCCAGCACCACGACGCTCGCCGGGATGTTGATCCCGCCGGTCGGCCCCCGGGCGGCTACTGAGGTCACCTCGCCCGACTTCGACGCCACCCTGGTCACCGAATAACCCGTCATGATCCTCGCGCCCGCCCTGGCGGCCTCGGCCAGGTATCTCACTGGCGTCCACTTGGCCCCCTCGACGCAGCCCAAGACGCAGTTCCCGCATCCCGTGCATCGGTCGAATTTGACCGATTTGGGCATGGGTCTGAACTCGTAGCCGAGCTCCTCCCCCGCGCGCCGGATCAGGGAGGATCTCGGTCCAATGAACTCCTCCGGTGTTGTAACTACCTTCATGTCCCTCCGGGCTTCGGATAGGTTCCCCCCAAGATCGAACCCCATACCCCTCGGCCGGCCGCCCGGCGGGGACAGGGCGCAGCCTAGAGAGACGGTGGCCGTGCCCCCGAGCACCTTGGCCCTGAAGAACTCGACCTCTCTGCCCTCGGACAGGCGGCCTGCCCCGAAGGTTCGGCCGTCGTAGAAACCGAGCGCCCCCATCTCCGTGCCGAACTTGACGCCCGGTCTGCCGCTCTCCAAGATCGTCACCCTCACCCCCCGAGAGGCCAGCTCCCGCGCGACCGTGGCTCCTCCGGGGCCAGTACCCACCACAACGACCTCTCCCGCATGGTTTAGAGACAAAAAGAAAAACCTCTAATTTTAGGCCGGGCAAATACTTAAAAAGATTTTGGAATTATTCCACTGTTATTTTCAATCATTAATTAAAATATGGGAATTCGGCGGGGAGGGTCCTCAGACCAGCCTCGCCCTGGTCACGGGCTTCTTGTTCTGCCAGGAGTACCTCCTAATCCTCCTGCTCCTGCCGAAGCCGCAGGCGGCGCAATATCCCTTCTTAACGTTGAAAGAGTGCCTGCCGCATCTCCTACATCTCACGTGAGTTTTTCCTCGGCCCCTCTTGCCCATGGAGGGAGTCCCCTTGACCAAGTCACCCTCACCTCCCCCGTCTCATCTCCCGGGCGGAAGTCCGACTCACCTCGATTTGGGGGCGGATATTGCCACAACCGTGTCGCCCCTTATCAGTACCCTCTTCCCGAGCCTTATCACGCTGCCGACTGGGTCGCCCTGACCGGGCATCATCTCCTCGGCGTTGTCTACTATGAGGTTGAGGTGCCTGTCAAACGCCCTGAGTACCCCCCTGACCCAAGAGCCGTTCTTGAGGGAGACGAGCACATTTTCGTCGACATTCTTGTTCAGGTAACCCATGGCGTTGCTCATCTCCACCGCCTCGGGCCCCTCCGTATCCCACGCCTTCATAATTAAACGTTGGGGACGCGGCCGCCCGGTAAGACCGACGCCTGATATGCTTTAAATAGGGTGGCCGATCGGGGTCGAGAAAAGGAGGGTTGCGGTTTGGGCTTCTTCAGGAGGATCTTGGGTAGGGGCGGTGAGGAGGAGTACGAGGAGTACGAGGAGTACGGAGAGGGAGAAGAGTACTACGAGCCGGTCCCAGGAGAGGAGTACGGACCGGACATCATGGAAAAACCAATAGCCGTGAAGCCGGTCTACCTGAGAGACGTGTCCGATATAGGTCAGGTCCTGACGGAGATAAACGAGAACAATATAGTCATAGTGAGGTACGACGACCTGGTGGACAAGAGCGAGGAGGAGCTCAGACTCGCGCTGAGGCAGCTCAAGGATCGGGTCCAAGAGGTTGGAGGAGAGGTCGTCGTGGTGAGAACGGAGACCTTTCCCCCTCTGCTGGTCGTACCCAGGTTTGTGGCAGTCTGGAAGAGACCCGAAGACTGAGATCTCGGACGGTCAGACGATCCTCACCCTCTCCATGATGCTCGGCATTCCCAGCCGGGACAGCTTAGTGGCGGCCTTTGAGACCAGCCGCCTGAAGGAGTGCATCTTCCTCTCCTCACCGTGGACCAGGAATATGTTCTTCGGCTTGGGGGATATGGAGGTTATGAAGCTCAGGAGCTGGACCTTGTCCGCGTGGGCTGAGAAACCCTCCACCGAGCAGACACAAGCTTGGACCTTGATCCTCTCAACCGAAGTCCCGTCCCTGATGGTAACCTCCTTGGCCCCGTCCCTGAGCCTCCTACCCAGGGTGCCCTGGGGCTGATAGCTCACCAGTATCACCGCGTTCTCGGGCCGCCCGGCCAGGGCCCTGAAGTACTCCACGCTGGGACCTCCGGCCAACATGCCGGACGGGGAGATTATTACGCTTGGCCCACCCTGAATCACCGATTCGCGGTCGTCCTGGCTGTTTACTGCCGATATGTGAGGATCGGTGAATGGATCGGAATCCTCCTTGAAAACCTTGTTGCGCACGTAGCCGGACAGGTAGTCCGGGTAGGCCGTGTGGATCGCCGTCGCGTCGTAGGCCATGCCGTCTATGTAGACCGGGACGTCGGGGAGCTCCCCCCTGTTGAAGGCCTCGACCAAGACTAGCATTATCTCCTGGGCCCTGCCGACGGACAGGGCCGGTATCAGAACCTTGCCCCCCCTCTCTATCGTCTCGTTGATTATGGATAGCAGCTGGGCCTCGGCGTCCGAGGGAGGAGGGAGCACGTCCTTCTCCCCACCATAGGTGCACTCCATTATGAGGGTCTCCAGTCTGGGGAATCTGCTGTCGGCCCGATCCAGGAGCTTGCTGTCCCTGAACCTGAAGTCCCCCGTGTAGAGGATGTTGTGCCTGGCCCCGACTATGTTCAGGTGGGCCATGGCCGATCCCAGGATGTGCCCCGCTTTGTAGAGGGTGAGCTTTATGTCGGGCGATATGTCGACGGTTTCCCCGTAATCCAGGGTGACCATGTGGTTCATTATGGTCCTAACGTCCCTCTCCGAGAAGAAGGGGGTCGATCCTATCCTGGCGCTCAGGTTGATGTAGTCGTATAGGAGGAGCGCCACTAGGTCCCTGGTCGGCTTGGTGACATATATGGGCCCCCTGTACCCGTACTTGGCCAGGAGGGGGAGGGCGCCGGAGTGATCCAGGTGGGCGTGGGTGACGATGACGGCGTCCAGTTCGTCCAGGTGGAAGTCGGGCGAGTCGTACCGGGGGAAGAAACCCCCTCCCCCAACCCCTATTCCGGCGTCCAGGAGGACGGAGCTCTCGTCCGTGTGGAGGAGTATGCTGCTCCTACCGACCTCCCTGGCGCCGCCGAGGAATGAGGCGTACACCCCCCTTTTCACCCCCATGGGTTTCCTGTAGATCCTCTTCGCGATTCGCTTCAGGTTCCTCTTCCTCTCAACCGCGCCGTCCACTATAAGCCTCTGGAGGGTATCCAAGAAGGGCGACCTCAGGGCCGGGGCCCTTATCACTATGGGTCGCCACCCGGTGGCCCTCAAAACGGCGGCTATGTTGGACCCGGCCTTGCCAACCACGTATCCGGTCCTCTTCGCTATGATGTATACCTCTCTCGTCTCCTTAACGAATATTGCGTCGACTAGCTCGGCCCTCTCCGGAATCACCGCTTTAATTATCTTCAGTGCCTCTTCCTGATTCTTCTTCGGTTCCTTGGACATCAAGATTATCCTCTTCTTCAGGCTCTTGGCCACCTCGGCCAGGCCGCCGTCCCCGTTCAAGAACTCCGCCGGATCATCCACATATACCACGACGAAGGGGCCCTCCAGATCTACCTTGGATACGCTTCCTATCTTTGAGAGGCTCTCCCTGACCTCACGCTTCAGCTTATCGGCCGACAAAAAGGCCGCAGTCTTCTGAACCATGGGGTCACCTTTTGAGGGATCTCAGAATGGATTCTATCTGGGCCGGAGAGAGGAGGCGGAGGCCAGAGCCGCTTATCTCGGCGACGTCTATGCCGTCCCCGGTGGCCGTATCCCTGGACAGGGCTGCGGCCATAGCGTCCAGCGCGAGGAACTCGGCCTCGTCCAGGGTCATCGCCGGATCGTACCTCTCCTCTATAACGGCCAGGGCGACCGGTGAGCCGGATCCGGCCGCGGTGTATACCTCCTCCGAGACCGTGCCAAAGAAATCCACCCCAAAGAGGGCCGGTCCCCCGTCGTCTATCCCGCCGACCAGCATGTGAGCTATCAGGAACAGCCTGCCGTAGGACCTCAGCAGGAGGGACAGGTACCTGGCCTTCCCCCCGACAGCCATGGGCCTCCCGTGCTCCACCCTGTAAATGTCGGAGAAGGCCTTCAGGTTGTTGACGAGAAACTGCGCATCTGCCACCACCCCAGAGATCGTGACGGCCGTCTTGTCATCGACCTTCAGTATCTTCCTGGCCTTTTTGCTGGCCACGAAGGTCTGAGATGAGGCCCTCTTGTCGGCAGCCAACACGACGCCGTCGGCCACCTTTATCCCCACGGTGGTCGTCCCCTTCAGGGCCAGCCTCTCTACCTCCTCTCTGAGCCTCGGCGGGCCGCCGGCTAGTTCCTCCGGTCTCAATCGGATCTACCCCTTTTATCCAAGGTGGACGCGGGTTCGAACCCGCGACGAGGCTGCGGGCGGCCAGGATTTTAAAACCATGCCGGTGGTGATCCCGGGCGACGGTGGAACACCCCGAGAGAGAGATCGTTACCCTGCTTCCCGACTACATGATTGAGAGAGGGGCCAGGTTCCTCTTCATCGGGGAAGCGGACGCCTGCTCGTCCTGCAAATTCAGGTCTGTTTGTACAGGAAGCTTGATGGAGGGCAGGCTCTATGAGGTGGTTTCCAGGGCGGCGAAGAAGAGGTTCCCGTGCGAGGTTCACGGGGTAGTCGTCCCGGCTAGGGTCAAGCTGGCGGAGTTGGAGGTTGCCCTCCCGGTCAGGCTGGCCAGGGAGGGGGAGATAGTGAAGTACGAGCCCCCCAGGTGCCGAGAGGGAGAGTGCGATCTGGTCGACGAGTGCAGGCCTTCCGGCCTCCTGGCCGGGGACAGGATCATGGTCATCTCCGTCGGAGGGAGGATCGACTGTCCTCGGGAGGATCGCAGGCTCTGCAGGGTGAGGCTCCTAATCTGAAGGCTGGGACTCTCCTCCACCCCCCCGTTCCTCCGCCCCCGTCTCGGTTCCACCGCTCGGTTCCTCTCCCGAACCGGCGTCCTCCACTTCCGATCCCTCGCCTGGGAGTTGAAAGGTCTCGACGAACCTGAGCTTTTCCACCTCCTTGAGCCTGTTCATCATCACGGAAGCGATCCTTATCTTCCTGTCCAGCGCGTCTCGCCTCATGTAGGCGGCAGGGGGTATCTCCACCACGGCCGTCCCATCCAAGAACTCGGCCGTCACCCTGTCGATCGGGACGCCGAAGACGTCGGCGGTCAGCGCCCTGACCTTCTCCCCGGTATCCTCGAGCACTGACAGCAGGGTCACCCTCGCCCTTATCCTTCGGCCGGCCAGGGGATGATTGAAATCCACCTTGACCCTTCCCCCGCTTATCGAGAGGATCGTGCCTGTCTCGCCCCCCATCTTTATCCTGTCCCCGGGGAAGACGTCCCCTAGCCCGGCTCTCTTCAGCCTGCCTAGCGGGATCGTCCTCACCTTGGATTCGTCCCTCTCACCGAAGGCCTCTCTCGGCTCTAAGATTATCTCTTTAGTGTCCCCAGGTTTCATCCCTACGATTTGAGACTCTAATTCAGGAAAGAATTTCCCCCTTCCGAGGATTATCAGTACCGGCTCGTAGATCCTGTCCTCGTCGTAGTCGCCGGACTCCCGCGCCACCGCCTCGTCGGTGGTGTAGATCAGATCCCCCCCGTCTGCATCCCACAGGCTGAGGTGGACGAGCACGAAGTCCCCATCCCTCGCTTCCCTGGCCAAGCCGGGGCACCCACCCGCGACACGCGGCCCGTTTATTAAGGCTCGGTCCGCCTCAACCCTTGACCACTCCCATCGGTCTCATCCTGACGACCAGCCTGGCTATGCCCGCCTTGTGGGTGGCCAAGGCGACCTCGTCCACGTCTTTGTAGGCCCCGGGAGCCTCCTCGGCAGCCACCGCGAAGGATGCCGGTTTCACTATTATCCCCCGGCTGGCCAGCTGCTCCACTATCTGCCTTCCCCGGTAGGTCCTCTTGGCTGCCGAGCGGCTCATCATCCTGCCAGCCCCGTGGGCCGCGGAGCCGAAGGTCTCCTCCATGGCCCTCCGAGTTCCGATCAGGATGTAGGAGGCGGTCCCCTCGGATCCCGGTATCAAGACGGGCTGGCCCACCTCCCTGTAGTCTGGAGGCAGCTCCGGTCTCCCTGGGGGGAAGGCTCTGGTCGCCCCCTT
The DNA here is from genome assembly GCA_027491915.1 of Thermoproteota archaeon. Lineage (GTDB taxonomy): Archaea > Korarchaeota > Korarchaeia > Korarchaeales > Korarchaeaceae > JAOZGC01. Next base: position 45,467 of record JAOZGC010000003.1, on the reverse strand, counting down.
CCTGTGAACGTAAACTCTAACCGTCCTGCCGTCCACCTCGTGCTCCTCGAGCTTGGCTATGTTGTGGGCCACGTCGTAGATCAACCTCATGCCGAGGTCCTCGGGGCTCCTGCCGAGCACCCTCTCGAAGGCCTGCCTGACCCAGTGCATTATGATCTGCCGGTTGGCCCACGCGTAGTTGGCCGCCCCACGCATGGCCGCGAAGTACCGCTCCGCGGTCTTGGTCCCGGCGTAGGCGCATATCAGCTGCCTGTCGGGGAGCCGGAAATCGAGTTGACCGGCCCTGGAGAGCATCTCCTCCAGGAAGTCGGAGGCCACCTGGTGGCCAAGCCCCCTGCTGCCGGTGTGGATCATGACGGTAACCTGGCCGGGACCCTCTATCCCCAGAGCCCGCGCTGCGGCCTCATCGTATATCTTATCCACCACCTGGACCTCCAAGAAGTGGTTTCCGCTTCCCAGCGTCCCCAGCTGAGGAGCCCCCCTCCTCTTGGCCCTGCTGCTCACGACAGAGGGATCGGCGCCCTCCATGCATCCGCCCTCCTCGGTGTGGGCCAGGTCCTGATCCCACCCGTATCCCTGATCGACCGCCCACCTTGCCCCTCTCATCAATACCTCGTCTATCTGGGGCTCGCTCAGCCTGAGTCTCCCCCTGCTTCCAAGCCCAGACGGGACCATGGAGAAGATCGTCTCCACGAGTCGAGACAGGAGTGGTCTGACATCCTCCTCACGGAGATCTGTTCTTAGAACCCTGACGCCGCAATTTATGTCGAAGCCGACCCCTCCGGGACTGATCACACCGTCGTAGGCGTCGAACGCCGCGACGCCCCCTATCGGAAAGCCGTACCCGGTGTGCACGTCGGGCATGGCCATGGAGTACCTGTATATTCCGGGCAGGGAGGCCACGTTGGCCAGCTGGTCCAGGGACTTTCTCTCTATGTGGCGCAAGAGCTTCTCCGTCGCGATGACCAGTCCCGGCACCCTCATCCCGCTCTTGTAAGACCGAGGCAGCATCCACCTTACCTCGTCGATCCTCTCCAAGACGGAGGCCGCCGACATGCGAGCACCTCCCGCCCCTCCCTCGGGAGGGGGATAAATAGGCAGCGGCGGCCGGCGTCGCGTGCCCCCCGAGTACGTGAGGCGGTGGGATCCCGACCTCCGGAAAGAGGTGACTGACCTGCTGAGAGAGACCCTGGCGAGGCCGTCCAGGGAACTGGGGCAGCACCACCTGATATCCAGGAGGGCGCTGGAGATCATAGTCGAGGCGGGGGGCGTGCGCGGGCTTAAGGTCCTAGAGGTGGGCGCCGGGGCGGGGAACCTGACCGAGGCCATACTGGCGGCGGGAGCCGACTCTGTGGTTGCCGTCGAGGTGGATCCCAGGTTGGGAGCCCGCTTGAGAGAGAGGTTCGCCGGCAGACCAGTGGAGGTCGTCGTGGGAGAGGCGCCCCGGGTTTTGAGGCGGCTGGAATTCGATTCGGTCGCGTCCAATCCTCCCTTCGGGATATCCTCGAGGTTGATCCTTCACCTGATCTTCAGGGAGGTTAAGTCGATAGGTCTGTCCCTCCAGAGGGAATTCGCTCATAGGCTGATCGCGATGCCGGGCGAGGGTAACTACGGCAGCCTCAGCGTGTTGACTCAGGCGAGGTTCGAGGTGAAGGTCAGGGCCATACTGGCGCCTCAGGTCTTCTATCCCAGGCCCAGCGTCGAGGCGGCCGTGCTGAGCATGAGGCCGAGGCCGGAGGTCCCCCCCTCAGACCCCAGGCTGCTGGTGTTGAAGCAGTTTCTTCCCCACGTCTTCTTCAAAAAGAGAAGGCTCATCAGGACCCCCCTGATATCGTGGTTGAGGAGGATGGGAAGCCGCGACCCGGAGTTGGACGCCGAGATGGCCCCGGTGGACCTGGGGTCCAGGGCGTACGAGCTCACGCCGGGGGATTATCTCAGGCTCGCGGAATATCTCCTGGAGGTGGTCGGGTGAGCGGGCCGAATAGGCTGTTCAAACTCGGACGGCTCCGGTTCCGAGTTCCCCCTGGGGTTTATCCGCCAGCCGAGGACACGGAGCTCCTGGCGGAGGTACTCCTCGGTGAGGAGGTCTCAGGCCTCAGGGTCCTGGACGTGGGCACCGGATGCGGGATCTTGGGCATACTGGCGTCAGCCCGCGGGGCGGCTATGGTCGTCGGAGTGGACGTGAATCCTTCGGCGGTGGCGGCCGCCAGGGAAAACGCAGAAGCGGCCGGGCTGGACGGATCGTTCGAGGCCCGTCTGGGGGATTTGTTCTCCCCGATCAGGGATGAAAAGTTCGACCTGGTGATATCAAACCCGCCATACCTGGCCGAGGAGCCGAGAGACGTTGAGTCGGCCGCGTGGGCCGGGGGACTCCCGCGGGGCCGGGCCTTCCTGGACAGGCTCCTGCGCGGCCTGCCCGAAGTCCTCTCTCCCGCCGGGAGGGCCCTGATCCTCCAGTCGGTGAGGAACGGAATCAGAGAGACCATAGAGGAGATCGCGTCTATCGGCCTGACCGGACGGATCGTGGGAAGGAGGGCCCTCAGGTTCGAAGAGTTGGTGGTGTGGGAGATCACCTGGAGAGCTCCTTGAGGGCCTCCCTGGCCATCTTGTAGTGCTTCTTGCAGAGCGGAAACTCCCTGACCCTGGGGTTCACCCTCAGCTTCAGGGCCTGCAGGGCCGGCAGGTACCTCCTCCCGACCACCTTAACGGCGGGCTCTCCGCACCCGATCACAGAGCACTCTCCTAGTTCCACGGAACCTCGTCCCGGCTCTGACTCCGACAGAGCTCACACCCCGAATTCGGCCCCGGGGGAGATTAAAACTGCGCCCGCCGACCATCCTGAGAGCGGGCCCGGCGGGACTCGAACCCGCGGCCTCCGGCTCCGCAGGCCGGCGCTCTGATCCGTGCTGAGCTACGGGCCCGCAACACGAGGGTGAACCTCACCTCCTGCTGAGTTTAGTTCTCTTGAGTCTGAGATTCTTGCTCCTGCACCTCCTGCACTTGGTGGCCCCAATGGGATTCTTCGCGCCGCATTTCCTGCATATCTTGTACTCGAGGAGGGCCTTGGCCGCTATCCTCCTCTTGACGGGATCCTCTATCGGCATCGGGTTCACCCCGGTCCGGGCTCACTGGCGCATTCATAAAGTTGCGCCCGCATCTTATATTATCCCGGGGCGCCGCTTCGCCCGTGCCCTCTGATATGGGGGACGTCGAGAAGGCAGTGCTTAGGGCGCTCAGGGGTAAGACGACCGTCCACATGAGGGAGCTCGTCAGGGAGACGGGCATCTCCGTGGGGAGGATCCTGCGGGCGATCGACGAACTGGAGAAGAGGGGACTCATCAGATCCTTCAGGCACGGAGGATACAGCTTCTTCTCTCTGACGGAGGAGGGAGAGAGGGAGGCGTCCAGGGCCGAGGTGTCCATACCGCCGCTGGGGGTTCGCGGGCCTCAATCTCGGGAGGAGGCCGGTGAGTCAGCGGAGGCCGGAGAGCAGCCTGGGGATGTCGAAGGGGGTCTCGGCGACGGGGACTCCGGCGGCCTCTAGGGCCCTGATCTTGCTCTCGGCGGTGCCCCGCCCCCCGGAGATTATCGCCCCGGCGTGCCCCATGGTCCTCCCCGGGGGGGCGGTCCTCCCGGCCACGTAGGCTACCACCGGCTTGGGGTATCCCCTAGAGAGGTATTCGGCCGCCTCCTCTTCAGCAGTCCCTCCTATCTCACCCACCAAGACTACGGAGTCCGTGTCTGGATCGCACCTGACCTCCTCCAGCACGTCCACGAAGTCCAATCCGGTGACCGGATCGCCCCCCAGGCCGATGGTTATGGAAGTGCCGTAGCCCGCGGATGAGAGGGAGAGGGAGACCTCGTAGGTCAAGGTCCCGCTCCTGGATATTATGGCCGTTGATCCGGGGGAGAAGGCGGACGAAGGGGCTATCCCCAGCTTGACCCCCAGGGAGGGGGCTATCAGGCCCGGGGTGTTCGGTCCGATCACCGTGGCGCCGACTAGCCTGGCGTACCTGATGAACCTCATAGCGTCATGGACGGGGATGTGCTCGGTTATCACCACGACGAGACCTATCCCAGATCTGATCGCCTCCAAGACGGCGTCGTAGGCGTGGGGAGCCGGGACGAATATTACGGAGGCCTCGATCGGGCCGACCTCATCCAGGGCCTCGGCAACCGAGTCGAACACCGGGACCCCCTCCACCTTGGAGCCCCCCCTCCCCGGGGTGACCCCCGCGACGATCTCTGTGCCGTAGTCCAGCATCAGCCTGGTGTGGAGCCGCCCCTGCCTTCCGGTTATGCCCTGGACCAGGGTGGGCAAGTTCCCCCTCAGGATCGCCGGCATCCAGCCGGGCGGCGGTTCAAGGTTAAATCGGTTTCTCAGGGCGGCGCGGCCGGATGAGGCTGCTGGAGAGGGAGGCCAAGGATCTACTCAGGGCGGCCGGGGTGCCGACTCCAAGGTACCGGTTCGCCGCCGATCCAGAGGGAGCCGCTCGCTCGGCGGACGAGGTGGGGTGGCCGGCGGTCCTCAAGGTTCAGGTCCCAGTGGGAGGCAGGGGGAAGGCCGGCGGGGTGGTGATCGTGCGGGATGAGGAAGAGGCGGAGAGGACGGCCCGCGATCTCCTATCCAGAGAGTTCTCGGGGCACAGGCCGGAGGGCCTGCTGGTGGAGGAGTTCATCGACGTCGAGGATGAGGTGTACGCGGGGTGCGTCCTGGACAGATCCTCCAGGTCGATGGTCTTCGTTACGACCCCCCACGGGGGAATGGACATAGAGGAGGCCGCGCGCAGGTACCCAGACGATCTCCTGAGGGAGGAGGTGGATCCCCTCCTGGGCCTGCTGCCCCATCAGGCCAGGAGGTTGGCGGCCAACGCGGTCGGCGATGGGGGGAGGGCTGCCGCCCGGGCCGTGGCCGACGTCATATCATCCCTCTGGAGGCTGATCGTGGACACAGACGCGCTGCTGCTCGAGGTTAACCCGCTCGGCCTGCTCGGAGATGGGACGGCCGTGGCCCTGGACGCCCACCTGGAGGTGGACGACAACGCGCTCTTCAGGCACAAAGAATTTGGGAGGAGACCTTCCGTCAGGGCTAATCCACGGGAGGCGAAGGCCGAGGAGGCTGGATTGGCGTACGTCGAGCTGGACGGGGATGTGGGGACCGTCGCCAACGGGGCTGGCCTGGCGATGGCGACGATGGACCTGGTGAGCCTCATGGGCGGGCGACCCGCGAACTTCTGCGACGTCGGTGGGGGGGCGTCGGCCGACCGGGTGGCCGCCGCCATGGAGATCATAACGTCAAATCCTCGGGTCCGGAATGTTGTGGTCAACGCCCTCTGCGGCATAACCTCGGGAGAGGAGGTCGCCCGGGGGATAGTCGAGGCGGTGGAGTCCGTCGGATTGAGCAGTAACAGGTTGTACGTCAGGCTGTCAGGCAACGCGGCAGAGGAGGGGAGAAGGATCTTGAGGGAGGCTGGGCTGACGGTGTTTGAGGATCCGGTAGAGGCGGTCAGGTCTGCCATAGCCGGGACTCGGCGGGGGACCGAAACGTCGGTGGATCCCGGCCGGGGATGAGAGATCTGGGGCGAGGGAGGCGTGGGCGAGCGGGGCAACATTTTTATCCGACGGAGACATCGCCACCACAGCCCCGTGGTGTAGCGGCCAAGCACACCAGGCTCTGGACCTGGGGACCCCGGTTCGAATCCCGATCGATCGGATCGGGCGAGAATCCGGGCGGGGCTACCACGCTGAGCTTACCGGGGGAGTCCCGATTGGGCCGGGATATCCCCCGGCCGCACCGCGGGGCTGCCGCGACTCCAGACCGGTCAAGTCAACCTGCCCGGAGAGGAGGCCCCCGCTGGGCTGTCCGGAGGTTGTCCGGAGAACCCGCGCGGGTGGACTCGGTCAGGTAGCTCCGCGACGAATTTTAGATGGATAGACCGCCTTGGGCAGTGCGCCAGGGGTACGGAGAGTTGGAGAGTTTCCTGTGCGATTCTATGCTGGGGGATGTGCTCAGGTGGCTGAGGATCCTGGGGTTTGAGGCCCACGAACCGCGGCAGATGGGGCTGAGGGGAGACCTAGACGTAGTCGAGGCCTGCGCCGAGGGGAATTACACCCTGCTGACTCGGGACAGGGAGCTGGCGGCCAGGGCGCTAAAGAGGGGGGTTAAGGTCTTGCTGGTCCCCCAGGATAGGATAGAGAGGGTACTCGCTTGGCTGTCTGCAGAGGCTGGCGTGAGGCTCGAGTTCGACCCAGACAGATCCAGGTGCCCAGAATGCGGGGGGGAGCTTGAGGTCGCGGGCGGCGCTCGGACGGTTCCTCCGGGCGCCCCCAGGGACAGGAAAGTGTACGTCTGTAGATCATGCGGCAAGGCCTACTGGGAGGGAAGACAAACTGCCAACATGAGGGAGACGTTGAGTCGGGCGGCTGAGATCGCAGAATCGTTAAAAATTGGCGACGGGGGCGTGTGAAGGCCGATGATGATTGGTGACGGCGACGATCCGCCATGAGATCACTGACCTAGCCTGAGGCCCACCTGAGAGGGTTCTCCTCGACTCCAAAATGGTTGAGAGAGGCGGCCGAGATCGGCCGACGATCGGCGGGGAAAAGGGCCAGCCTCGCGAGGATGGAGATAGATCACCTCTGGCGACCAAGCCTCGCCCGAGCCCCGCCTCGGCGGCCGATCTAACCTCCCGGATCGGATCTCTCAGGGAACTTCTTCCCTCCGCCGCCTTCGAACCACCAGACGGTCTCCTCTCCAACGTCCTCGATCTTTACCCCGATCTCAGCGAGCCTCTCTCTTATCTCGTCAGCCAAGTCCCACATCTTCCTCTTTCTGAGTTCGGTCCTAACCTTGATCAGCAGTTCCACGGGCGCCTCCCCGGAAACAGAACCGACCTCGGCCGCGGTCAGGTCGAGGCCGAGTATGGAAGCTAGGCGGACGAGCTCGGATCCGGCCGCCGCGGCGATCGTGGGGGACCCCCGCCCCGAAACCGCCTCGGCGACCACCCCAGCCAGCCCGTCCAGGGAGGCCAGCGCCCTCGGCGTCCCGAAGTCGTCCAACATGGCGCGGTGGAAGTCGTCCCTCAGCTCCCAGACCCTCGCCATGGCGGCCTCGTCTCTTGGTGAGAGTCTCCCCGGGAGAGGGCGCCTCGCGGCGTAGGCTGCGGCCCTAAGGACCGCAGACCTCAGTCTGGCGAACCTGGCGGCCGCAGAGTCGAGTGCCGACTCTTCGAAGTCTAAGGGAGATCTGTAGTGGGCGGAGAGGAGCCACAGCCTCACCCCCCCGGCCCCCCATCTCCTCACGGCCTCGGAAACGAGGAAGTAATTCCTCAGGGATTTGGCCATCTTCTCCCCTGCCACCCTCACGAGGCCCACGTGCATCCAGTACCTCACGTAGGGCGATTTGCCGGTGTAGGCCTCGCTCTGGGCTATCTCGTTCTCGTGATGGGGAAAGATCAAATCGCTCCCTCCTCCGTGAATGTCTATCTGATCTCCGAGCGTCTTGTTTATCATTACAGAGCATTCTATGTGCCATCCCGGCCTTCCTGGACCCCACGGGCTCGGCCAACTTGGTTCCCCCGGCTTTGCCGCCTTCCAGAGGGCGAAGTCCTCAGGACTCCTCTTGCCCCCACCCGGCTCGACTCTGGCGCCCGCCACCAGATCCTCTACGCTCACTTTAGAGAGCTTCCCGTACTCCGGAAAGGATGAGACGTCGAAGTAGACGTCACCGTCGGAGACGTACGCGTGACCCTTCTCCACCAGGCCCGATATGAAATCCACCATGTCCTCAACGTACTCGGTGGCCCGGGGCACTATCAGAGGGGGGGCCACCCCCAGCGAGGCCATGGCAGCGAAATACTCCCTCTCGTACCTGCGGGCGACCTCTAAAAAGTCAGTTCCCTCCTCTGATGCCCTCTTGATTATCTTGTCCTCCACGTCGGTCACGTTTGACACGTAACGAACCCTGTAGCCCAACAGGGAGAGGTACCTGGTCACCACGTCGAAGAAGACGGCGACCCTAGCGTGTCCCAGGTGGGGCGAGTCGTAGACCGTTGGGCCGCAGACGTACATCTTGACCTCCGGCGGGTTCAGAGGCTCGAAGGGTCTCTTGTCACCGGTCAACGTGTCGCTGACGGTCAGCATGGGCCGCCACCGCCCGGAGGGAGACCGGCAATAAATTAACGGTGTCGGCGCCCGGCGACATCGTTAATAACTTCGGGTGAGGGATCGCCGGAGGCCAGTTGGGCGGATCAAGGCTGCAGAAGGTTCTGAGAAACGTGGCCGAACCGCTGGACGAGTTCGTGATGACCCTCCCGGATCTCGAGAGGGTCCTAACCGAGGTTGAGCACCCGACCGTCTACATAGGATACGAGCCCTCGGGGCCGATCCACCTGGGGACCCTGCTGACCATAGAGAAGCTGGCAGAGCTGACCGAGATTGGATTCAGGTCGAAGGCCCTCATGGCCGACATTCACGGCTTCCTCAACAAGAAGGGACCGAGGGAATTGTTGGAGGAGGTGTCCGAGACATACTGGGCCGAGACCTTCCGCACCCTCGGTTCCCCGTCCATCGAGATCGTTTTGGGGAGCGAGTTCGAGCTCTCGCCCGACTACATAATGGATCTCCTGGTCCTCTCACAGAGGGTGACGACCGCCAGGGCGTGGAGGGCCATGGACATGATAGCCAGGGAAACCAAGCACCCCACCGTGGGACAGCACATTTATCCGATAATGCAGGCGCTGGATATATTATACCTGGGATGCGACGTGGCGATAGGCGGAACGGATCAGAGGAAGATTCACGCACTCGCGAGGGAGCTCTTCTCGTCGCCGGTCCGACTGAGGCATGAGAAGTGGGTTCCGGTCGCGCTCCATACCCCCCTAATCCCGGGGCTGATCGAGGGTGGCAAGATGAGCAGCTCGATACCCAAATCGCACATTGCCATCCACGATCCTCCGGAAGTGATAAGAAGAAAGATCCGGATGGCGTTCTGTCCGCCCGGCGGTGCCCCTCAGTACGACGAGGCCGGAAGGCTGATTAATCCCATCCTGGCGGCCTTCAAGTACTTCATACTCCACGATCTCGGTGAGGTGAGCCTGCCCAGATCCAAGGCAGCCGGAGGGGGGGACCTGAAGATCGGCAGCTACCGCGATTTGGAGAGCGCGTACGTTAATGGGCTGGTGCACCCCCAGGACCTGAAGAACTTCGTGGCCGAGTACCTGACGAACCGATTTAAGCCAATCAGGGACAGGCTGGAGGCAGACCCCTCCCTTCTGGAGCCGCTCTACAGGCTGCAGAAGTGGCAGATGGAAAGGGGGCTCATGGGTGAGGCGGAGTGGAGGGACGCCATGGTGTCTTACTCCCATTACTTGGGAGGTTCTCTCGAGGGCTGAGCAGAGAGGACCTGACGGCCCTCGAGTACAATTCCGAGTGGCTGGGGATCGACAGGCTGACCCTCATGGAGAACGCTGGGGGAGCGGTGGCGGGAGAGGTCGTTCGCCTCCTCGGAGGGGATCCGCGCGAAAAGAGAATAGCCGTGTTTGCAGGAAGGGGAAACAATGGAGGGGACGGATTCGTGGCCGCCAGGAGGCTGGCGGCCCTGGGAGCCGACGTCCACGTCTTTCTGATAGGGGAGCCTAAGACCCCCGAGGCAGCCGAGAACCTGTCCAGGCTCAGGAGAATGCTGACGGTCGAGGTGAAGGATCTCTCGTCCTTCGACCCGGATCTGGGGTGGGATCTGGCGGTGGACGCCCTCCTCGGGACGGGGGCCTTGGGGAGGCTCAGAGGGAGGGTGCTCGAGGCAGTAAAAATATTGAATTCACTTCGCGACTTCAGCACCAAGATCGTGGCGGTCGACGTCCCAACCGGGATAGATGCGTTCAGCGGAGAGGTCCTGGGCGAGGCCGTCAGAGCGGACGTCACCGTAACGTTCCACTGTCCGAAGTCGGGGCTCGAGAGGAGAGAGGCGGGAGAGGTCGTGGTGGCCGATGTCGGGGCCCCACCGGAGTCCCTGTTCGTGGCGGGCCCCGGGGACCTGAGGGTAGCGCTCGGCGAGAGGAAGCCCTGGTCTCACAAGGGAGATTTCGGCAGGGTTCTCATCATAGCCGGCAGCGAGAGGTACTCTGGCGCGCCGACGTTGGCTTCCAAGGCGGCGCTGGCCTCCGGCGCCGACCTGGCGATCCTCGCAACGCCGTCCCCGGCGGCGGCCGCCGCGAAGTCCCTGGACCCAAACCTGATAGTCCTCCCCCTGCCCGGGGGAGTCCTGACCCCGGACCACCTGGACGAGTTGATACCCGAGGTTGAGAGGGCCGACGCCGTGGTGGTCGGACCCGGACTCGGGGCGCGCGAGGAAACCGGGAGGGCGGTCCGGGCGCTGCTTAAAATGTTGAAAGAAGCAAGGAAATTGACTGTCGTGGATGCGGACGGGCTCAGGCAGGTTGGCAGGGTGGGGGGATGGCCAGAGCTGGTAGTCACACCCCACTCCGGCGAGTTCTCCAGGATGTTTGGCCCGACGCCGCCGGAGGACGTCTGGGAGAGGGCGGGAGTCTGCTTAAGGGGCGCCCGGGAGCTGGGTGCCACGGTCCTGCTGAAGGGTCACGTGGACGTGGTGTGCCCCCCGGGACCGGAAGAATGGCCTAGGCTCAACTTGACCGGGAATCCAGGAATGACGGTTGGGGGAACGGGCGACGTCTTGGCCGGAGCGGTGGCCGGTCTGATGGCCCAGTGCGGAGATCCAATTCGCGCGTCGGCGGCGGGGGCCTTCTTGGTTGGGCGGGCTGGAGACCTGGCCCTGGCTGAGCTCTCTTACTCCATGACCGCCTCAGACGTCTTGAAGATGATCCCCAGAGTCCTGAGGGAGATCCTCGGTTGAGCTCAAGTTTTATTGAAGCCGGCCGCCCCCGCCAGGGCTGAGGCCCTGGCCCTGGCGAGGGCCAGCAGGAGTCCCACGGTCTCCGGGGTCACGAAGGCCGCCTCGACGGCCAGTCTCAACGCCGAGGCCGCGGCCTGCGAGATCCACTTGGATACCTCCTCGGGGCCTATCGCTAAGATTTCTGGAGAGTAGAACAGGCCAGTCCCGTCCAGGGCCCCGGTCACCCTCAAGCTCACCCGAATTGGCCTTATTCCCAGGAGTTTCAGGACGTCGGCCACCTGCTGAGAGGCCTTCTCTCCCTTTTTTAGGATGGTTATCCTCTTGGTCACAGCTATCTTTCCGCCCTGGATCTTGGTGGGGATGTCCAGGGCCTTGAGGTCCGACAGGGCTGGGCCGGGCGGCAGGTCGGTCGGCCCAGCTGGTATGACCACGTCCTCCTGGGCCTCCTGGCCGGGCTTTATGGGAACCTCCGCGTGAAAGTTAGAGACCACCCTGAATATCCGCCCAGGCGGTTCTTCCGTGAATATTATGGCCAGCTGACCGGGAATCGCGTCCAGCAGTCTGTCCATTCCTGGGCGGTCCATCTCCGAGAGGGCCACCCTGGCTATCCTCTTCTTGGCGACCATGATCTTGGCTCGGCCGGCCAAGAGCTTCCTTAGCCTCTGGAAGTCAGAAGATGGCATCCCCCCAAAGTCTGCAAACATTATGACGGGATATTTCCCAGCGAGCTCCCTTATTCTCCCTATTATCCTGGCCTTTCTCTGTCTGGGGGTTTCCCGGACGGTCCTCACCACCTCGGGCAATGGAGTCACCTCCCGCGCCTCGCCCCCGGCGTGAACCGGACGCTCACGGCCGGTCCCATGGTGGTCTTCACATAAATGCTCTCGATGTAGTTCAGGTCGCCGTATTTCTTCTCGACTGCCGAGATCACGGCCTCGGCATTTTCAGCAATCTCCTCGGGGGTCATGTCCGCGGATCCCACCTTGACGTGGAACATGGGCTGATCCCTCATCCTTATCCTAACAGATCTCCTGAGTTTAGATATGATCTCAGGGAGACGGTCTACTTGATTAGCCGGTAGAGGCATTGGCATCTTGTTTCTGGGACCGAGGACGGGCCCCAGGAACCTGGCCAGCCTGGGTATCAGGTCCGCCTGGCTCACGAAGAAGTCGAACCTGGAGGCGAGTTTCTTGAGCTCCCTCTTATCCTTCGCGATCCTCTCCACATCCTCCGGCTCCAACACGATGTCCGCCCCGGCTTCCCTGGCCTTCAAGGAGAAGTCCCCCCTCCCAATGACCGCCACCTTGGGCGCCTTATTCTTGGGCGGGTTGGGAAGCGTCACGACTTCATTCAGTTTCAGGTTGGGGTTCCTCTTCAGATCCACGTTCCGGAGCACGACGGTCAGGTCGACAGACTCGACGAATCTCCTCTTGGGAGCCGACTCGATCGCCTCTCTGACAGCCTCGATCAGGCCCTTCTCGAAAGTCGTCTTGGCCCTGGCCGACAAGGATATCACCTCAGGAGATCGTCCCACCAGCCCTCGTCCACCTCGGCCATGATCTCTCTGGGGTTCCTGCCCTCCACGGTGATCCCCGCGCTGACGGCAGTACCCAAGATCGACTTAACCGCCGACTTGAGGCTCGTGGTGTTCATGGACTCCAACTTCCGCCTCGCTATCTCGACCACCTTCTCCATGCTGACGTCTCCGACCGACTTGGTTCCCGGCTCGCCGGATCCCTTCTCTGCCATAGCCTCCTTTACCAGGAGCATCGAGGTCGGCGGGAGTCCAACCCTTATTTCGTACTCCCTGGTGGACAGGTCGACCTCGATCTCGACCGGGACCTTCATCCCCTCGTAGTCCGCGGTCTTCTTGTTTATCTCGCCGACCACCCTCCCCAGGTCCAGCCCGAGCCCCCCCAGTGCAGGCCCCAGTGGGGGACCCGGATTAGCTCGGCCTCCGACGACCAACACCTTGACGATCTTCTTCGCCACCTCCGGAGCCCTCCCTCAGATCAAGCCGACTCTCCCAGTCCAGAGTACCACACCTCTTCCTCCGACTCTTCCTCTCCTTCTACCTCCCCGGCCTTCTTCTCCAGCTGTATGCTGTCCACGGGTAATCTAACCTCCCAGTCCCTGTTTATGTCCAGCAGCTTCGCCGTGACGAAGCCCTTCCCCCCGGTCGGGGGAGACACCACCAGGGCCCGGTAGCCCTTGAAATTCCCTTTTATAATCTTCACTATGTCCCCGGTCTCGAGCTCTATCTTCTCCGGCTCCCTCCTGAGCATGGTCTCTATGTCCTCCATTGAAACCGGACTTCCCGGTAGGAGCTTGGCCCTGGAAACGGCCGAAACGAGGCGGCGAACGTCGAATTCCCTGTCGGCCTCGACGAAGAGGTAGCCCCTCACGCTGGGCACGGATATTATCGATTTTATCCCGAGCCCCTCGTACTCGGCCCTCTTCACCAAGAGCCTCGTGATGCCGAACTCCTGCCCCGCTGGGACCTTTACGGTGAAGAAGATGGCGGACCTCGGCTTCGACGTGAGATCACCCCCTGGGAATCACCGCCGCGATCAGCTGTATGACGAAACCCACCAGGCCGACCACGGAGAAGCCCAGGAAGGTTATCTTGAAGGTAGTCCAGAGGTCTTCCCATCCCGGCTTCCTGGCGACCTTCAGCGTCCTCTTGAGGTCCTCCACCCACCCCCCAAGGTCCAAGGCGGACACCCCTCACAGCCCCTCTATGCCCAGCTCTCCCAAGATGTCCTCGCCGGACGGGGACCTCGCGGCCCCCCTCTCCCTCCGCCTGAGGGTCGGCCTGACCGATCTCTCGATCGCTATGGGTTTTGCCGTCTCGACGGCCGGCGCGGCCTTGGGAGCCCTCTCGATCCCGGGGAGATATGGACTTGACACGCCGGTTATCACAAGAAGGACCTGGACGGTTCCCCTGAGATCCTCGTCTATCCTTGCCCCCCATATGACGTTGGCGTCCGGCTCCAGAACGCCGACCACCGTCTCTACCACCTGCTCCATCTCATGCAGGGAGAAATCCGAGCCGCACGAGATGTTGACCACGGCCGCGGTCCCCCCGGATATGTCGGCCTCCAATAGGGGATTCCCCAGGGCGTCCTCCACGGCCTCGGTGGCCCTGTTCTCCCCATCGCTCTCTCCGAAGGCTATGATGGCCGGGCCTCCCCTCTCCAGCACCGACCGCAGGTCTGCCAGATCGACGTTTATCAGTCCAGGCTTGGTCACCAGCTCAACTATCCCCTTGACCGCCCTCGCCATAACCTCGTCCGAGACGAGGAAGGCCTGATGCAGAGGGAGATCACTGGCCACCTCAAGTATCCTGTCGTTGTTTATCACGACGATCGTGTCGGAGGAGTTGGACAGCTCCTCCAGACCTGACTCGGCTATCTCCTTCTTCCTCCGGCCTTCTGCGGAGAACGGGAGGGTCACTATGGAGACGACCACCGCCCCCATTTCCCTAGCCAGGTTAGCAATGACCGGGGCGCCCCCGGTCCCCGTCCCGCCGCCCAGGCCCGCCATGAGGAAGAGTATGTCAGTTCCTTCGAGCAGTTCCCTCAGCTCGTTCTCGCTCTCCTTGGCGGCCTCTTGTCCTATCTTCGGGTCGCCGCCGGCGCCGTTTCCGCCGCACAGTTCCCTGCCCAAAAGGATCTTCCTGTCGGCCACGGACTCCAGTAGGTGTTGACCGTCGGTGTTCGCGGCCACGGTGACGACGTCCTCTATGCCAAGGGCGTTGAGCCTCGTCACCGTATTGCTTCCGGCGCCTCCCACTCCCATTATCATTATCTTGGCTTTTACCTCCTCTATCAGCTCCTTCAGCGTCTCATCCTCGGGGGCCACCTTACTGGGGGTCCCCTCGGCCGGCTCCACCGCCGCCTTCCTGATCAGAGACTTCACCCCGATATCACCCCGTGGACTCGCGGCCCCACATCTACCCGTGTATATTAATATAGGATGTCGCGGGCGACGATGCGCCTCACTAAATTAGACGTGGGCCCGTAGCTCAGGTGGTGGAGCGCCGGCTTTGCAAGCCGGAGGCCGCGGGTTCGAGTCCCGCCGGGTCCACCAAAGGCAGAAGGAGGAAGTAAGACGCCATCCCAAAAGGAGGGTGGGGCCGGGGGCGGGATTCGAACCCGCGACGAGGGCTCCACAGGCCCCCAGGATGCCGCTACCCCACCCCGGCCGATGTGGTGCGGCCGCCGGGACTTGAACCCGGGTCTGGGGCTTGGGGGGCCCCCATCCTGTCCAGGCTAGACCACGGCCGCGCGTCCACAGTTGACGGACGCCATTAATAACCGTTGTGGCGCTATGCTCGGCCAGCGGGATTGGGCCGCCAAAAAGCGGGCCCGGCGGGATTCGAACCCGCGACCTGCGGCTCCGGAGGCCGCCGCTCTGATCCGTGCTGAGCTACGGGCCCACCGTGAGGAGGACCCCCTAGCCCTTCTTAAATTCGGTGTAGCCGCACCTGCCGCAGGACCACCGGTCCCGATGGTCCGCCATGAAGGCTCCGCACCTGGGACATATCCTCTTCTTCCTGACGATCTTCCCCTCCGATATCTCGTAGTAGTCGGACACCCTAACCACCTTGTGCTTCCCCAACATCCCTCACCCCCTCGTTCCTGGCGATTATGTGATCCGGTTCGATCTCAAGGGCCCTCGCCCTGCTTGAGTAGACGACCGCAAAGACCTTAGCCGCCCTCCTCCCATAATCGGGTGAGATCTTCCTCACGAATACCAGGGATTCGCCGCAGTTAAGGATACCCGCCAGCATCCTCCTGACCTCGGCCCTGGTGGGAGTGCCAGCCTCGTATTCCAGGGAGGCCTTCACCTCCGTCCTGCCCAGAAGGGCATTGGGTTTCTGCTCGATTATCGTGAGCTTCGGGCTCAAATCCCCCACCAGCCCATCCGACCGAGACCCGGATTATAAAACGTGCGTCTACCGCCCACCCTACTCCATGACCCTGAGCGCGTAGAGACCGGAGCTCTCTATCCCCAACCTCTTCGCCAGCTCCGATCTGACGGGATCCACTATGGCCACCAGGCCCTCCCAGTTGATGGTGAGGTCTCTAGACCCACAGACGGGGCAGACCTCCTTCGAAGTCAGAGCCTTACATCTCTTGCACGCCTTTAGCCTCGGCACCTTCCAGTCCCCCCTCTCCAACCTTGCCCAATCCTGGCGTCCTGCAGTTGAGGGCAACCTTCACTATGGGCTCTCCCCTGAGGACCCCGGCCGGTCTCGGCCCGCTGACGGAGCTAACCTTAGCCCTAACGACGTCGCCCCTCCTGAAGGTCATCTTGGTGCGCCGCCCTTGGAGGACGCCGCTCCTCAAGACGAAAACGTCGTCCCCCAGCTGGGAGATGTGGATGAAGCCGTCTATTGGACCTATGGTGACCATCGCCCCGTAGTCCAAGACGGCCTTTATCTCGCCCTCTATAACCTCCTCTCTCTTTGGGAGGAAGGTCAGGGCCTCGAAGTCAACCCTGTAGTATATGGAGGGGCTGGATATTATGACTCGCCCGGGGCTGAGGCTCTTCACCCCCAGTACCTCCAGCACGAGGCCAGCGTCCTCCAGGTACCTACCCACGTACTTCGACCTCATCTGCTCCTCCGCGACTTCGGCGGGATCCCTGCCTATCATCTGAGGCGGGAGCCTGGCCACGTCGCTCATCTCCACCACGTAGTACAACGCTCACTACCTCCCGTATGGGAACAGCCCCTCCGTCTCCAGCCTCTTGCCGGACCTCAGGTAGATCACCGGGATTCCCTCGGATCTGAGCCTGTTTTTTAACTCAACGTCGAGCGTGGCGACCGCGGCCCCCGGGGTGCGGCGCGCCAGGGCGACGACGGCGTCGTCCGGGGAGGTCTGGGCGCCCACCTCGATCACCTCAATGGATAGTTTGGATATCAAATCCGAGGCCTTGGCGCTGCCTACCTTGGCGACCAGCTCCTCGTAGCACTCTGCTGGCATGACGAGGGAAAATCCCGGTCTGATCTCCTCCAGGTCCCGGAAGCTCACGGGGCCGGGTTTCTCCAGCGAAGCCAACAGGAAAGAGGTGTCCAAGATTATCTTTCTCATGGCCCGACCCTCGGATCCCATGGGCCCGCCGGGACTTGAACCCGGGACCTCCCGGTCTCCACCGGCCAGAGACCGCTATCAGCCGGGCGCTCCAACCAGGCTGAGCTACGGGCCCACGCACGTGGGACTAGGCCATTATAGATTTTTCGGAGATGGACCGGGGGGGACTCGAACCCCCGACCTCCCGCGTGCGAGGCGGGCGCGTTCGGCCGGACCTGGACCGACTACCGGCTGCGCTACCGGCCCGCGCCCAACGGACGGACTGGCATAAAAATCTAGTTTCTGGTCCCGGGGGCTAATAGCTCCTGTACCTGAGGATGCCCACGATCCCGCCCAGCGCCCTCAGCTGCTCGCCCCACTCGGTCCCCGGCGTGAGTATAAGGACGTCTGTCCCGGTCCGTTCGGCCAACTCTCCCAGGTAGTCTATCAGGGAAACCTCCTCGTCAGAGTAATCGCTGGAGCCGCAATCGGGACAGGTCCACTCGGGGGGGGCCTCCCTGAGCAGGTACCCTCGGCCACAGGAGGAGCACCTCCTGAGGGTGTAGCGCTCGTCCATGTCCTCGAGCATCAGGAGTTTGGCCACAGTCCCGGCGACGAGCGCCCGGTGGACCTCCCCGATACCGTAGACCACCATGTCCGGATTCTTGGCCAGCAGGGAGAAGACCTCGCCGACCGCCTCCCTCTCCTCGAAGAGGGAGACCTCCCTCAGAAGGTCCTGGGCCCTCATGATCAGCTCTCTTACCCCCTGCTCCTCGGTGTATGAAAGGGGGACGTTGGCTATCACCTTCTTCTGAAGCTCGTAGTGCAGGAAGTTCCCCTCCTGGAACCTCTCCCTGGCGTCTCCGGGACCTCCTATTATTATGCCCCTCAGCTCCGGCATGAGGGGCAGGAAGGCCTTGGTCGCCCTGGCCCCCAGCCTCTTGAAGAAGTCGTGGACCCTCTCCTCCCTTATCCTCTCAAATCTCCTCTGAGACTGCCCGCCCGCGCTGTGTTTAGGGGGGATGTCGGAGCCAACCCTGTCCACTATCTTGTAGTTGGCCCCCCTCAGGACGGCCAGGACGGCCCCCCCTCTGTCCATCACTATGAGGCCGTAGGCCGCCTTCTCCCTGACCATATCCTCCAGGGGATCCAAGAAGAACTCGTGATCGCAGACGTATTTGAAGAAGGGGACTGGCTCGGGCGGCTCTATGACGTATATCTCTATCTTCTCTGTCCCGCGGTCAGCCCCCCGCGGTATGGCCCCGCAGAACACGACTAGGCCGTTTGGGGGGGTCTTTCGGTAGAGTTTTAGCCTCTGTATTATGCTCTCTATGGCCCCCTGGACGTTCTTCCTGGTCAGCTTGTCCTTTATGTTCCCGGCCTGGTCGTACTCTTGCCTCAGGTACTTTACCACGTCGTACACGTTCCTCCCCGGTGGGACGTAGAGGGATATCAGCTCGGTTCCCCTGCCCTTCTTACTTCCCAGCTCTCTCAGCAACTTCTTGAACTCGTATTCCCTGAAAGAACGGCCCAAGCCGAACCCCCCCGCCACAATTTTTAGGGTCGCCTCGACCGGCCCGGCGCAATGCTCCTTATACTTTACGAAGACGATCTGGTGAGCGGGCTCAGACCCCTCACGGAGCTGAATCCCGCCTTCTCGCTGTGGTTCGGGGGAGAGCGCCTGATAGACCGCGCGAAGGGGAAGGGGGATGTTAGATCCCTGGTTAGGCGGCGCGTTCGCCGGAAGTCTGAGGAACTCGGTGCGCCGACGATCGACCCGTCCGACCTGGACGACGAGGTCGTCTTCGTCAACTCGGCCGCCCCGCCCGGGGTGGTGGAGGAGATCTGCGGCCTCCGCCGCGGCGCCGCGCTGACCGAGGACGGCAGGGTGGTGGTGGCCAGGCTGGGGAGGGAGGCCGCGGCTGGGGTGGTGGAGGGGTACGACGCCAGGACCGTCAACTCCGAGATCCTGGCGGCGGCGGAATCGACCCTCGAATCCCCGGTCCGGACCGTCAATAGGACATGGGAGATCTGTCCGGCGGGTTTATCCGAGCTGAAACCGGTGATCCTGCGGGCCGCGGCCCGGGAGGATGTGGAGTCGGGGGAGTGGGCCGACAGGGTCCTCGGGGATGGTGCGCTGGCGATGATATCCCCCGGAGCCGAGGTTGAAGGGTCGGTCACGGTGGACGTCAGGGGGGGACCGGTCCTCTTGGAGAGGGGCAGCGTGGTGGGGGCGGGCTCAACCCTGAGAGGACCGCTGCTGATTGGGAGGGGGGCCAAGATCTCGCCCTGCTCCCACATCTCCGGGTCCTTCATAGGAGAAGAGGCGAGGGTGGGGGGGGAGGTCTTCTCGTCTGTGGTGTCCCCCTACTCAAATAAGGCCCACTTCGGCTTCCTCGGGCACAGCTACGTTGGATCCTGGGTCAACCTCGGCGCCGGCACGGTGACCTCCAACCTCAAGAACACGTACGGGGAGATTCGAGTCCGGGTTGCGAAGGGCGGGAGGGAGAGAACGGGTCTGATAAAGCTCGGCGCCGCCTTGGGCGATCACACCAAGAGCTCCATAGGGACCATGATATACACCGGGCTTCAGATCGGCGCGGCGGCCCAACTCCACGGTTTCGTGACGGAGAGGGTTCCTCCCTTCACCCTGTACGCCCGGACCCTCGGCTGGGGGCTGGCCGAGGTGGAGCTCGAATCGGTCATCAGGACATACAGGAGGATGGCGGCCAGGAGGGGGGTCGAGCCGTCCAAGGGGGAAGAAGAGGCACTCGCGAGGTTATTCGAGGAGACCTCTGAGGAGAGGATCTCCGCGGGGGTCTCGAGGAGAAGGGTAAGGTTTGGGTGATCGCGCCTACGCGCGGGGATCTTGGAGCCGGGAGGGGGATTCGAACCCCCGTACGCGGGTCTGCAGCCCGCTGCCTGAACCGCTCGGCCATCCCGGCCCAGGGCGCCGGGCCGCTCTGTCAATTTAAGGATCGCGGCCCCCGACCATGAGGTCGGGCAGCGATTCGATGGGGACCTCCCGCTCCGACCCATCCTCCAGGTTGCGCAACGTGACCACCCCTCTCTTCTTCTCCCTGGAGCCGAAGATCGCGGCGTAGGCGTAGTCCATCCTATCTGCGTGCTCCAGCTGCTTGGAGACGCTCCTCCCGCCCCGGAGATCTAGGTCGGTCCTTATTCCCCTGGCCCGCAGGGCCGCCGCGATGGAAGCGACGTCGGTTGGCTCCGCCCCGGGAGCCCTGACGACAAAGATCCCACTTCTACCGAGTCGTGGGACGAGACCCCTCTCCCGAACCGCGTCGACCACCCTGTCTATGCCCACGGAAACGCCCGTCGCCGGGGTGCTCGGACCGCCGTAGAGGGAGATGAGCTCATCGTACCTTCCCCCCCCTCCCAAGGCGTATGGAAGGTCGGGGAGGTAGACCTCGAACACGAAGCCGGTGTAGTACACGAGCCCCCTGGCCAGACCGGGAGAGAAGACTAGGTTGGATCTGAGACCTAGGGACTTAGCCAGGTCCATGACGAGGGCCACCCTCTCGGCTGCCGAAGCGGCTTCCGCTACGTCAGCGAGAAGATCCGTGACTTCGGACGGATCTCGACCCTCGAGGTCCACCAGGTTCAGCAGCCTGCCGGAGAGCTCCCGGTCTCCGCCGGTCGACGCCAGCACCCCTGATTCAAAGGTCTCGCGCGGCAGCTTCCCACGCTTGTCCAAGGCCTGCATGACCCTGTTCTGATCCTCCCACCCGACGAGTCCCGCCGATGAAAGCACGCTCCTTATGATCCTGACGTCTCCAACCTTGAAAGTCACCTCTCTTAGTCCGACAGACTCCATGCAGGCGGAGACGAGCGCCAATATCTCAGCGTCGGCCTCAGGAGCGGCTGAACCTATTATCTCGGCGCCAGCCTGCCAGAATTCCCTGTACCTCATCTTCTGAGGCTCCTCGTATCTGAAGACGTTCGCCAAGTAGAACAGCTTCAGCGGGAGTGGGAACCTGGCCGGCGCAGAGGCGTATACCCTCGCGACGGGGGCGGTAAGCTCCGGCCTCAGCACCAGTTTCCTCCCGGACTTGTCCACCAGCACGAAGAGGGACCTCTCTATCTCCTCCCCGGCCTTCCTCTCGAACAGTTCGAACCTCTCCAGGGTCGGGGTTAGGATCTCCTCGAAGCCGTAGGAGGAGATCACCCTCCTGAACCTGCCCTCGACCCACCTGTAGATCCTCAGGGTCTCGGGAAGCAGATCTCGAAATCCCCTAGGCGGCCCTATATCCATCCGGCGCGGCACGGAATAATCTTATATAACGCTTCGGCCGTTGGTTCGGCGGGCCCGTAGCTCAGCATGGATCAGAGCGGCGGCCTCCTAAGCCGCAGGTCGCGGGTTCGAGTCCCGCCGGGCCCGCCACCCTGATGCGTCGGAGAGGCGGTCTCATGGGGTCACCGTCGTACCTGATCGCCATCTCACTCATAGCCTTGCAGGCCCTACTCCCGATGGTGGGGCGGGGCGAGGTCGACGGGTACGGGGCCATAGTGGTCAGGGGCGACGTATACGCCGACTGGGTCGTGGCCGCCTCTTACGGGGTCAGGGTGGGGGCCCCCGTCGTCACCCTGCTGCCCGGGGTGAACGATCCGGAGGTAATCGGTCTGTTGGCCGGCCTCACGGCCTACGAGGAGAGGCCACGGATTCTGGTGATTGGAGACAGGCTGGCCGTGCCGGAGGACTTCGTGAGGAGGGTCAGATCCCTCGGGGTGACCGTAGACAGGGTGGGCGGCCCGACCAGGGCGGATACGGCAGTCAACGTGGTGACCCAGCTCTGGATGGACTGCGAGAGGGTGGTCGTCGTCAACGGTTCGGATACGGGAATGTACATGCCGGCGCTGCTCCTGTCGAGGGAGTTGAACGCGCCCATACTGTTTTCCACGTCCGGAGAGCTTCCATCGTCTTTTTGGGGGGCGCTCGACACCCACCTCACGAGACTGGGGGAGGTTTACGTGCTCGACGGCTCTCTATCCGGGGCGGAGGCGGAGGCGCTCAGGGAGAGGGGGGTGGAGATCGTCGAGATAGAGCCGGAGGAGGCGGGAGTTCATATTGGGTTCGGCCGAGACTGGCTCTCCCAAGCCGCGAGGGAGATACTGACCGTTAAGCTGGGCGCCGGAATCCTAGTAGGGGGCATCGTCGGATACCTTATGGCCGCCAGGCGGGTAGGCAGGAGGTCTGAGGATAGGCTGCTCAGCGTCCTCATGCCGGACGAGAGGTTGGTGGTGGGGATGATATTGGCCGAAGGCGAGGTGACTCAGGATTCCCTGCCGGCGAGGACGGGCTTCTCCAAGGCGAAGGTGAGCAAGCTGGTACAGGATCTAATAGACAGGGGCCTCGTGATGAGGGAGAGGAGGGGAAAAACCTACGTCCTCAGGCCAGCCAAGATTTTTAAAGCCCGATAACCCGGTTCGGTCCGATTCGCATGAGCCAAGATCTCGAGCAGCCTAGGCTGTCGCCTCCGCGGGAACTCTTCTGCACATCCTGCGGCAGGAGGGTAACCTACGAGAGGGGGATAGTGAAGTTCCTCTGTCCCAACTGCGGAGAACAGCTGATCGTGAGGTGCAGGATATGCAGGAAGCACGCCCACGAGTACACCTGCCCCAACTGCGGATTCACCGGTCCCTGAGGCGATCCTCATGGGAAGGGTGATCGCGGAGTTCCGGGTGCTGGCGGACCCAGAGGTGGAGGTGAATTCCATAGAGGGGGCGGTGGGAGACTCGATCCGCCGGGTCGGCGGCGAGTTGATGGGGACCGAGGCCGCCCCCCTGGCGTTCGGGATAACGAGCCTGAGGATAGTGGTGGCGGCCCCAGAAGAAGAGGGCATAACGGAGAGGCTGGCCCGGGCCCTATCCGAGATAGAGGGGGTCAGCTCGGTGGAGATCCTCAGGGTCACGAGGGCTGGCTGATCCGATATGTCGCACCTGCCGATGGAGTACCTGGTGTACTCGCTCCTGGTGAAATTGAAGAGGACGCTCTCCGACAGGGAGATATTCGAGGAGCTGAAGTCGAACAACCCCTGGGTGTCACTCCCCCAGCTGGAAGAGGCCCTCCTCAAGCTGGAGGTTCTGGGATTGATCAGGGTCTACGGGGGGTCCAAGGAGGGGCTGCTGGTCGAGCTGGCCGAGGGCTCGAGGGAGTTCCCGCTGCCGGACGAGGAGTGATCACAGCCACTCCTCGAGGCCGCCGGCCGACCTGAGCCTCTTGTAGGCTTCCCTCACCATGGCTAAGGTCTTGGAGACCCTGGATTCGGAGAACTGATGGCCCTCCACCATGAATTTCAAAAGGTCCTCCTCTGAGGGGGGAGAGAGGCCCACCTCGTAGTCGTCCGTCACGGGTGGGTTGAGGAAAAACTCGAGCAGCTCGGTCGGATCCACGTCGAACGGCCAACCCACCTCCCTCAATACGCCCTCCAGCGTGCCAGCCCTCTTAACCAGCTGAACGGCTCTCTTCGGCCCTATCCCCTTTATCCCCCCTGGATTGTAGTCCGTCCCTACCAGGAGTCCCACCACGACGAGCTGCTCCCTGGTGATCCCGAGGGAGGAGAGGACCTCACCGAGCTCGATCACCTCCGGACTGATCTCGGCGTACTCCTTCCTCCCGGGGAGCTTCCTCCGCCCGCTGAGGGTCAGGTTCCTCACCAGTCGAGGGGCGCCGAAGAGGAGGGAGTCGTAATCTTGCGAGCCGGCGGCCCACACGTCTCCCCTATCGGCCATATGGGCGGCCTGGGCCTCCCCCTCGCTCGGGGCCTGGACCACAGGGACCCCCATGAGCCTCAGTATCTCCTTGGCGTCGGCGACCATGTCCTCGGTGAGCCAGCCCGCCTGCTGGGCGTACTTTCTGGCTTCCTCCAGGTTGCCAGCCTCCCGGGCCTCCAGCCACAGTTCTCTGGCCTCCCTCCTCCTCTCCTCCCTCTCGGCTATGGTAGCAGATTTGAATGCCGGGGGCTCGCCGTCGAAGACGTAAACTGGGATCATGCCGATCGCCAGCAGGTTGGCCGTCCTGTAGAATATGCCGGAGTGGACCGAGGTTATCTCTCCCCACGTGGTCATGAGCGGAGAACCGTCCGGCTGCCTTATCTTGGCCATGAATTGGTACATCGCGTTGTAAGCGTCGAGGGCGATCTTCCTCCCGGTCAGGTCCACCAGGTCGATGGGATGGGCGGGCACTATCCCTCTCAACTTGACCCCCATGAGGGTCGCCGGGGCGCGCGCCCGGCGGTCAGATTAAATCGCGGCGTCCCCGGGCGGCCGGATGGAGGTCCTCCTGGTCGGCCCCTATCCCCCGTCCTCCGGGGGGGTTCAGGCGCACATGGGCGCCCTGGCGCGGGAGCTCGAGAGGCTCGGGCACAGGGTGACCGTGCTGACCTACAGGGAGGGAGGGGGAGAAAGAGCCGGAGGAGAAAGGGTCGTCGCCCTGCCCACGATCCCGCTCGGCGGCCTCAGGGGCCCGTCCTTCATACTGGAGGCGTCGAGCTGGCTGAGGTTGAGGGGGTGGAGATTCGACGTCGTCCACGCCCACTACGCGCGGACGTCTGGAGCTGCCGCGTGGATCTCCGCGAGGTTGGGCGGGCCCAGATTCGTCCTGACATTCCACGGGACCGACGCCGCCCTCGAGGGGCGGATCGACCGCGCGGCAACTTGCGCCGTGGCCAGGGGAGCCTCGGCGGTGACCGCGGTCAGCCGCTTCCTCTCGTCCAGGGTGAGAGAGAGGTGCGGGGTGGAGCCCACGATCATCCCCGGGGCTGTGGACAGAGAAGTCTTCGGCTCACTTCCGGAGAGGGAGGAGTGTAGGAGGATCGTCGGGATACCGGAGGACTCCAGGGTCGTGGCGTTCGTCGGTTCGCTGGTCGAGGTGAGGGATCCCCTGACCGCGGTCAGGGCCGTCTCCATGGTCGAGGGAGTCGCCATGCTGATCGTGGGGGACGGACCCCTGCGGGGGGAAGTGGAGAGGCTGGCCGCGGAGCTGGGTATGGGGGGCAGGCTCCTGGCCGTCGGCAGGGTGCCGCGCGCGGAGGTCCCGCTCTACCTCAGGGCGGCGGACGTGTCGATACACACCCCGAGGTTCGAGGGCCAGGGGCTCGCCATACTGGAGTCCATGGCGGCGGGCACCCCGCCCGTGGCCGTGGATGTGGGGGCCATTGGGGAAGTCGTGGAGGACGGGGTGACCGGCCTCCTGACGGGGAGAGATCCGAGGGAGTTGGCGTCTGCCGTAGAGAGGCTCTTGGGGGACGAGGATCTGAGGCTGGCGATGGCCCGAGAGGGGATGCGGAGGGCGATGGGGCGATCTTGGTCGGACGTGGTCGGGGAGTACCTGAGGCTGTACGGGGGGACGGCGGACTGATGATGGGTTACAAGCAGGTCATAGTCGTCAGGGTGGACTTGAGAATGAGTAGGGGCAAGCTGGCCGCCCAGGCCGCTCATGCGGCATGCGAGGCGTCGGAAAGAGCGAGGGAGGAGAGACCTCAGTACTGGAGGAGGTGGAGGGAGGAGGGAGCAAAGAAGGTCGTGGTCTCCGTGGAGTCCGAGGAAGAGCTCCTGGAAGTCTACGAGGAGGCCGGCAGGAGGGGGCTCCCCAGGGCCCTGATAAGGGACGCTGGCCTCACCGAGCTCCCCCCGGGAACTCTGACCGCGGCGGCCGTCGGACCAGCCCCGGAGGAGAAGGTAGATGAGGTTACGGGAGGGTTGAGGCTTCTGAGATGAGGCCGCCGAGTGTGGATCTGGATCTCGGGATGGAGGCCTACCTGAGGCCGGGCAGGCCGCGGACCTTCAGGATTAGGGAGGAACCCGGGGACTTCATGGTGGATGAGGTCATGTGGGGCCTGCCCGCGTCGGCGGCCAGGAGGAGGTGGGTGGGTGTGGATAGGGGCGGGCTCTACCTGTACTCGGTGCTTAGGAGGGGGATGACCACGCCCGAGGCTGCCGGGCGGCTGGCCTCCGGCCTCGGGATCAGGGAATCGGCCGTCTCCTACGCTGGGTTGAAGGACAAGAGGGCGGTCGTCTTCCAATACATGGCGGCCCCCGCTGGTCGCCCCGAGGTCAGGGGACCGCGATTTCACGCCTCACTCGTCGGGAGGGTGGAATCGCCCATAGCGAGGGGGCAGAACGACGGAAACCTCTTCTCAATCAGGGTGAGGCGACTGTCGGGCGCGGAAGAGGTTTTGAAGGAGATCGGCCTTCCATTCCCAAACTTCTTCGGATATCAGAGGTTCGGAGACAGGAAGCCATACAATCACGAGCTGGGGAAGCTCATCGTGTCTGGGAGGTTTGGCGAGGCGGCGGAGGCCCTGGCCGAGAAGGCGGCCGAGGGTGGCGGGGGCTGGCAGGAG
Organism: Thermoproteota archaeon; assembly: GCA_027491915.1. GTDB lineage: Archaea > Korarchaeota > Korarchaeia > Korarchaeales > Korarchaeaceae > JAOZGC01. The sequence goes on along the minus strand of JAOZGC010000003.1, from coordinate 19,155 downwards.
AAGAGGCTCGCCCTGAGGCTGAGGGAGGTCCCCTCGGACCCCCTGAGGGCCCTGAGATCGCTGGGCAGGACGGTCATCCGGATGATGGTCCACGCATATCAGTCCTACCTGTTCAACAGGCTCCTCAGCCGGAGAATTCTCGAGGGCAGGTTGGAGCCGGAGGAGGGAGACGTGGTCGAGATCGAGGGCGGCGCGTTCCGCCCATACCCGGCCGAGGGGAAGCTGACCCTGCCGATTCCCGGTTTCACGACCAGGCTGCCGCCGGGATCTGCCTCCAGGGATCTCCTGTCGCTGTTGGAGGAGGAGGGAATATCCACGGAGGACTTCGTGGTGAGGGGCCTGCCGGAGGCCGCGGCCCCGGGAGGTTACAGGAGAGTCCTCGAGGAGCCCGTCTCCGCATCGGTCAGGACGATCGGCGGCGATCTCGTGGTGCGCTTCTTCTTGAGGAGAGGGGTCTACGCCACTTCCATGATCAGGGAATGGTTGAAGCCGGTGGATCCCCTGGAGTGCGGCCTGCTTTAGGTTTTATCACCAGGATCAGGGGTAACCCCCGGCGGAGGGCCCTGACCATGGGCCTGGGGACGTCGGCGGCGGAGGCAGTCGCCTCAACCGCTACGGTACGGTCGTCTACGTAGAGGGACCTCCTCACGACTATCTCATCCTCGCTCCTGAGGGTTAGCCTGCCGTCTCCGCGGGCGTAGAAGGTGAAGTCCATGCCTCCGACCGACAGGGTGAGGGAGATCCACCCTCCGGAGAGGAGGTGACGCCGCAGCCAAGTTGGGAGGCTCGCGGCCCCGTGAGAAGCCCTAACGCCCACGACGCAGTCGGCCCTGCGGGTTATCTCCCGCTCTCTAGTGAGCTCCATCGTGGTCCTGTGGCGGGCGGTCACGTTGGGGTGGCCGAAGGCCCTTATCTCTAGGGAACCCACGATTAATATCATCCACCTCGGATAAATGAACCTTTGGAAGATGGCGAACTTCGAGGAGGCCAGGAGGAATCTGGTCGCCAGCCTCGAGATGAGGGGGATAATAAGATCGGATAGGGTCAGGAGGGCGGCGCTGAGGGTTCCCAGGGAGATGTTCGTCCCGGAACACCTCAGGTCGTCGGCCTACGAGGACACTCCCCTTCCAATAGGCGAGGGGCAGACCATCAGCGCGCCACACGGCCTCGGGCCGGGCGAGACATGGTGTTCATGATGGACGAGCTCCTCGCCCTGGAGGAGGGGATGGTGGTCTTCGAGGTTGGCGCCGGCAGCGGGTACCAGGCCGCGACGCTGGCGGAGATAGTCTCCCCGGGTGGACCCACCGCCAGGGGGGGCGGCAGGGTGTACACCTCTGAGATAATACCGAGCCTCGCCAAGAGGGCGCGGGCAAACCTGATGAAGGCTGGCTACGCCGACAGGGTTCACGTGCTCGCCTGCGACGGGAGCGGGGGTTTACCGATCTCCAGGAGACCAGACAGGATTCTGATCACCGCCGCGGCGCCCGCCCCCCCTCCCCCCCTGCTGCGGCAGCTGAGGCCCGGGGGGAGGATGGTGCTCCCCGTGGGATCGCACTCGTGGTGGGGCGGGCAGAGGCTCGTCGTGGTGAGGAAGTTGGATGAGGGGAGTTACGAGACCGCAGAGATAACAGACGTGGCCTTCGTGCCGATGAGGGGGAGGTTCGGATGGAGGTGATGGAGCTCCTGGCCAGAGGGGCCGAGGCTGAGGTGTACAGGGGGGAGTACCTAGGGAAGCCAGCCGTGATCAAGATCAGGCCCGAGAAGAGGTACAGACACCCCAGCCTTGATAGGCTCCTGAGGATCAGGAGAACCAGGATCGAGGCGAGCATACTTATCAAGGCGAAGAGGATGGGCGTGCCCTGCCCCGCGGTCCTGGACGTGTGGGGGGATACCATAGTCATGGAGGAGGTACGCGGCACCACGTTGGCGAGCGTGCTCGAGGGGGGTGAGTCCCCCGTTGGCGTGGACGAGCTGGGCAGGGTGGTCGCCAAGCTCCACGCGGCTGGTATAGTGCACAACGACCTGACCCCCCTGAATGTGATCTTCGGCGAGGGAGAGAGGGTGTGCCTCATCGACTTCGGGCTGGCCAGGTACTCCAGGTCGGTGGAGGACAGGGCGGTAGACCTCCACGTCTTCGAGCAGTCGGTCACCGGGCTGGCCCCGTCGGCGGCCCCGGAGGTCATCTCGACCTTCTTCTCGTCCTACTCGAGAGAGGCTCCTGACGCCGCCTCGGTCCTATCCAGGGTGGAAGATATCAGGAGGAGGGGAAGGTACAAGAGGGGGCAGGCGAAGCGGGGGTAGATTACATGAGGATCAGGTTCGTGACGTCGAACGAACACAAGGCCGAGGAGGCCGCCGAGATCTTGAGATCTGGGGGGATAGAAGTCGAGTGGGTCGACCTGGAGTATCCGGAGATACAGGCCGATTCCCTTGAGGAGGTAGTATCCTTCTCTCTGGAGTGGGTCTCGGGTCGCGTCGAGACGCCCTTCTTCATAGAGGACGCGGGGATGTTTATCGACGCTCTGTCCGGGTTCCCAGGACCTTACTCCTCCTACGTCTTCAGGACTATAGGAAACCAGGGGATAATAAGGCTGATGGAGGGCGTATCAAACAGGAGGGCCAAATTCTACTCGGTGATAGGATTGGTGGCTGGGAGGGGGATGAAGGCGGAGGTCATGGGGGCCGGCGTCCCGGGCCGGATAGCCGAGAGGCCGCGGGGGATCGGGTGGGGCTTCGACCCGATATTCATTCCCGAGGGGGGTGGGGGACTCACCTACGCCGAGATGGGAAGGAGGAAGAACGAGATCTCCCACAGGAGGAGGGCGCTCGAGCTGCTGGCCGATAGACTCGGCGCGAAAATCGTTAAATAGGGGGTGGGCCGGCCCCACCGGTAGGGGATCCCTTGGCGCGGATGCACAGCAGGAAGAGGGGCAAATCCGAGTCCACCAGACCCCCGGCGAGCGCCCCCCTAGATTGGGTCCCGCTCTCGCCGGAGGAGGTGAGGGAGCTCATAGTGAAGATGGGCAAGAGGGGGGTACCGCCCAGTCAGATAGGCATCGAGCTCAGGGACGCCTATGGGGTTCCCCTGGTAAAGAGGGTCGTTGGGAAGAAGATCACCCAGATACTGAGGGAGGAGGGATTGGAGCCCCCCCTCCCGGAAGATCTGAGGTCCCTCATCAGGAAGGCCCACACAATAAGGAAGCATCTGGAGATCCACAGGAAAGACCTACAGGCCAAGAAGGGACTTCAGAGAACGGAATCCAAAATACACAGGCTAGTAAAATACTATAAGAGGGTTGGCAGGCTTCCTCCAGACTGGAAGTACGAGCCCGGGAGGGCGGAGTTGATAGCCGGTTGAGGGGGGGTCGTTGGATCCGAACTCCGGCGGGATTCAAGCCTTGACCGCGTTGGCCCGCGAGGCCGCCGAGTTCATCATTGAAGAAGCCCGGGGATCTCCGGTCAGGCTGTTTCACCACATAGACGCGGATGGGCTGGCCTCGGGGGCAATAGCGGCGGCCGCCCTAATGCGGATGGACGTCACCTTTCACTCCTCCGGAGAGAAGGGTTTATTCGAGCCGGTGGTGGGGCGGCTGGCGGCGGCGGAGTACAGCTTCTTCATCTCGGCCGACCTGGGCTCTGGTCACAAGGATCTCCTGTCTCCGCTCTGCGAGGGGAGGAAGATGATCATCTTGGACCACCACTCGCCAGCCGGAAGCTGTCCGGGAGAGGTTGTGGAGGTGAATCCCCACCTGGTTGGCCTGGACGGGACGGTCGAGGTGAGCTCTTCCGGGGTGGCCTTCCTGCTCTACCGGGAACTCACGGGCAGGGTGGACATGGCTCCCATAGCGCTGGTGGGGGCCGTCGGGGATCTTCAGGACGTGGGAGGCTTCACCGGGGTGAACGCCGAGATAAGGGATCTGGCCGTTCGGGAGGGGATGATCGCAGAGAGGACGGATCTTAGACTGTTCGGCGGCCCCGATTACCCCCTCCTGCTGGCCCTGGAGAGGACCGTCGATCCGTACATACCGGGCGTCAGCGGATCTTCGGGAGGGGCGCTGGAGCTCCTGGAGAGGCTGGGGATAGAGCCCAAGAAGGGGGATGACTGGACCAGATTGGCAGATCTGAGCGATGAGGAGAGGAGGTCCCTGACCAGCGAGGTGGTCAAGAGGATGCTCTCGGCCGGGCTCGAAGCCGATCCCGAGCGCGTCATGGGGAAGAGTTATCTGATGGTGGGGGAGCCGAGGGGATCTCCCCTGCGCGACCTCAGATCATTCGCAACGGTGTTGAATGCCTGTGGGAGGATGGGGAGGCCGGAGATTGGGGTGCTCCTCTGCCTGGGCCTGAGGGGGAAGTACCTGGAGCAGGCCATGGAGGCGCTGGCCGAATACAGGAGCGAGGTGGCCCGCTTCGTCGGAGAGTTCTCGCGGACGAGCTCCGGCGGCGGAGGCGGAGGCGTGCTGCTGATAGATGGTAGGGGGAAGCTCCGGGACACCACGATAGGCACGGTCACCTCCATAATATCCAAGTCGTCTGCGGCCGCGGGGGCGCTCGCCGTGGTGGGATGGGCCGAGGCGTCCCCGGGGATCCTTAAGGTGTCGGCCCGACTTACTGGAGAGGGGGCCGCCTCCGGGATAAATTTGGACGAGGCGGTCAGGTCGGCTGCCGAGGCCGTCGGCGGTTCCGGAGGGGGACACCCGGTGGCGGCCGGCGGGTACGTGCCGGAGGGAGAGTTGGAGCGGTTCATCCGGCTCCTGCGGGAGAGGTTGAGAGCCTAGACTTGAGAGATTCCACCAATCTGGACAGCTCGGCCCTCACTTCCTTATCCTCCCTCTCCAACCTCTCAAGGAATCCCCGCATCGCCTGCAGGTTGTCCTTGAGATCGCTCAAGGCGTCTTCGCGACTTCTCGGAATGAACACGTGGCCGGCCCTCTCGTAGACCACCTCCACCCCGTCCAGCTCCTCGAGCCGTTTCAAGGCCCCTTCCATCGAGGATATCTCGGCCCTGAGTATGGAAATCTGAGTTCTGAGGCTCTCGATCCTCTCCAACAGCTCCCTGTACCGCGCCTCGACGTAGGCGTAATCTTCCTCGGGCAGGCGGATCACCCTCCTCGAGTTTGATCGGGCCTTACTTAAATGCCAGTCGGCCGCTCGAGCTCCATGCGGACCGAGTTCTCGATGGCGAGGGACTCGAGATCGCCCGTGCACGTGGTCACGCCGCGGAGATCCCAGAGTAGCCCATCCCGCGGCGGTGTGAAGGGGTGGATCTCCGCCCCGGGAAAGCACCTGGCCGCGAGTTCCGCGCCGTCCCGCGTGCGATGGACCAGGAGGAGAGAGACCCTGCGGAGACCCAGTGGATTGAGCCTCTTCAGGGCGACCGACACCTGCCTCTCCCCGGCGAGGCACAGCAGGATTTCGACCTCAAATCTCGGGGAGATGTTGTTTCCCCTATCGAAAGACCGCATTGCCCTGAGTACCGCAGATGCGGCGTGGCGCTCGGAGATCACGGACCGGTTTGGGATCAGCAGGGCGGCCAACACGCCGTCAACGCCCCCCGCGCCGAGCGAATCCTCGGTGACCGGAGAGGGGAGGGTCAGGTCGAATAGGCTGACGAACACCCCGGGACCAACGCGGATCAAGGACGCCACCCGATGGGTGGTGCCGGGGGTGGGACTCGAACCCACGACCGCTCGGTCTCCGCCCGGCGGCCTTCAGCCGAGCGCTCTCCCACTGAGCTACCCCGGCCCGGTGGATCGGAGGCGCCGTCGATATAAAGGTGCTTCCCCCGGAGGCGTAACGTTTTTCTAGGCGGAACCCCCAGATCTGTTCGGGCCCGTAGCTCAGAATGGTAGAGCGTCCGGCTCTTAACCGGAAGGTCGAGGGTTCGAAGCCCTCCGGGCCCGCCACCCTTTCTCGTCTGCCCTCGCTCTCCCTTGTTCTACGTCCGACACCAATCTGGTGATCCTTCGTCCTACCGGGGCGTTGGCGTCTCGACTAGACGCAGGTTCGGAATCGACCGCCACCGGTCGTTTCGTCTTGATCCTCCTGTCCTGTGGGGGGAGACGCCCCGCGGTGGAGGGTTGGTAGCCCCGCCCGGACTCTCGCCCGACCAGACTCGACCCGATTGTCGAGATTCGAACCGGGGTCGTCGGGGCCAAAACCCGACGTGCTTGGCCGCTACACCACGGGGCTGGCTGCGGCCGGGGGGCTCCGGGGTAATAAGGGTTACTCACCCGCGCGCAAGCCCGCGAGTTAGGGAGGCCACCCTCTCCCGGGTCGCCCCCTCCTCGAGGTAGGTTCCCACCACGATCACGTCCGCCCCGGCCGCCACCCTCTCGGCGACCTCGTCGGGAGATCTTATCCCTCCCCCAACCAGGATCCCCAGATCCGTCGATCTCCGGACGGCCTTAACGAGCTCGGCCGGAACCGGGTCCGCCGCGCCGCTCCCGGCCTCCAGGTAGATCCACCTCATGCCCAAGAGCTCGGCCGCCATGGCGTAGGCCGCGGCTATCTCGGGCTTGGCCCTGGGTATCTCCCTGGCAGATCCCACCCACCCGGCGGCGCTGGACCCCCCGGGTTCGACTATCAGGTAGGCCGTCGGGATGGCCTCCAACCTCAAAGCCCGAACCAGGGGGGCGGCTAGGGCCTGAGCCTGGATTATCCAGTAAGGATTGGAGGAGTTGAGGAGGGACATGAAGAGTATGGCGTCGGCCCCCTCGGCCACCCCGTCCACGTTGCCGGGGAAGAGGACCACGGGTAGGTCTGCCCCCCTCTTAACGGCGGAGAGGACCGCGGTTAGCCTAGATCCGGCTCCTATTGATCCCCCAATGAATATAAAATCTGCTCCGCCCTCCCTGGCCTCTAAAGCGGTTCTCTCAGCCTCTCTCGGATCTGTGGAGAAAGGATCTATCAACACGGCCAACCGGGCCCTGTCCCCGGTGGCCCCCATCAGGTCCTCCACTCTCCCCATGGGTACCGGGGGAGGTGCCGCGACATCGATATATGGATGCACCCTCGGTGCGCGGGGATCCGGTGAAGGGCGGGGCCAGGGCGATGGGCGTGGACGACTCCCCGTTCAGGAGGGGGATAGACGACGAGACCTACCTGGTCGGGCTCCTGTTCAGGGGGAACTACCTGGAGGGGGCGTACAGGGAGAAGATAGCTGTGGACGGATCTGACTCGACTGATGCGATCCTCTCTATGTTGAAAGAGGCCAGGGGAGAGGCCAGGGTGGTGCTCCTGCACGGCACGACCTTCGGCGGCTTCAACCTGGTGGACCTCCGGAGGCTGAGATCCGAGGCGGGTATACCGGCCGCCTCCTTCTTGGAGAGGATGCCCGACCGGGAGGCCGTCGAGTCGGCGCTCAAGGCGGCGGGGCTGGGGGATAGAATAGGGGTGGCGAGGTCCAACCCGGAGTACAGGGCGTTTCAAACCCCGGTCGGCCCGGTGTACGTCGCTGAGGTGGGCCTGGGGGATGAGGGGGTGAGGAGGCTAATAGAGAGGTACTGCTTGGAGTCTCGCCTCCCCTACCCGGTCAGGGCGGCCCACGTGGTGGCGCGGCTGCTGCGACCCCTTATATCCTGACGGGTCGGCGGAGTCGGCGGCATGAGGGTCGGGCTGCTCGCGGCCGGCAACCTGTCCCGCGACAAGATACATACGCCGGCTGGCTACGCGGAGAGGCTGGCGGGTTCCTCTTTCTACGCGGCCATGGTGGCCGCGAGGTTGGGCTCTTCAGCTGGAGTATTGGCCAAAGCTGGGAGAGATGTCAGGGAGGAGGAGCTGAGACCCCTCAGGGCGGAGGGGATAGACCTGAGCGGGCTCATCATAGACGACGGGGAGACCGCGAGCTATGAACTCTACTACACCGGCGAGGACAGAGAACTCTTTCTCAGGTCGCCATGCCGCAGGATAACTCCTGAAGAGGTCATATCCCGCCTGGACGGAGCTGAAGCGGCCCTAGTGTCGCCCATATACGACGAGGTGCCGGCAGATACCTTCAGGGAGATAGTCAAGAGGGTAGGGCTCTTGGGACTGGACCCCCAAGGGTACATCAGGCGGGCCGGGGAGGGGGGCCACATATCCTTCTCAGATTGGGAGGATTCGGAAGAGTTCCTCGGGATGACGAGCGTGCTGTTCACCAGCAGGCCGGAGATCCGCTACCTGACCGGCGATCGCGGGTCGGACGTGGCCTCCATGCTGATGGACCTCTGGGACATGGGTCCGGAGGTGGTCCTTATGACCAGGGAGGGGGGCGCATCCTCATCCCTCCTGGTCTGGGAGGGGAGGATCACCGAGATCCCCGTCATCCCCCCCGAGAGGGTGGTCGACCCGGGCGGGGCCGGCGACTCCTCCGCCGCGGCCTTCCTGGTGGAGTTCGTCAGGACGGGGGATGCCGTGTGGTCGGCCCTGTTTGCGTCGGCCACGTCGAGTTTCATCTACGAGGCGTTCGGCGCGGAGGGAGCGCCCAGAAGGGCCGATGTCCTGAGCAGACTCAAGGATTATTTAGAGAGGGTGGGTCCGGGCTCGGCGGATCTCTCGGGGGGGATGCTGGACGATGCGGTGGGGTGAAGAGGGTTGACCCGTGGGTTGAGACCGAAGATCTCCGAGAAACACTGGGCTCCGAGCCTGGAGTTGGAGATTCAGAGGGTTTGGGAGGAGGAGGATCTCTACAGATTCGATCCGAACTCCGAAAAGCCGAAGTTCTCTATAGACACGCCTCCCCCCTACGCCAGCGGAAAGTGGCACGCCGCGGCGGTCATCCACTACGCCCAGATAGACATGATAGCCCGGACCATGAGGATGAGGGGGTACGAGGTCTACTTCCCGTGGGGCGTGGACAGGAACGGCCTCCCCGTCGAGGTGGAGACCGAGAAGAAGTACGGCATAAAGATGTCCGAGTATCCGAGAGAGGAGTTCCTGGGTCTCTGCAGGAAATTCCTGGACGAGGCGGAGAAGGACATATTGGGGATAGGGAGGAGGCTCGGAATAAGCGCGGACTTCAGGAACTACTTCCAGACGGACAGCGAGATGTGGAGGACCCAGACCCAGGCGACCTTCATAGAAGCCTGGAGGAGGGGATTGGTCTACGAGGACTACAGACCGAACAACTACTGCCCGAGGTGCGGCACCACCCTGGCGGACGCCGAGATAGAGTACAGAGACATGGAGACCCTCCTGGTCTACCTGAGGTTCAGGGAGGATGAGTCCGGCAGGGAGGTCCTGGTGGCCACCACCAGGCCAGAGCTCCTGCCAGCCTGCGCCGCGGTGATATTCAACCCTGAGGACGAGAGGCACGCTTGGCTCAGGGGGAGGAGGGTCAGGACCCCTCTGGGGAGGGTCATTCCGGTTGCGGAGCACCCCTACGCCGATCCGGAGTTCGGCACAGGTCTTGTGATGGTGTGCTCCTACGGGGACAAGGCCGACGTTCGGTTGTTCAGGGAGCTGAAGCTCGAACCGACGATACTCATCGACGAGAACGGGAAGATGACCGAGGCCGCGGGGAAGTACGCCGGGATGACCGTTGAGGAGGCCAGGAAGGTTATAATAAGGGATCTGGAGGAGATGGGGGCCGTCGCCCGGATAGAGAGGTTGGTACACAGGACTCCGGTGTGCTGGAGGTGCAAGACCCCGATAGAGATAGTCCCAATGAGGGAGTACTACCTCAGGCAGGTGGACTTCAAGGACGCGATAAGGGAGGCCGTCGAGGAGCAGGTGAGGTTCCACCCGAATTGGGCGATAAGGTACCTGCTCGACTGGATAGATTCCATCGAGACGGACTGGCCGATCTCGAGGAGGAGGTACTACGCCACAGAGATACCGGTGTGGTACTGCAAGTCCTGCGGCAAGCCGGTCCTCCCGGAGCCCGGCAAATACTACAGGCCCTGGAGGGACGATCCGCCGGTGGATCGGTGTCCCCACTGTGGATCAGCCGAGGGCTTCGTCGGCGAGACCAGGGTGTTCGACACCTGGATGGACTCCAGCATCTCCCCTCTGGTCTACAACGGGTTTGGGTGGAACGAGAAACTCTACTCGGCGCTGGGGACCAGCGACATAAGGCCCCAAGGTAAGGATATAGTGAGGACCTGGCTCTTCTACACCTTGCTCAGGGTGTGGCACGCCCTCGGAAAGCCGGCCTTCAGGCACATATGGATCTCCGGCCTGGGACTGGACGAGAGGGGGAGGGCCATGCACAAGTCCCTCGGCAACGTCGTATACCCGTGGCCCATATTCGAGAAGTATGGGGCAGACGCCCTCAGGATGTTCGGCGCGGCCGAGGCCCACCACGGGTCGGACTACAGAATATCGGGGGCTAGGATAGAGGGGGCCTTCAAGTTCCTCCAGAAGCTATGGAACGTTGCTAGGTTTGTCTCCTCCTTCCCAATGCCCGATGAGAGACCAGAGTTGCGCCCGACAGATCTGTGGATCTTGGGGGAGCTAAACGGGGCCGTCGAGAGGGCCCTCCGCGGATACGAGGATTTCGACTTCTTCCCGCCGGCGCGCGAGATCAGGCACTTCGTCTGGGAGGTATTCGCCCCCCACTACGTGGAGCTGGTCAAGTCGAGGGCCTACGGGGATGTGGAGGGGGAGGGACAGAGGGCCGCCTGGTGGACCCTCCACACCGTGCTGAGGGGAGTCCTCAGGCTGGCGGCGCCAATAGTGCCCCACATAACCGATGTGATCTGGAGGTCCATCTATGGGAGGGAGAAGAGCGTCCACCTTCAGTCCCTGCCGACCCCTAACCCGGACTGGGACACGGAATACCTGAGGCTGGGACAGAGGCTAATGAAATTCAACAGTGAGGTGTGGAAATTTAAAAAGGAGAGGGGCATTTCGCTTAAGACAGAAATAGAGTACCCAATACCGGGGGAGTTGGAGCCGTTCAGAGCGGACCTGGTCGCCCTGCACAGGATCAGGGGGTCCTGATCAGGGCCGACTCGGCCGCCGCCGCGGCCACCCTGGCGGCCTCGGAGGCGGTCGATGCGAGTATGTAGATGGCTGGCTCTATGCCGAAGGCCCCCGGATCCACCAGGGCGACTGCTCTAGACCCAGGAGGTACTCGTGAGACCAGATATTCGACCTGAGAGAGGAGCTCTGCCTCCCGCTCGTCTATCGGAATATCACGATCCCTGACCGCCTCCGCGAGACTCACCCCGAGGCCCGTAAGCGCGGGCCCCAGCTCCTCCCTCCACCTCAGGTTGATTATGGCCCGCAGATACCCCCTGGCCCTCCTGGCCGCCGATAGTACCCCCCCGTTGTGGAACCCGCTGCCGACCTCCGGCTCCGTGAAGGCGACCAGTCTGTCCCTGTACCTCACCACCCTGCCGGGGATTCCCACCATGAGATCCTCTCTCCCCCCTCCTTCCTCTTTCTCCCCGTCTTCGCCCCCCAAGACCCTCACGACGTTGATTCCAACCTCTGGGTAGAAGGGGAGGAGGTCCCTAGAGGAAGATGACAGGATGGATACGGCGTCTCTGACGTCGTTCACGGCGGAGGTGAATTCGCCGGCGGAGGGGCCGACCTCGGTCCTGGAGCAGGCCCTGCACACGTCGGGCAGGATCGGAAGGATGGATTTGTGGGGGGGACACAGTCTCCCCGACAGCTTCAGGCCCTTGCAGGATGCGCATATCACCTCGATGGCCCTCTCGGTGAACAGGCCCTCGCCAGAGAGGGGAATGGAGAGTATCTCCTCGGCTATCCTGGCGGCTTCGCGATCCAGGGGGCTCGAAGAGGAATCTCCCCTTATGAGATCGCTCACCACCGGTTGAGAAACTCCCAAAAGGGCCGCTATATCCCTCTGGGTGACCCCCCTCTCGCTTAACCCCCTGGCGACCCTCCTCCTCACGGAGGGAAGCAGGTATTTGGTCACCACCTCGCAGGGTGGTCTCAATCCGTTCACCGCCCCCGAGATGGCGCCGGGGGAGGGATTCGAACCCTCGTGGCCCGCTCGGGGCCACCGGATCTCGAGTCCGGCCCCTTGGCTTCGCCGGGCCGGAGGCCCTCTGGCTAGGGTACCCCGGCACCAGAAATTCATTATAGGCTCGGTTATATAACGATGCCGGGTATGGGGAGGATAAGGTTCGGGACGGCGGGCATCCGCGGCAGGTTTGGGACGGAGATAGGGTTGGCCGACGCCGCCGCGCTGGGGTCGGCGGTGGCCCGTCTGGCCGAAGGCGCCGTCCTCCTGGGGGCGGATCACAGGATCAGCGGTCCGTCCCTCGCCGCTGCCGCGGCCGCCGGGGCGATGGCCTCCGGGGCCGACGTAGGTTGGGCCGGCAACATCCCCCTGCCCGCGTTCTGCTGGGCGTGCCGCCACCGGGGAAAGGTCGGGATATACGTAACGGCTTCCCACAACCCGCCGGAGTACAACGGGTTCAAGGTCGTATGGGCGGACGGGGGAGAGATACCCAGAGATCTCGAGGTGGAGATTGAGAGGCTGGCCCTGGACGGCGTTGTTTATTCAGGGGATCCCGGCGGCCTCGAGGTAGTCAGGGGGATCGAGGAGGGTTACGTGGAGGATCTGCTTCGCAAGTTTGGACGTCAGCTCCGAGGATCCTACGTGCTGGACCCGGCGAACGGGGCTATGTGCGGCCTGGTGGACGAGGTTTTCTCCCGGGCAGGGGCCTCCACGATCGTGATCAATGGCCACCCAGACGGCCGGTTCCCGGGCCGCCCCCCTGAACCGTCCCCCGAGAACCTGTCCCTCCTGTCTTCGCTGGTGAGGAGGATTGGAGCGGATGCAGGCTTCGCTTGGGATGGGGACGGCGACAGGGTGGCGGTCGTGGACGATAGGGGAAACTTCGTCGCCCACTACAAGGTGGCGATCTTGGTGGCGCGGGCCGCCGGGGCCGAGCGGGTGATATCATCGGTGGACGTGGGAGAGGGACTTGCGGAGGAGGTCAGGGGCCGGGGGGGAGAGGTGGTGGAGTGGAAGATAGGGGATCTCCCCAGCGAGTTCAGGAGAAGAGAGGGTTCCGGGTGGAGGGCGGACCTGGTGGTCGAGCCCTGGAAGGTGATGCTGCCGAGCTGGGGGCCCTTCTTCGACGGCGCGGCAGCCGCGCTGGTGATCGCCGGCGAGATCGAGCGGGCCGGCGGCCTGGAGGAGGCGCTCGAGGGGGTCCCGGAATACCACCAGGTCAGGATCTCGATCCCCCGGGTGGGCGGCCCGGTGGCCGAGCGGGCCGCGGCCAGACTCGCGTCCGAGCTGGGAGAATTGGTCCTGGGGGTGGACAGGACGGACGGCGCGAAGGTGCTGACGAGGGACGGCTGGATCCTGATAAGGGACAGCGGGACGGAGCCGAAGGTCAGGGTGTACTCCGAATCTAAGAGCCGACGGCGCGCGGTCGAGCTCGCGGATATGGGGAGGGGGGCGGTGCTGGCAGCGATGGGGGGTGAGGGCGACTGACTAAAGAGGCGCTCCTAGTCATGGGGCTGGCGGGCGCCGGCAAGACCACGCTGACCGCGAGGCTCGTCGAGATCCTGGCGAGCGAGCCCGGCGGGGTATGCGCCGCGAACCTGGATCCAGGGGTCTCCTCGATACCCTACTCGCCCGAGTTCGACATAAGGTATAGGGTGACCGTGAGGGAGATCATGGAGAGGGAGGGGCTGGGCCCCAACGGGGCCCTGATGAGGGCCATGGAGATCGCCGCCGCCTCGGTGGAGGAACTGGTGGATTGGATCAGGGACAGCCCGTGCGACAGGATCCTGATCGACACCCCGGGACAGATGGAGGTCTTCGCCTTCAGGCCCGAGGGGAGGAAGATAACCGGGGAGATATCGACCGAGGCGGCGGCCGTGGGGGTCTTCTTGGGCGACCACGGCCCCGGCCGGAGCATCGCGGACGCGGTGGGGACGGCCATGCTGGCCAAGGTCGTGGAGATGATGCTCTCCGTTCCCGTGATACCGGTCATGAATAAGGCGGATCTGGCCGGGTCGGGGGAGGCAGGAAAGATTTGGGAGGCCGTCTTGAGGGGGGAGATCGAAGAGGTCGAACCCGGGCTCTCTTTAGAGGGCGGCGTGGCCTCGGAGGCCCTCCTCGACATGATAAAGGCGCTCTCCAGTTTCAGAACCCCCATCAGGATACCGATAGTGTCGGCCCTGACTGGCGAAGGGGTGGACGAGTTGATCGACCTCGTGAGAGAGGTCTGGTGCAGTTGTGGGGACCTGACCTGATCGTGGCCGGGGTGGATCTGACCGCCAGCCCCGGCAGGAGATCCTGGATCGCAGTCCTCGGGGAGGGGGAAATCTCCACCGCGGCGGCCGCGGGCCTGATCGATATAGTCAACGTCCTGGTATCCTCGGAGACCGAACTGGTCGTGGTCGACGCCCCCCTCTCCCTCCCCCCACCGGGGGAGGCCTGGAGGGATGAGGAGAGGGAGATGCTGTCCTCGGGGCTGCGCCCCCTGCCGCTGAACCTGCGATCCATGAGGCTGCTGGGAATGAGGGGTATAGCTCTATCCTCCCTGCTGGAGGAAGAGGGGATCCGGGCCCTGGAGACCCATCCATCGTCGGCGAGGAAGATGCTCGGGGTCGGCCCAGATGAGATATCCGGCGCTCTTGGCGGTGAGGCCAATGAGGACGAGGTGGACGCGCTCACGGCGGCCCTGGTTGGGGTTCTGGCTGCGATGGGCCGCGCCAGGCTGTGGGGGAGGAAGATGATCCTCCCCTCCCCGGAGGATGGGAACCTGGTCTTGAAGCTCCTGGACGAGATCGCGGGCGGGGAGCGGACCAATTTTTATCGTTGAGGGGGATCCGAAGATCCTGTGAGGTTAGAGGAAGAGGGGAGAATCAGGGAGATCTTAGAGGCGTTCAGGGAGAGGGGGTTCCTCCTTTCCCCGGAGGCCCTCGACCTGATTTCCAGAGCCGATCGAGGGGAGATCCTGAGTAGGCTGGAGGAGATGGATCCCAGGCCCACCGTGGTCTCCGCGGCCCTGGTCAGGTCCATCGTGGCCGACCTGTCGGGGCCGGGGATCGGGACGGGGGGAGGGCGGGAAGGAGGGGAGGTGATAGTGGAGTTCGATCCGGTGGCGGAACCGGTCAGCGGCGAGGTGGGTGACTTCGTCTCGCTCTTCGTCAACAGGTTCGAGAAGCTGACACCCATCCTGAGGAAGAGGGTGGGTCCGTCGGCCCGGGTTCCGTCTCAGATCACGTCGGCCGACTACGGACAGGAAGTCACGTTGATAGGGATGATTAGGGATAAGAAGAGGAGTTCGAAGAACGGGTTCGTCCTCGTGTTGGAAGATCCTGGGGGGCAGATACCGGTCTACGTTCCCCCCGACAGACGTCAGCTAACGGGACTCGTCGGCTCACTCCTGATGGATCAGGTTGTCGCCGTCAGAGGAGTCCTATCTCAGAGGGGGACGCTGGTGGCAGAGGCCATCTATCGACCGGACGTGGGGGAGCGCGAGCCTTCCCTCTCCCCCCGGGAAGGAGAGTCGGCGGTGTTGATATCGGACGTTCACGCGGGAAGCAGGTACTTCTTGGCCGAGATCATGGACGAGTTCTTGGACTGGTTGAGGTCTGGAGAGGCCAGGGGGGTCAGATACCTCGTCGTCTGCGGGGATCTGGTGGACGGCATAGGGGTGTACCCCTCCCAGGAGGAGGAGCTGGACGTGCCCGACATATACGCCCAGTTCGAGCTGGCCTCGGAGTTCTTGAGCAAGGTTCCCCCCGACGTCTCGATCGTGTACGTCCCGGGGAACCACGAGCCGGTCAGGCAGGCGGAGCCCCAACCGAGGGTCCCGGATAGGTACCTCGGTCCGGTGGTGAGAGCCCACCCGAAGATCACGGTCTTGGGGAACCCGGCGGTCGTGAGGCTCTCTGGAGTCAGATTCCTGCTGTATCACGGGCGGAGCCTCAACGCCATATTCAAGTACGTGCCCGGACTCCAGCCTCCGACCGCAGACTCCGTGATCAGGGCGATGGCAGAATACCTGAAATCGAGACACCTGGCCCCGGTTTACGGGGAGCACCCGCTCATGCCCGGGCCCGAGGACTTGATGGTGATAGAGAGAGTACCGGACGTCGTTCACTCCGGCCACGTCCACGTCTACGGGGTGGGAACCTACAAGAACGTCAGGTTGGTGAACTCCGGGACGTTCCAGGGGGCCACCCCCTACATAAGGGGGCTGGGGATAGAGCCAACCCCGGGGCTCGTGCCGGTGGTCAGGCTGGACACGCTGGAGGTCAGGACCCTGAGGTTTGGGGGGTGACTCACCTCACCCCCAACTTGGAGAGCTTCGCGAGCATCCTGTCGGGGCGGAGGGCCATTCCCGTGACTACCTTGGTGTTGCCCCTCGCCCCCCCATAGCTCATTTCCAGTGAGATAACGCCCTGAGACTCAAGCTCCCTGAGGATGCCGCTCACCCTCCTGAGGGTGAGCGGCCTCATCTGCCACCTGCGGGCCAGGGCCGAGTACCTCGAGTAAACGGCGCCGGTCCCCGGGCGGGGATCCCCCCTGTGCAGGAGTTCCGCCGCGGCCTGGAGGACCAGCCGGTGGTGGAAGGGCAGGGTGCGGATCACGATCTCTATCTCTCCCTCGTCGACGTAGTCGAGCGCGGCCTCGGCGTGCCTCACCTCCAACCTCGCGGAGGATCCGTCCTTCTCAGCCAGCTCTGCTGCCAGCCTAAGTAGATCTATGGCCCTCCTGGCGTCCCCGCTCTCCCTGGCCACGGCGGCCGCTATGTGAGACAGGGCCTCCTCGCTCCAGGTTCCCTCGACGAGGCCAAGCTTGGCCCTCTCCCTCAGGATGTCCAGGAGTTCCCCGGCCCCGTACGGTGGGAAGTATATCCTCTTCGGCTTGAACGAGCTTCTGGTCCTCTCCTCCAGCCTCTCCAAGAAGTCCGGGGTGTTGGCTATACCCACTATGGTCAGCGAGCTCGATCTCTCTATCAGATCTCCGTTGAGCCTCGTGAGGCCATACAGGAGCCTGCCCCCATCCCTCTTAACCAAGAGGTCCAGCTCATCCAAGACCAGAACTACCCTGAGCCTGCCCCCCTCGAAGACGGACTTGAAGTTGTTGAACAGGACGTCGAATGGGTATCCGCTCGGGGGCACGAGTATGCCGAAGGCCCTGTTCAGGTGGTACATGACCCGATAAGCGGTGTTGGCCTGCGAACAATTCAGGTAGAGGAACTTGACCGGTGCCCCGGCCAGCTCCTCCATCTTCCTGACCAGGACGTGTCTAGCGACGGCGGTCTTTCCGGTGCCGGTCTTGCCTGTGAATGCCAGGTCGAAGGGCTGTTCGTCGTACAGGAGCGGCTCCAAGTACTCGTCGAAGGTGGTTATCTGGAAGTCCCGGCCCGGGAGGTGAGGCGGGAGGTACGAGTCCGTGAGCACTTTCCTGTTCCTTATGATTCTACCCCTGCCGATCCTTGGCGAGATGTAGGGGCTAGGTCGGGAGGTGATTCTACCCCTGCCGATCCTTGGCGAGATGTAGGGGCTAGGTCGGGAGGGATCCGATCCGGGGGCGAGGCGCCAGGTGACCACTCCTCCCACACCGGAAGGAGTGGGGGGGTGCGCAGTAATAAGCCGGTCATATCAAAAAAAAGGGAAGCCGCAGCTCTAGAGAGCGCTAGCACCCGAGCGCTTCCTCCAATAGCGCTGGTCGACCAGCGTCTAACCCGACGTGCTGGGGGGACACTCCCCGCGCGATTTCTTCTCCATCTCCTCTAATCTCCTGGGGAGCAGAGTGGAAGCAGAGGTTCGCCCTCTCCGGCGGAGGGGCCGAGATGACGGAGGAGAAGGACCGGTCTCTGTGTCTCAGGTGGGGTTCCACCCGACCAGCGCGAGGGCCGCCAGGGGGGCCAGCGGGTAGGCCACCCAGAGGAGGTCCTCCACCCCAAATTCGTACGAGACGAGGGAGGTCCTCCTGGCGGGGGATCCGAAGCACCGGCTCTCCATCGCCTCGGCCAGGATTTGACTGCGCCTCACGGCCGAAACTATGGCTGGCAACAGGATGGGGGCGAACCTCCTTATCCTCTCCAGCGGCCCACCGACGTCCCCCCTATAGCCCCTGCTCGCCTGGGCAGCCGATATGGTCTGTATGTCGTCCGCCATGACTGGTATAAACCTGAGCGCGATGACGAGGGAGAAGGTCACCGACTTCGGCAGGCGGAGCATGCCGAGCAGATCTCCCAACTCCGCCGGATCCATGGAGGTCAGCAGGGCTATGGAAACCACCAGCATGGACAGGAACCTGATGACCATCGAAGCCGACAGCCCCAGATCTCCGGAGAAGACATAATTTATGACGAATATCAGGGCTATGAAGAAGTAGGACCCCCTCAGGGCCTCTCCAATCCTGTCTCTGGATCCAGCGATCGCAGATAGCAGGATCGACTGGAAGAGGCAGGCCGCCTCGTAGGCCACGCTGGGGCTTAGCAGGGGGGTGGCGACCATTGCTGTCAGCAACCAGAGTTTGGTCGCCGGGTGGAGACGGCCCAGTCTCCCTCCCTCGCCCGGTCTGAAGGCCGCCAGGATCTTGGAGGGATCGCTCATCTCGCTCGCCTCAGGACCTCTCTCGCCACCTCCTCCGGGGAGAGGCACGGTGGTATCTCGGCCAGCTTGGACACCCTGTACGAGACGGGAGGGGTTACGGCCGCCGCGTCCAGCAGGCCCTCATCCGTTAAGATCTCTCTGGCCCCCCCCTCGGCGATCAACCTCCCTTCGGATAGCAGCAGGATCCTATCGGGAGATAGGTCCACCACCCACTCCACGTCGTGGGTGACGACCACGACCCCCCTCCCGCGGCCCGCGAGGTCCCTCAACACCTCCGCTATCCTGAGCTTGGACTCCCAATCCTGCCCGATGGTGGGCTCGTCCAGGGCCAGGTAATCCGGCATCATGGCGAGCACCGCCGCTATGGCCACCCTCTTCTTCTCCCCCCCGCTGAGGCCCCATGGGGGCCTGTCCGAGAGGTGAGCGACCCCAACCTCCTCCATGGCCTCGACGGCTGCCGCAGCCGGGTCGGGGAGACCCAAGTTCTCCGGGCCGAACCTGACCTCTTCTAACACCGTGTCCGAGAAGAACATGCGTTCCGGGTTCTGGAACACCAACCCCACCCTCCTGGCCATCTCCGACACCGGGACCTCCCTCGTGTCGACCCCGTCCACCTCCACCCTGCCCTCCATCTCTCCCGGGTAGAAGTGGGGTATCAGACCG
>JAOZGC010000001.1 GCA_027491915.1 Thermoproteota archaeon | reverse complement strand
CTCCTCCCGGGTCCCCGGGGGGGGGCGGTGGGGGTGGGGGGGTGGGGGGGGGCGCCCGCCCGCCCCCGGGCCGGGGCGGGGCCCGCGGGGCGCGGGGCCGGGGCCGCCGCCTCGGCGTGCGGCCTCGAGAGGGTCCCGCCCGAGGTCCCGCCCGCCGCGACTCTGGTGGCCTCCCTCGGGGGGCCTGCGCTCTGGCTGGTCTCCGCGCTGACGCTGAGGAGGGGTAGGAACCTCCCGGGGGTGCCGACCATGGCCGGGGGGATGGCCTTCCTCTCGTACTCCGCCGCGTGGGCCCTCCTGAGGGGGTCTGGGCTCGGGTCCCCCGTGGCCGACCTGCTGCTCAGGGACGTCCCGGTGACGGCGTTCGTCCTGATGCTCTCCCTGGGTGTGGTGGAGATAACGGCGTCCACGCCGGAGGCGCCGGCCCCGAGGAGGGAGCCGACCGGGAGGTGCAGGGTGGCCCTGGTCGAGGCGGACCCGGCCGCGGACTGGAGGGGCGCCGTCCTGGAGATGGTGGAGGAGACCCCGGGGTCCAGGCCCGTGGTGTTCACCAGGGTTGGGGGGAGGCTGGACGGGCTCGAGGTCCCGTCCGGGGAGCCCGCCTTCGTCTACCTGGCGGAGGTCAGGACGCCGGAGAGGCTGCCCGGGGACAGGTTCGTCATACCCATGGAGGAGAGCTTCGCGTTGAACATCCTCAGGGCGATCAAGAGGGGATCGGGGCCGGTGTTCCTGATATTCGACAACGTGACCGACCTGATCATAATGATGGGGGAGGAGGAGGCCTACTCTTTCGTCAGGGGGCTCCTGTCGGCCCTGGGCCCCGGGGACGAGGCGGCCTTCCTGGTGGTCCCGGGCGCCCACCCGAGGAGGCTCCTGGAGGGGCTGGGCAGCCTGTTCCAGTGCAGGGTCGGGTTGGGGGCGGAGCGTTCATATAGGGGGAGGCGGGGCGCCGGTGGATGACCACCACCCTGGTGCTCACGGAGAAGCCGAGCGTCGCCAGGAGGATAGCTAAGACGCTCGGCGGCGGGGGAGTTCGAGAGGTAAAGGTAGGCAGGGTGACGGCGTACGAGTTCGAGGGCGGGGAGGGAGACCGGTACGTCGTGGTCCCGGCCTCGGGTCACGTGCTCGAGCTGGACTTCCCCGACGGCGCGGAGTGGACGTATCCGGCCATAGAGCCCCCTGAGAGGCTCGTGCTCAAGCCCAATCCCTCTAAGTCGGCATTCCTCAGGGCGATAGAGAGGCTGGGGAGGAACGCGGACAGGGTGATAGTGGCCACCGACCTGGACACCGAGGGGTCGGCCATAGGGATGGAGATATTGAGGCACCTGGGGTGGGAGGGGGAGAAGGAGATCCTCAGAGCGGAGTTCTCCTCCCTGACCCCGGCCGAGATCAGGAGGGCCTTCTCCGAGCTTAGGCCGTTCGACTACCCGAGGGCCAACGCCGGGTGGGCCCGCAGGGTCCTGGACCTGGAGTGGGGGGCCAACGTGACCAGGGGGCTCACCCTGGCGGCCAGGAGGGGAACCTACGTCAGGGTGCTCAGCTCCGGCAGGGTCCAGGGGCCGGCGCTGAAGATGATAGTGGACAGGGAGAGGGAGATAAGGGAGTTCGTGCCCAGGAAGTACTACGAGGTCGTCGCCACGCTGGAGACGGGATCGGGAGAGAGGTTCAGCGCGGTCCTCCTCCCTCCGAAGGGGGAGGGGAGGATATGGGACAGGGATCTCGCCGAGAGGGTCAGGGAGGAGGTCTCCGGGGCGGAGGCCGAGGCGAGGGTCTCCAGCAGGGAGGTCAGGGTGCCCCCGCCCCCTCCCTTCGACGGGACGACCCTCCAGGTTGAGGGGAGCCGGATAACGGGGATGAAGCCCAGGGAGATAGCGGACAGGTCCAGGGGGGTGGCCCAGCAGCTCTACGAGGCGGGGCTGATAAGCTACATAGGGACCGAGAGCCAGAAGTGGCCCAAAGGGTGGGGGGCGGCCGAATTCCGCAGGATGGTCGAGATCATAGGGTCCTGGGAGAGGCTGTCCCGAGAGGCCGGGTGGGTCCTGGCGAACATGAGGGAGAGGGCCGTCGAGGGTAAGAAGGAGGATCCGGCCCACCCTTGCATCCACGTGGTCGGCTCCCCCGGGGAGGAGGGATTCAGGAGCGGGAGGCACGAGAGGATATACGAGATAGTGGCCAGGAGGTGCCTGGCGGCCCTGGCCCCGGACGGGCTGGACAGGAAGACTAGAGTGGAGGTGTCCGTCGGGGGGCACAGGTTCAGGGCCTCCGGGAGGGTGATAGTGGAGGAGGGGTGGAGGAGGGTCTACCCCTACGCCCGGGGTAGGGAGGTGACCCTGCCCGACCTGAGGGACGGGGAGGTCGTCAGGTTCGTCGACGTGGAGGTCGTCGAGAAGGAGACCCAGCCCCCGAAGAGGTACACCCCCACCTCGATGATAAGGGCCATGGAGAGGCTCGGCCTGGGGACCAAGAACACCAGGGCCGCCATACTGGACACGCTGAGGGAGAGAGGGTACGTCGAGGGCGAGAGCTTCAGGCCGACCCCCTTGGGGGAGGCGGTGGTCGAGGTCCTCTCCAGGGAGGTCCCGGAGATCGTCAGCCCGGAGATGACGGCCAGGCTGGACGAGGCCATGAGGAAGATAGAGAGGGGCGAGCTGGATCCCGGGGAGTTCCTCAACGAGACCCTGGACGCCCTGGCCGGCGCGATGGAGAAGTTCAAGAGGAGGGAGGCCGAGATCTCGGAGATGCTCTCCGGGGCCGTCCGGGAGTACAGAAGGTCCAAGTACGTGGTTGGGAGGTGCCCCAAGTGCGGCAGGGAACTGAGGCTCTTCAGGAGCAGGTACGGCTGGTTCGTCGCGTGCACGGGGTACCCGGAGTGCGACGTGAAGTACAACCTCCTGCCGGGGGAGAAGATCGCCGACGGAACGTGCGGGTGCGGCCTCCCACTGGTCTCCGGGTCGGTCAGGACCAGAGCCGGCAAGACCCTAAGGTACGTAAGGTGCCTGGGGAACTGCGAGAGGACCCCCCTCAGGTGCGCCGCCTGCGGGGCGCCGGCCGTCCCGAAGAAGGGGAGGTACGGCGTCTACGTGGAGTGCACGGGCTGCGGGAAGACCAACTACTTCAGGTCTCCCAGGGGGGTCCGGAGGGGTTAGGCCCGGCCGGGGGGCGGGGCGGGAGGGTCATATCAGGACCCGCATCGAGGCCGATATGTTTGCGGCGGAAAGAACGGCCCGGGCCGAGCGGTCCCCCCGGGACAGCCTCTCCCAGGCGCGGCCGCGGAGGGGTTCCGGGTCTGGCAGCCGGTCGGGGATCCTGGAGAGGACGCCGGACAGGATCTCCGCGTCCGCGGGCCTGGGATCGTTCTTCAGGGCCCTCTCAACCTCCAGGGCGATCCCCACCAGCCAGAGGCCGGCGGCATCCCCGGATGAGAGCCTGTCCACCCCCTCCACGAGGGCGAGGTCGACCCCGTCCTCCCGCAGGGAGGCCATGGAGGAGGCCGCCCCGGCCAGCCCGGAGTCCCCCCCGAGGACCTCCGCCACCTCGGCCCCCCTCGCGGCCAGGCCGAGGGCCGAGGATAGGTTCTCCGGCAGGCAGGGAGACCTCCATATCTCCTCGGAGCACCCGGCGGCCACCTCGGCCTCCAGGAGGCCGCAGAGCTGACAGGCCGCGGCCGGCAGGATCACCCTGGCCACCCTGGCCAGGGCCGAGAGGGCCTCCCCGTCGGACCCCCTGAGCCTGACCCCCAGCCTGCCGCTGGCGAAGGCCTGCACCCTCACCCCTCCCCACCTGGCCGAGGCGAGCTGCCCCCTCAGCGCCGGCGCGGCGGCCATGCCGGCGGCCGCCATCAGCCTCGCGGCCAGGGAGGCGTCCAGGGGCCTGTACCTGGCGCCCTCCCCGGCCAGGGTCACCGCGGCCTGGACGAGCGCCCTGTCCGAGGGGCAGGGCCTCCTCAGGGACGGGGGGGAGGGCTCGGCCACCCACGGGGATCCCGGCTTCGGCTCCGGCTCGGCGAAGGGGCAGGAGTCGTGTCCCAGCTCCCCGGCCTCCATGAGCCTGGCCGCCGTTGAGCAGGAGGGCGCCCCGCAGACGCCGCAGTCGTATCCGGGCAGCCCGACCCAGCTCATGCCCCGCCGGCCACCTCCCCGACCACCTCCACGAGCCTGTCCACCTCCTCCTCCGTGTTGTACAGGTAGAAGGAGGCCCTCACGGTACCCTGGACGCCCAAGACGCCCCTCACCAGGGGCAGGGCGCAGTGGTGGCCAGACCTGACGGCTATCCCGGCCACCTCGTCTAGGATGGCCGCCACGTCGTGCGGGTCCACGCCGTCCACGTTGAAGCTCACGACCCCGGACCTCTCCCGGCCCGGCGGCGGGCCGTAGACCCTGACCCCCGGTATGGAGGAGAGCCCCTCGACCGCCCGGGCCGCGAGCTCCCTCTCCCAGGAGGAGATGGCCTCCATGCCCAGGGATCTCAGGTACCTTACGGCGGCCGCGAACCCCACGGCCTGGGCCACCGGGGGGGTGCCGGCCTCGAACCTCTCCGGGGGAGGGGCGGGGACGTACCCGTCGAGGGTCACGTCGGATATCATCCCTCCCCCCAGGTTGAGGGGGGCCAGCTCCTCCATCGCCTCAGACCTGATGTAGAGGCCCCCTATGCCTGTGGGGCCCAGCATCTTGTGGGCCGAGAAGGCCAGGAAGTCGACCCCGAGCCTGCGGACGTCGGTCGGGAGGTGGGGCACCCCCTGGGCCCCGTCCAGCACGAAGGCGGCCCCCTCCTCGGCCGCTATCCTGCCGATCTCCTCGACCGGGGCCACGCTGCCGAGGACGTTGGAGACCCAGGCCACGCTGATCACCTTGGCCCCCCTGGCGGCCTCCGCCAGGGCGTCCAGGTCGTACTCCCCCTCGGGGGAGACCCCGATCACCCTGAGCTCGACCCCGACCTCGTCCCTCAGCCTCATCCAGGGGAGGAGGTTGGAGTGGTGCTCCGCGACGCTCACCACCACGGCGTCCCCCCTCCTGAGCCCCATCCCGCGGGCGACCATGTTCAGGGCCTCGGTGGAGTTCCTGACGAACACGAGCTCCCCGGGGTCGGCGCCTATGAAGTCGGCCACCTCCCTCCTGGCCTCCGAGTACATCTCGGTGGACCTGGCGGACAGCCGGTGGAGCCCCCGGTGCACGTTGGCCCTGACGTTCAGGTAGAAGTCGGCCAGGGCGTCCACCACCTGCCTGGGGGAGAGGGAGGTGGCCGCGTTGTCCAGGTAGATGACCTCCCCGCCCGACAGTATGGGGAAGTCGGCCCTGACCCTGTCGAGATCGTAGTCCGGCATCCCGGGTCCCGCCGGCGGGAGGTCAAAAATTCGACCTAAACTCGGATCCGACCCTCGCGAAGAAGAGGACCAGGTCCCTCAGGCCGCCATCCTCCGGCAGGGCGGAGACTAGGGCCTCGGCCACCCGATCCCGGTCCACGCCCAGGTCCTCCTCCATGGCCGCCAGCTCCCCGACGGCGTAGGAGACCAGCGCCTCCTCGGCTGAGGAGGGGAGGTCCCGGATGAACGCGTCTTCCAGGATCCGGAAGCTCCGATCGATCGCCCCGTCTCGCCCGACCTCTTCCATGTAGGCCTCCTCGGCGGCCCTGAGGGCCCCGAGCGCTACGCCCCTCACCTCGTCGCCGGCCTCGGCCAGCGTCCTGACGACCTCGAACAGGGCGTATATGAGGGCCGACATGCGCGGGGAGGGCGCGGGCGCGCCTAAAAAGCGCGTCGGCCCCGCCCGTCCAGTCCGGAGGGGGGAGAGAGGATGGGCCTGGAGCACGCGGGCCCGGCCGCGGCCGCCACGGACCTGGCGGCCGCCCGGAGGTAGTACGCGGCCGCGGCGGCCAATAAGAGGACCCCGAGGCACCTGAGCCCGGCGGCCAGGGCCGCGGAGGAGGCGGCCGCGGCGGCCGCCCCGAGGAAGGACACCAGCGGCGCCGGGGCTATCGTGCAGCAGGTGGTCACGGCGGCCGCGGACACCGCCCCGGCCGAGGCGGTCGGCAGGCCGATCCCGCCGATGGGTCCCCCCACCGCGGACCTGATACCCAGGGCGGCGCCCAGCGCGGCGAGCAGGGCCAGGTCCAGCCACCCGATCAACAGGGAGGGGGAGTCGGGACCCGAGAAGGATATGACCACGCCCAGGGCGGACGCGGAAATGCCGACGGGCGGGGAACGGAAGATCAGGACTCCGACGGCCGTCAACACCACCGCGGGAATCAGGACCGCCGACGAGAAGCCCAAGACGAATCTGCCGGTGGACCTCCTCAAGGAGGAGGCGATGATCCCGAGATACCTCAGCAGACAGGCCGGCATCCGGGCACCCACCGCACCCGGTATTTTATGGTTTGGGCCCGGTCGGGGGTCAGGATCCCCCTGACAGGAGGGATCTCCTGGATCGGCTGACCCGAGGGTCCCGGCGGCCGGTGGGCGGCCCGGAGCGCGCTGCCGCCGCGACCCCGGTCTACCGGCGGCGCGAAGATTTTGGGCTCCCGCCGCCGTCTGCTCCCGGATGGCCATGGGAGGGGGGACCAGGCTGACGGGCTTCGCCGCGCTCTCCATAATGGGGGCCATCGCGATATTCAGCTCCACCATGTCCAAGTCCCCGACCCTGTCCTGGTACGCCTCCCACCTGGGCGCCGGGGACCTGGAGGTGGGGACCATAGCCGCGGCCAGCACGGTGACAGGGATAGTCGTAAACGCCCTGGCCGGGGGGATGTCCGACGTCTACGGCAGGAGGAGGATGCTGATCGCCTCGGGCCTCGTTTTCGCCACAGCCCCCCCTCTCTACCTGGCCGCCCGGGAGCCGTGGCAGCTGATCCCGATAAGGGTGTACCACGGGGCGGCCACGGCCATATTCGTGCCGGTCTCCATGGCGGCCGTGGCCGACGCCTTCCCCTGGGAGAGGGGGAAGATGATGGGGTCCTTCTCCTCGGCGACCCTCGTCGGCAGGCTCCTGGCCCCGGCCGCCGCGGGCCTCCTGGTTTCACTGCAGGTCCTCGCGCCGTTCCAGCTGGTGTACCTGACGTGCGGCGCCTTCGGGGCCGCCGCCCTGATATTGGCCTCCCGGGTGGACCTGGGTGGGGGGCAGAGAACGGGGGAGATGAAGAAACCGGCGAGGAGGGCCCTGGCGGGCGTCCGGTCGGTCCTGACGCGCGCCCCGGTGGTCCTGGCCAGCTCGGCAGAGGCGGCCGCCTACTTCAGCATGGGGGCGATAGAGGCGTTCTTCCCCCTCCTGGCCGACTCCCTCGGGGTGGAGCGGTGGTTGACAGGGGCCCTCATGAGCGGAGAGATCGCGATCATGGCGGCCGTCAAGCCCCTGGCCGGGGCCGCGTCGGACAGGCTCGGCAGGTGGGGGTTCGTGGCGCTCGGGCTGGCCGCGGCGTCCCTCGGGGTCTGGGTCCTGGGCTCCGCCGCGGGTTCGGCCTGGCTGGCGGCCGGGCTCGCGCTGCACGGGGTGGGGATGGCCGTCTCCACGGCCTCCACCTCACCCCTGGTGTCCGAGTCGGTCCCCGAGGAGGAGGTCGGATCCGGCCTCGGTGTCCTGGAGTCTATAAAGGACGTGGGGCACGCCTCCGGCCCGGTGGCGGCCGGGCTGGCGGCCGGGGCGTCGGGCTACCCGGGGGCGTTCCTGGCGGCGGCGGTGGTGCCGGCGGCCGCCGCCCTGGCCGCACTGATCTGGGGGAGGGGGATCGGCCCCGATCACAACCCGACGCCGAGCGCCTCCCTCAGGGCGTAGCCGGCCGCGAGGGAGAGGGCTGCCACCCCGAGGCTCACGGCCGCCATCTCGGCGAACCTGGCCCAGAATGGGACCTCCCTGACGACCGAGTAGTAGAAGTTGAAGGCCACCAGGACCGCCAGCCCGCCCAGCAGGGAGAGCGCCAGGGCGAGCGCGTAGTCGGCCGTCAGGAAGAAGGGGGCCACGAGCACCGAGACCGTCATCAAGTAAGCCGCGCCCGTGTACAGCGCGGCCTTCCCCGGCCTCTCGGCCCCCTCCGACCTCTGGGACAGGTACTCCGAGGCGGCCATCGAGAGGGAGGCCGCGAACCCCGTCACCGAGGCGGCCACGGCCACCAGGGTGGTGTCCCGCAGGGTGGTGCTGAGGCCGGCGACCGCCCCGGTGAGCTCCACCAGAGCGTCGTTCAGACCCAGAACGACCGATCCGAGGTACCTCAACCTCTCCTCCTCTATCATGCCGAGGAGCTCGGCCTCGTGCCTCTCCTCGTCCCTCATCACGTCCTCGACCCCGGGTATCTCCCCGGCCACCTTGGAGTAGTTCCTCTGGGCCCCCGACTCCCTCCCCTCCATAAGCCTGAGGGCGAAGGTCAGGCCCAGCAGCCTGGCGGCCAGGGTGTAGAGGAGGACCCTCAGCCTGTCGGGCCCCACCTCCACCCCAGTGTGGGCGGACCAG
Source organism: Thermoproteota archaeon (assembly GCA_027491915.1). Classification (GTDB taxonomy): domain Archaea; phylum Korarchaeota; class Korarchaeia; order Korarchaeales; family Korarchaeaceae; genus JAOZGC01. The sequence goes on along the minus strand of JAOZGC010000001.1, from coordinate 187,406 downwards.
AACTCGTAGTGCCTCAGCTCCTCCTCGGCCATTCTCCTGAGGATCTCGGCGTTCTCCGGCGGGGAGATCTCGGCCAGCCTGAGGTACACCTCCCTCTCGGTTATCTCGTCTCTCTGGAATTCCAGGAGCAGGCGGCGGGTCTCGGCCAGGTCGACCACCCGGCGGGGGATGGGTTGGAGAGAATTAACCTAGTCGGTCCGGCCGCCCGACCGACCGGTCAGCCCGCCCGGCCGGGTCCCCCTTAGACCCCCAGATTCGGTCGAAGTCGCCCAGGTCGAGGGTCAGGTCGGCTCCCCGGACCGCGGCCTCCAGCCTCCTGGCCACCAGGCCGTAGAGCTTCCTGTACCCCTCCAACAGCCCCTCGGACTTCCTCCTGAGGTTCCTCAGGATCCCGGCCGCCTCCTTCCCACTCAGGTCCGCCCACTTGACCTCGACGAGGAGGGCGACCCTCCCGCGCCGGTCCAAGACTACCAGGTCCACCTCCTCCCCCCTCTTCCCCCACCACCTCCCGACCCTGGAGGGGGAGAGGCCGAGATCTCGGCAGGCCTCCAGCACCGCCTCCCTCGCCACCTCCTCGAAGATGGGCCCCAGGTACGAGTCCAGCTCGGCTCTCACCTCCTCCAGCACGGGGTCGATCCTCCCGGCCTCTATCAGGTCGGAGTTGGGGTGGACGAACCTGAACCAGAAGGAGAGGTAGGGGTCGCTCAGGCGGTACCTCCCCCTCCTGCTCTTCCAGCTCTCGGTCACCGGGACCTCCCTCCTGACCAGGCCGAGGTCCCTCAGGACGGACAGGTACTTTCCCACGGTTCCCCTGGGGAGCCCCGTGTCGGAGATTATCTCCCCCAGGGTGGTCCTCCCCCGGGCCACCGCCTCCATTATGGCGAAGTAGTTCCTCGGGTCGGGGAGCTCCTCCCTCAGGATGAAGGGGGCGTCCATGTAGAGGAGGGAGTCGGGCCTCAGGTACCTCTCCCTCAGGTTGCCCAGGGGAGACAGGCCATCGGAGAACTCCCTGAGGTAGGCCGGGGTCCCGCCCAAGATCCCGTATACCCTCACCAGGTCATCCCACCGGTACCGGGGGAAGAAACCCCCGATCTGGTGGAACCTGAGCGGCCTGAGGAGGATCTGGCCCGTCCTCCTCCCGTATAGGGGGGAGCCGTACCCGGAGATCCTCTCCATCATGCCGACGCTCGACCCGCACGCTATCAGGAAGAGGTCCGTCTCAGCCAGCTCCCCATCCAGGTACTCCTGCATCACGGAGGGGAGCGAGGGATTCGCCTCCACCAGGTACTGGAACTCGTCCAGGGCGATCACGGCCCTCCTGCCGTCCAACCTGGACAGGTAGGAGAAGAAGGCGTCCCAGCTCCTCAGGGGATTCTTGGCCAGGACCCGGTCTCCCAGCGCCTCGGCCATCCTGAGGGAGAACCTGGCCAGGTTCTCCGCCTCGCTGGTCTGCCTGGCCAGCAGGTAGACCCCGGGCTTCCCCTCCATGAACTTAAGGATGAGGGCCGTCTTTCCCACCCTCCTCCTGCCGTACACCACGACGAACTCGAGCCTCCCCGATCCGTACCTGCCCTCCAGGGAGGCCAGCTCCCCCTCCCTGTCGACGAACGCCGCCGCCATTGTTTACCCTCGAGTAATTTACTCGCGAGTAAATAAAGGTCGGCCGGGGGAGCCGCGCGCCCTGGCCGACCTGGGGACGGCGGCGGAGGCCGCCGACAGGGCAAGGGAGAGGGCGACCCAGGGGGCGAGGAAGCACCAAGTGGTCGAGGCGATCGCGACCGCCGGGCCGATCCACGCCGTCCTCAGGAGCAGGGGGATCACCCCGAGGGAGAGGGCCGCGATCAGCGTTTGGGACGCGGCCTCCGCCCTCCCCTTCCTCCTGCCCAGGATGAGGGCCGTCGCGGCCGACGCCGCGGCGGCCGCGGGCAGGTAGGAGAAGAGCTGGGAGAACTCCAGCCTCACCGAGGTCGGACCTCCGACCACCAACCTGACCGCGCCCGGACTCGGGGTGGACCACGAGCCCCGGGATACCTCGACCCCGAGGAGCACCCTGGCCGAGAAGAGACCCAGCGGCTCGATCGGTCGGGCGTATATCTCGATCGTCGAGTTCAGGGGAACGTAGAGGTCCACGGGCTCCTCCAACCTGACCTCGACCCTCTTCCGGGCCAGCATGAGGAGGCCGGACGGGGGCGGCAGTTCCTCCGGGAGGCGCGGCTCTATGCTAACCCTCACCTCCCGGGCCGCCACGGCCCTGACCGAGGTCGGTCCAACCACCCTGATCCGGATCTTCCGGACCGGGGGGCGGCTCCCGGAGGGCGTCTCCCACCCGAGCAGCCTGATCCGAGCTCCGCCTTCCCCTCCGGCGGTCGTGGCGGAGACGCCGACCTCCGCCTCCGCCCCCTCGGGGTACCACCCGGAGCCGAACGGCCCCAGCTCCCCGGGGGCCTCGACCCGGACCAGGTACTCCCTGGAGTACGTGGCGGTCAGGGTGCTCCTCCCGAGGGCGGTGAGGCAGATCTCCCTCCCCTCCCCCGGGAACCCCTCCCAGCCGGAGAATCTCCACCTGACCCCGCTCTCGTTCTGGAAGAACTCGGGCGCCTCGACGCACACCTCGGAGCCAACCTCCACCCTACCGATCCCCAGATCGATGGGGAGCGCCGGGGAGGTCCTGACCTCCACGGACGCCCACCGGGAACAGGAGGCCACCAGCCTCTTGGGGCCGTCGACCACCAGGCTGATCCTCCTCTCCTGGGAGGAGACCGAGCCGGACCACCCGGAAAATGCGCAGGGCGAACCGGACACGTTCATGATAGCTGGGGCCTCGAAGGAGAAGGTCTCACCGGCCGGGACCCACTCGCTCAGGTTTAGCCCGCCCGGCGGGTCGGAGGAGACCACGACCAGGTGCTCCAGGGACCAGATCGCCGAGATCCTCTTGGGAGAGTCCACCACGAGCCTCAAGGTCGGAGACGACCCCTCCGCGTCGCCGGCCCACCGGGAGAAGACGGCCCTGGAACCCGGACCCAGGGGCACCGATCCGGGGACCCTGATCTCGGCGACCGAACCCTCCGGGTACCAGCCGGCCCCCGAGGCGCGGCCGAACGGGGAGTCCACCTCCACCAGATAATCCACTCGCCAGAGGGCCGTCAGCCTCGTGGGGGAGACCACCCTGAAGGAGGCGCACCTGGAGCCGACCGGGAACCCGGACCACCCGCGGAAGTGGGCCCTGACCGTGGGTCCCTCGAACTCCGTGGGGGAGACGCAGACCGACGCCCGGGAGCCGGCCCAGTACCATCCGGCACCCCGGACTGAGCCGAACCTTGAGACGGCCTCAACCCTGTGCTTGGCGGAGAAGTTGAAAGAGATCAGCGCAGATCTCTCGAGGCGGAGGGACGCAGGCCTCGCCGTCCGGGTCCCGTTGACCGAGCACCACCTGGCCTCCAGCCTCGTACCCGGGCCGACGGACAGGGACCCCACGTCCACCTCCACCCACCCGGGATCCAGCGAGAGATCCAGGGGAGATCCGGGGGAGACCGTTCCGGCCGGGGAGCCGTTCACGTAGACCTCCACGGACGCCGACGGCGGGATGCCCGAGACCTCGATCCTCAGCGAGGCTGCGCCCGCGACCTCCACGACCGTGGGGTCGTCCGGCGCCGGGGTGGTCGGATCGTCTGTGGGCTCCGCCCCAGCGCAGCAGCCGCACCCCACCTCGGAGTAGGTCACCCAACCCTGGACCGGAACCGAGGATCCTGACGGGGCGGACACCTGGGCCCCGAACGTCACGGCGGCCGAGGATCCGGCCGGCACGGATATGCCGAGGACGGACACCAATCCAGGGCCAGAGGAGTTGACGGCCCCCGGAGGCGGGGAGACGAAGGTTGGCCCCGTCAGGCCCGGGGGCAGCCTCAGGGTCAGGTTGGCCAGGGCGTCCAGGGAGCCGGAGTTGACCACCAGGACGGAGAAGACCAGCTCGTCCCCGGGGGAGACGGGGGGTCCTCCGGGATCTGCGTACGTCAGCTCGACCTCCTCCAGGTCCGCCTTGGCCGGGTCCGGCGGGATCAGGAGGGGGTGCACGTCCCCCCTGTGGGGCAAGTCCGTATCCCCGAGCCAATCCCCGTCCAGGTCGGATCCCAGGTAGTCGCTCCACCAGCTTCCTGCTATCCAGGGCCCGCCGACCACGTTGGGCCCGGGCCTCGGGGAAACGTACCAGGAGGCCGCCCCCGCGGGATCCTCGGAATTCTCGACGCAGTCGACCGCGGGATCCTCGGAATTCTCGACGCAGTCGAAGACGTCGTCGTATATCAGGACGTCCGAGGCCGATGGGGATACCCTGACCCCCACCCCGCTGGACTCGAACCTGGACCTGTTGACCGTCACGTTCCTGGAGTCGTCTTCTACGGAGAGGGCGGCGTCCGAGCATCCGGAGATCCTGGTGCAGCCGATCCAGGCGTAGTCCACCCTGCTGGAGGGCCCCCCAGGATTCCACAGCCTGACGCCGACGGTGAAGTTCTCGATCTCGGAGGATATGACCTCCACCCCGGACATGCCGTATCCCCCTCCCGAGGCGAGCACGCCCACGTGGCTCTGCCCTCCAGGGCCGAAGCCAATCAGGGTGACGTTCCTCAGGGTCCACCTGGAGAGGGAGGGGATGGAGGGATCGTATCCAGTCCCCCCACGGATCATCACGGCCTGGACGGGCTTCTCCTGCCTGACGACCACGTCCGTCACGAGGGGGTCCGAGAAGTACCCGCAGAGGGCGGTTCCGCCGTCGAAGGGCGGCGGTTCGGCGGATCCCTGGATGAAGGTGGATCTCCTGATCTCGGGCCTGACGACGTCGTACCACCCGACGGCGCTGGTGGTGCCGACGAGTCCCACGGCGCTGGTCCACGTCCACCAGTCGGGCATCCAGTAGACGGGAGAGGCCTCAAAGATGCAGTTCTCGATCCGGACGGCGGCCACGTAGGAGTAAACTCCGTAGTAGTAAGAGCGGTTGAAGGTGGAGCCCTCAACCAGGACCACCGACGATCCCCGGGCGACCCCGTAGAGCTTCACCCCGTAGGCGACGTCCTCGAAGTCGCAGGCCCTGATGACCGGGGCCCTCTCCCCGTGATAGTACCTCCTGGCCATGATGCCCCTGTCGACCCACCGGAAGGTGGATCCCTCGATTAGGGCGCCCTCCGAGTGATCGTCCAGGAAGATCCCGTAGTAGCAGCTGTAGGATCTGCTGGCCCCCGAGCCGGTCGGCGGCGAGGGTCCCCTGAAGACCGAGGATCTCACGGTCAGGTTCTCGACGCCTGAGTTCACCCAGAGACAGGCGTAGTTGAATCCTCCCGACGGAGGTGGTCCCACGACGGCGATCCCCGATATGGTGCAGTTGTCCCCGGCCACCGTGACCGCGTCCCAGGAGAGGGACGAGCCGTCTATCACCACCACCGGGGATCCGGAGTAACCGGCCTGCGTGGTCCCGTCCAGGTCGGTCGCTTCTCCGGACACGGTCAGGGGTGAGGAGAGGTGTATCACCCAGTGGGTCCCGTTGTACCCGGGGTCGGTCTCGGGGAGGTCGAAGGTTATCCTGGAGGGGAGCCCGTCGGACGCCGCCTCGGACAGGGCCCACCTGAGGCTGCCCGGACCGGAGTCGGCGGTATTGTTGACGACGTAGGTGGGATCCCCGCCCGACGGCCCGGCCGGCCGGCCCGGGGCGGCCAAGACCAGGGTTACTGCCCCGTCTCCCGGGGGACCGGCGTCGCACGTCCCCCCGTCGTAGGCCGCCAGCCTCGGGTGGGGGGCCTCCCGCCACCCCCTTGGAGTCAGGCAGACGGTCCCCGGAGGGACCGTCGCCGAGACCGATTCCCTCCCATCGTCGGGATCCGTCAGGCCCGAGGGCAGGTCGGGCGCAAGGGCGGGCGGGTCGTACTCGCGCGCGGCGGGCGCCACCTCGGCGGAGAGCAGGAGGGAGAATCCCTCGGGCGGCGCGACCCGGGGACCCGGGCCCACAACCCTCCCTGACAGGTCAACCCCTCCGCCCGCCCGCGCCGGAAGCGCGGCAGGGATAAGCGGGAGTATCGCCAGGATCGCCGCCAGCGGGAAGCCCCCCTTACCCACGGGAGATCGAGAGATCGGAGAATTGGGTGAAACGATTTAAGCGTTGTTTTGAAGGTGGCGCCGCCGGCTGGGGGGGGAGACGCCGAACCCCCGGGCAGGGGGTCCGGCTGAACGGAAAAGCCTATAGCCTGAATCCCGTCCCCCCGAGGGATGTCTGGGGAGAGGACCCCGGCAGAGAGCCGAGAGGTTAGGGAGATCCTGCGGAGGTACAGGGATATCTGGTCCCTCCAACATGCCCTGGCCCTCATGGGGTGGGACATGGAGACCTACATACCCCGAGGGGGATTTGCCGAGAGGGGGGAGGCCCGGGCAGCCATAAGGAAGATGCTTCAGGGATTGATGACGCATCCGGAGTTCACAGGCCTCGTGGATTCGGCGAGACCGATCAACGACTTCGAGGCGGGCGTCATCAGGGTTCTGAAGAGGGAGATTGAGTATTACAGGAAGATTCCGCCCGAGCTCCTTCAGGAGGAGGCTAGGGTGACGACCGAGGCCTTCAGGGTCTGGGTGAGGGCCAAGGAGAGGGGGGACTTCCGCTCCTTCGCCCCCCACCTGGAGAGGGTGTTCGACATACAGAGGAGGAAGGCCGAGCTCCTGGGGTACGAGGCTCACCCCTACGACGCCCTCCTGGACAGGCACGAGGAGGGGCTGACGGTCAGGGACTGCGAGGAGATGTTCTCCGTGGTGGGGCGGCTGTCGAACCTTTTCAGGAGGGCCAGGGAGAGGACCCCGGACGAGCACCCGCTGGAGCGGGAGGAGTACGAAGAGGGAAGGATGAGGATGCTCAACGAGCACGTGCTCTCCTCCATGGGGTTCCCCTGGGACAGGGCCAGGATGGACGTGTCCGCCCACCCGTTCACCGTCGGGTTGGGATTGGACGACGTAAGGATAACCACCTGGTACCACGGGAGGGACTTCAGGAGGTCCCTCCTGGCGGCCGTGCACGAGTTCGGCCACGCGACCTACGAGCTCAACGTGGACGAGGCGTACAGGTACACCCCCGTGGGAGAGGGAGTGTCGGACGGGGTTCACGAGTCCCAGTCGATATTCTGGGAGTCCGTCGTGGGTAGGAGCGCCCCCTTCGTGGAGGTGTTCTGGGACGCCATGGCAATGGCCCTCCCCTTCCTGAGGAGATACGGCCTCGACGAGGCCCGCTCCTACCTAACCATGGTGAGGCCGGAGCCGATAAGGGTGGAGGCCGACGAGGTCCAGTACGTCCTCCACGTGTACCTCAGGTACGAGATCGAGAAGGGGATCATGGAGGGGGGGATATCCGTGCCCGAGCTGCCGCAGGTGTGGGACGACGAGATGGAGAGGCTGGTGGGGATCAGGCCGCCCAGCGACAGTGAGGGGGTGCTCCAGGACGTGCACTGGTCCCAGGGGTACGTGGGCTACTTCCCCACCTACGCCGTGGGGAGGATGCTCGCGGCCCAGGTGGCGGCGGCCATCGGGGACGTCGAGGGCATGGTCGCCGGGAGGAGGTTCGACCGGATAATGGGCTTCCTGCGGGAGAGGATACACAGGTGGGGCGCGGTGTATCCCCCGAGGGAGTTGATCAGGCGGGCGCTGGGGGAAGACCTGAACCCGGAGAGGTTCCTGGAGTACCTGGAGAGGAGGTACCTATCGTGACGACGGCGGGGCGGCCGGTCCGCGTGGCCCTACCCTGCCGCCGACGCCCAAAGGGTTATCTTGAAGTCGGGCGCCCCCGGGATATGCCGATAGTCAAGGTGATAGAGCTCGTGGGGACCTCCAAGGTCGGGTGGGAGGACGCCGCCAGGAACGCCGTCAAGGAGGCGGGCAAGACCGTCAGGAACATAGTGGGGGTCGAGATCGTCGGGATGACGGCCAAGGTGGAGGGGGGAGAGATAAGCGAGTACAGGGCGGACGTGAAGGTGGCGTTCCTGGTTGAGGGGAGGGACTGAGGCCATTCTCCGGCCAGCTCAGGTAGACGGGGAACTCCCAGTCCACCGCCAGGGGGCGCCGTTGACGTAGCTGACCAGCAACAGCGCGGTCCTCGCCACCTCGCCCGAGTGACCCATCCTCCCCATTCGGGACCATCTCCTTCCCCTCTCTTGCACCCCCTGGCCAAGAAGGGAGCCCGAGACGATCCTCTCGGCCGCCTACCTGGTCTACGGGGAGTGACCGTCCACCGGGTATGGAGCTGATCCTGATCCTGATCCTGGATTTCCCCCCACTCCCTGGCGGGGGCTCGGTCAGGGGATATCACCCCGGCTCCGCCCAGCGTACAGTGGGACGAGTCCTCCCCGAGGGAGGGGATCGCCCCTATGGAGCCAACGTTTACTAAGACCCCTCCGGCGCCTCTCCCGGCGGCTATCATCCTTCGGCGCATTCAGAACGCGGACGTCGGGTTCACTCCATGGTCCCCCCGAGGTATTCCTTGTTCACGCCCAGGGAGCCCCTGATCGTATAGACGTCGGCGTCGTTCACCAGGATGTCAGGCTCCCGGCGGAGAGGGAAAACCAGAGTTTGCCCGTCTCCCGTCTCTTGGACAGGTCCGCCACCCACCCTCTCTTTCGATCCCCACGCCGAACTCCGCGACCTCCCGCGCCACTTCGGGGGGGCCCGGTTCACGTCCGCCAGGACGTAGATCCGACCCGGCCTCGGCGACCTGAGGGCTGGCCCTCCACATTCCGGAGGCGGAGCCCGTCACGGGGGATCCCTCCCCCTGAGCTGGATCGGGTCGAATATCGCGGGCCAGTCCCCCGGGTTTTCCTGACGGTCCGATCACGGGATCGCCGGGCGTCTTCGGCGTGAGGTGAGGCCCCCCGGTCGGATCGGCGCCGCCTCCCACAGGGGATGGGTTGCCCCCGGACGGCGCCGCCCGGCGTCTCCTCACCCGAAGGTAAAATAAATTGACGCGTGATGAGAGCTATTTTAATAGAGATCCCACCGAGACTGTCGGGATGCCGGGGCGGCTCTGGGAGGGGCTGCTGAACAGGAGACCGGGGAAGCCGAGGGAGATCGGGATCACGATGGTTTTAGACAAGTTAGACGGCCCGACCGGCTGCCTGGGCTTGGAGGAGAGATCGCCCTACGTCGACTACGTGAAGCTCGGGTGGGGCCTCCCGCTGCTGGTCGATGAGGAGGTGCTGAGGGAGAGGATATCGCTGTATCACCAGTTCGACCTGGACGTGGGGTTCGGGGGAACCCTGTTCGAGCTCAGCTACGTCAGGGGGAGGGCCAGGGAGTTCTTGGAGAGAGCCTGGGAGGTGGGATTCAACGTGGCCGAGGTGAGTTCCGGCATAATAGACGTGCCGCTCGAGGAGCGCCTCGAGCTGGCCGACCACGCCAGGGAGCAGGGATTCAAGGTGACATTCGAGGTGGGCAAGAAGGATCCAACCAGGAGGCTGTCCCTGAGGGAGGTAACGGCGGAAATAGACGCAGCCTTCCGCGGGGGATCCGTCTGGAAGGTCGTAATAGAGGGGAGGGAGTTCGGGCGGGCATCCTGCATATTCGACGAGAGCGGCAACATACTGTCCCACAGGCTCTCGGCCATCGCATCCACGTTCGATCACTCCAAGATCATATTCGAGGCCCCCAGGACCGGGCAGCAGATAGAGCTGATCAGGAGGTTGGGGCCGGACGTGAACCTGGGGAACATCGGGTGGGGGGACGTCCTGTCCCTGGAGAGCATCAGGGTCGGGGTGAGGGGGGACACCTTCCTGATAAAGAGCAAGCGGGAGCCCGGCGACCTGTCGCCCTCCGAGAGGTTCGTGCTTTTTGTGATCAAGGAGTTCGGCCCCATGAGCACCTCCGAGCTGAAGAGGAGGACGGGGCTCCCACCGAGGACGATCTACAGCGCTCTCAAGAGCCTGAGGGGGAAGGGGCTCCTGGAGAGGACCTCGGGGGCGCGCTCCCCCATGTGGGTCTTGGCTTAGTCCCAGATGAATAGATCATCAGATATAAATTTAATGATTTTTATTGCACCCGGTTTCGGGCACGGAAGGCGAAGTTTGCGGGCAAAATTCAAAGATAAACGCCTATTTCGCAGATCTCATATTATAAATGACGGCCACGGGCCCGGCTAAGGTGTCGAACTTGGTTGACACCAGCAGGAGATCCTTCCTGAAGGGGCTGGCCGTCGCCTCAGTCGGGAGCGTGGTGGCGTCCCTCAGGGTGGAGCCGGTCGTGGCCCAGGAGGAGCAGGGAGCCCCGGAGCTGCCGTGGCCCTACGTCGAGCTGGATCCGGAGTACGTGAGGAAGCTGGGCCACCTCGGGTACTACTCCTTCGAGTGTGGGGGAGGGAGCTTCTGGGCGATCATGACGGCCCTGAAGGAGCAGGTGGGATATCCCTACACGCTACTCCCGCTGCCCGATAGGGAGGAGGTCCTGAGCGCCCTGGAGGAGAAGAGGCACCTCCACGGGATGATGCAGTACGGTTACGGCGGGGGGGTGGCCTGGGGAACCCTGTGCGGCGCGCTCAACGGGTCGATCTCTGCCGTCACCATGGTGAGCGAGAACTGGGACAAGATAGGAAAGGCCCTCATGAGGTGGTACGAGATCACCCCCTTCCCGAGCGACACGTCCAACTCCTACGCCAGCGGCCACCAGTTCCTGGTCCCCAAGTACAAGAGCGACAAGGTCCTCCCCCAGAACGTGAGCGGGTCCGTGCTGTGCCACGTATCCGTGGGCAAGTGGTGCGAGATATCCGGCTACGCGAGCGGCTCCGCGGAGAGGTCCGAGAGGTGCGCCAGGCTGACCGGTGACGTCGCGGCCAAGGCGGTGGAGCTCCTGAACGCCGACCTCAGGGGGGCGCTGGAGGAGGCCATCGCCGGGATAACCCTCTCCCAGACGACGGCCGAGTGCAGGACCTGCCACTACAAGGGTAAGGACTACGAGGGCGGCCAGTTCACCAGGGGATTCCTGCAGTGCGAGACCTGCCACAAGGACATGAGGCCCCACGTGGCCGAGGCCAGGCTCCAGACCGCCTACGGCACCCCGCTCAACACCTGGGCCGGGTTCCTGACCGGAGCCGCCGTCGGCGGAGTCGCGATCCACCTGATAAAGAGGGCGGTGGGTGGCGGCCATGGCGGCGAGGAGTGAGGCCGGCGGGAGGGTCAGGGTAAGGAGGCACTCCCTGCTGTTCAGGATAGTCCACTGGCTCATGGTGGCCGAGGGGGCGATCCTCGGGGTAACGGGAATAAGCCTCTCAGAGGCCCTGAACATGGAGATAATCTCCAGGGGTACGGCCAGGCAGCTGCACGAGGTCACGGGGCTGGCGTTCGCGGCCACCGCCCTGTTCTTCATATACCTGTTCGTCATGGACGGGGAGTACAGGTGGTACGGCCTCAGGAGGATACCGGCCGGGTTCGACTTCTTCTTCGCGGAGGTCAGGGCCTGGTTCACCGGCAGGCACGTCTCCGAACCCATAAGGTACGATGAGGACAGGGGGGACTACGTGGAGAAGGTAGTCCCGACCGAGGTTCTCGCCTGGTGGCTCTGGTTCCTGCTGGGGGCGGGCATCATAGTCACCGGGCTGGCCCTGATGTTCCCAGAGCCGCTGGCGCAGGTGCACAGGCTGTGCGCGGCCGTGATACCGGACAACCTCCAGGTCCAGGGCGCAGCCGCCCTGGTGATAGGGACCAGGGAGGCCGTGGCGACCAGGGCGGCCCACTTCCTCCTGGCGGCCGCGGTGCTCGTGGTCCTCATAGTGCACGCCTACGCCGGCTGGGTCTACGGGATGCTCAGGTCGATAGTCTTCGGATACAGGGACGAGCCGTCGGCCTGAGGCCATCGAAGTTCCCCCCGGGGGGAGGGTCCTCCAACGATTCACCCCACCCGACCTGATTCGCCCTCCCCTACCCTCCCCCCCACCCTTTTATCGCCTCCAAGGGAACCCTGGTGATCAGCCGATGAGAGCCCGCCTGGCGACCGCGGCCCTGATCTCCACTCTGGACGCCGCGACCCTGTTCGTCTCTCAGGTGATGGGTCCATTCCCGTCGGTGGTCCCGCTCGGAGATCCAACCGCCTACAGGAACCTGTACATCCACGTCCCCGTTTCGGTGGCAACCTACGTCCTGTTCACCCTGGGATTTGCCTTCGCCCTGGCGTTCCTCGTTAGGGGGTCTGAGAGCGCCGAGCGCGCGGCCCACTCGTTCATACTGGCCGGGCTGGTCGCCGGCGCGGCCACGCTGGCGACCGGCATGGTGTGGGCCTCAGAGTCCTGGGGCTCGCCGTGGAACTGGGATCCGAGGGAGACCGGCGTCCTCTTCATGTTCCTGGCCTTCACGGTTTATCTCGCTGTCAGATCGAGTGTAAAGGATCCGGACGTCAGGCCCAGGGTCTCCATGGCCTTCGCCGCGGCGGCCTACTCCACGGTCCCCCTGAGCTTCGTCGTCCCCTACGCCATGCCCAGCCTCCACCCAGTGGCACCCGAGACGGCGGCCTTCGTCCACGGGGGGTTGACGGCGATCCTCTTCGCCAGCAGAACCGCATTGATCTCCGCGGAGGCCGTTCTCTTGGCCGCATCCGCGGGGCGGGGCGGCATCCCGATTTACGTGGCCGCCCCCGTCGTCCTGGCCGCGCTGGCGGTGGCGGCCCTCCAGCTCCCGCCGAGTCTCGCGGGCACCGACCCCCGGGCCGGGGAGTTCAAGGCCCTGGTAGTATCGGGCGAGGCGGAGAACGGGACGTTGAGGCTCAGGGTCGCGGCGGAGGGCGAGGAGTTGGATCTTGAGTATCGTGGAGATCCGCCCATACGCCCCCTGACCGTGCAGGTGGGGGGAGAGGAGGTACTCACGCTCCGGGGCCACTGGATCCTGGTGAGAGGAAGGTTGGAAGGGGGAATCGTCATGGCCGAGGATCTCAGGCTTGTCCCATACTGGGGGAACCCGATCAACTCCCTGATATACGCGGCCGTCCCGCTGGGGCTGGCCCGCCTTTCGAGGGAGGGGGCAGCTTGAGGGCGCTGGCGCTGGCTGCGTCGGCGGCCGTGCTGCTCGCGCTCGTCGGGTACGCGGCCGTCGCGTCCAGCTCTTACGTCGACGTGGGCGAGCTGGCCGAGTACAGGAGGCCGACCGCGGTGACCGTCAGGGCCCGCCTGGTGGACACGGAGATCGAGCCGGAGAGGGATCTGCTGGTCTTCGTCCTGGGAGACGACGAGGGCAATGCCGTGCGCGCGGTCTACAACCTGACCAAGTTCCTGGGCCAGTACGGGGCCCCCCCGTCTCACAGGACGGTGGACCAGGAGATAGTGATCAGGGGCGTGTTCTACCCGGCGGGTGAGGGGGAGGGCGTGCTCGGGGAGATAGAGATAGAGCAGATCCTACAAGGCTGCCACAGGGCCTATGATGCCCCGCCGGCCACGGGTGGTTGAGTGCTGCTGGAGTTCAGGGACGTTTGGAAGGGTTTTGGATCCGGTTACGTGCTCAGGGAGGTCAACCTGAGCCTCAGAGGGGGAGAGGTGGCGGCGGTAGTCGGGCCGAACGGGTCGGGAAAGACGACGCTGCTCAGGCTCGCCGCCGGCCTGATAACGCCGTCCAGGGGGAGGGTCCTGGTCTCCGGCGTGGACGCCAGGAGACCCGAGGCGAAGGCCACCGTTGGCCTGCTGCCCCACACCCCCCCTCTCTACGGGGACCTGACGGTGAGGGAGAACCTGGCCTACTATGCGGGACTCCACGGTCTCCCGGGGATCTCCCACGTTCGGGGGATCATAGAGGAGCTCGGGTTGTCGGATCTGATGGACGCTGCGGTCTCCAAGCTGAGCTACGGATGGCGCAAGAGGGTGGACATCGTCAGGACCTTGATCCACTCACCCCGACTCGTCCTGATGGACGAGCCGACGGCTGGCTTGGACGAGCCCGGGAGGAGGTGGATTCGGACCCTCCTGCGAAGGATCTCGTCGTCCGGCGGGGCGGTCCTCTTGACGTCGCCCACCGATCCGAGCCTGATAGTAGATAGGGTATTCAAGATAGGGGGGGACGGCAGAGTTGAGGCTGAACCAGGTTAGGACGATCCTCTGGAAGGATCTGAGGCTGGAGGCCAGGAATCTCCCGGAGCTCGGCGGGGCCGTCGTCTTCTCGGTGGCCTCCTCCAGCGTGTTGGGTTTCGCGGTAAACAGGCTCTCTCCGGAGGATCCCCTGCCCCTGATCGGCGCCGGCATCGCCCTGATAGCCGTCTTCCTGGCGGTGTTCACCTCGATCATGACGATAGTAAGGGAGGAGGATCTGGGAACCCTGGACGGGGTCAGGCTAACCCCGGTTCGGCCGACGACTTTCTTCGCCGCCAAGCTGCTGCTCAGCGTCACCCTAATGGAGGGTCTCATCGGAATCTCGCTCGCGGCGGTCGCGGTGCTGTCAGGTGAGGCGATAGGGGACCTGCCCTACCTGTTCTCGATGTCGGCGGCGGCCGGCCTGTATCTCTCGGCCGTCTCCGCCCTCTCCTCGGCCATGGCGGTATATCTGAGGGCCAGGGGAATTCTGCTCCCCACGATGATCCTGGTGCTGAGCCTCCCGGCCGTCCAAGAGATCCTGGCGTTCCTGTCGGTCGGGGGACGCTCCGGGATCGTCGCGCTCGCGCTGACCGGGGCGTTCTTCTCGCTGCTGGCGTCCGCCCTGGCCGGATACGTGCTGGAGGTGTGAGTCCTTGAGGATCGAGGGTCAGGGGATGCTGGCGGCCGTCGTCGTGGTCTCGTCCGTCGGCCTCGGGATCGTCTTGGCCCCCCCGGTCGGGCGGGGGATTGGGGGGCTGACGGCGGCGGGCGACCTCGAGAGGGGGGTCGTGGCGGTCATGTTCTGGAGCTGGACCTGCCCCTCTTGCGAGAGGATGAAGCCTGCGTGGGATTCCATAGAGGCCTCGCCTCCCCCCGGGGTGAGGGCGGTCGACGTGCCCCTCATACCGGGGGAGACCGACCGGACTTTCTCCGAGTACGGGGTGACGGAGACTCCCACCTTCCTGGTGCTCAGGGAGGGGGCGGTCGTGGGCAGGTTGGTCGGGGAGGTGGGCGGGGACCCGGAGGCAGTGCTCAGGGAGTGGATAGAGGAGTCGGTCGGGTCGGCCGAGGCCGAGAGCGCGGCCGGACCGGCGTCTGCCCCCCTGTACCTCCTCCCGGCGCTGGGGGCGCTGATGGCCCTGTCTCCGTGTTCGGCCCCCCTGGTGGCGGCCTACGCGACCGTCGGCGGGGGGAGGAGGGCCAGGGACTACATCCTCTGCGCCGCCTCCTCCTTCCTGGGAACCGCGGCCCTGGCCGCCCTCCTGGGGCTGGCCTCGTCCGCCGCCATCGGGGTTATGGGAGGCGTGAGGAGGGCCATGGCCTCGGCGGCCGTCCTCTTCGGGTCGATCGCGGCGTTCTCCGCCTCTGACTCCTGCCCGATCCCCGGGAGGAGGATTAGGTCCATCCTGTCCTCGAGCCTGCCGGCCGCCTGCTTCGGCTTCGGGCTGGTGGCGGCGCAGTGCGGCCTGCCCCTGCTGGCGGGCTACGTCGCGTTGGTGGGGGCGGCCGGAGACCCGGCGACGGGCGTGGCCGGCGCGGTCCTGCTGGCCGCCGGGATGTCCGCCGCCCTGGCGGCCTCGCTGTACCTGATCGGGAGGGTCGGGGTTTTGGGCGGCCCCATCTCGTCCTCCAAGTGGTTCGAGAGGTCGGCCGGGGCGATCCTGGCCGCGCTGGGGATATACCTGATGCTGGAGTAGCCGGGCGGAGGGATCGTAGATTGCACTACACCGGGGTGGTGGCTTCCTCCGGCGCGGCCCTCCTGCTGGCGTCGGCCGCCGCCTCCTGGGCCTCCGGCAGGAGAACCCGCCTCTCGCTAGTCGCTCACCTCCTGATAATCGCGGATTGGATGGCCTACGTCTGGGCGTTCGTCTCCCAGGACTACACCCTGAGACCGGTTTACGAGTCGTCGTCGAGGGGGATGCCCCTAGCGTTCAGGGTCGCGTCCAGCTGGGCAGGAGGTGGGGGGAGCCTGCTCCTGTTCGCGGCCATACTATCTGCGGTGGCCCTCGCCCACGGGAGGCGCCACCACGATCCGAAACTGGATGCCGAGTATTCTATTCTGGCGGCCTCCTCGGCGGCCCTGGCGCTCTTGGACGGGGCCTTCGAATCGGCGGCCCCGGCGGCCGCCGCCGGAATGGGACTGAACCCCCTGCTCAAGAGCCCCTGGATATACCCGCACCCCCTCTCAACGTTCGCGGGATACGCCCTGATATCCGCGGCGGCCGTGGCGGCCCACAGGGGCCGCCTGGAGGCGAGCGACTCGCTGGCGGAGGCCGGCTGGGTGCTGCTCACCCTGGGACTGGTCCTCGGCGGCTATTGGAGCTACGTCACCTTCGGGTGGGGGGGCTATTGGGCCTGGGATCCGGTCGAGACGGCAGAGCTTGTTCCCTGGCTAGCCCTGACGGCGTTCATGCACGTCAGACCGCTGGACAGGGGCCTATCCTACACCTCCCTCATGGCATCGGCGGGGAGCGTCTTCCTGGCCATCCTGGTCACCAGGGGAGGGGTGTCCCCCCTGCACAGCTTCGCCTCCGCCAGATCGGCCACCGGGGTACTCACACTCTCCCTGGCATCGGCCTTCGTGGCGGCGGGGCTCAGGAGATCTGGGGGGCAGGGAATAGGCAAGCCGACCTCCACTCCCTACAGGCTCGGGCTCGTCGTGTCCTACCTGTCGCTCTCCATGATGTTCTTGTTCCTCGCGGCGGTGCTCACCGTCGGGACGGTCGGCAGCCTGGCCGGACTCGGGGTGGACGTCCCCCAGATGGACTCGGCCGTGGGGTTCTTCCACCCCATCCTGCTCCCCCTCGCGCTGGCGCTGACCGCGTCCATACCCCTGTGCACCCTGGGGCTCGGAGGGGGCATCGGCTGGAGGGAGGCCTCTGGCCTCCTGGCGGGGACCTCGATCCTGTCGGGGGTCCTGCTCCACCTGACTCTCTCCGGCAGGCTCGTCTGGTCGCCCGCAAGCCCCGCGGTCACCAACGCCATGATATCGGTACTGACACCCTTCTCCGTGGTGGGGGTGGCCTCCGGCCTCGTGTCGCTCTACCGGTGGGCCTCGGCCCGGGCGCCGGCGGCGGCCCTCCTGTCGGCCCTCCACTCGGCGGCCGCGCTGATCATGCTCGGGATAGCGATCAGCGGTCCCTTCGCCTACGGTAGGTCCTACTTCGAGGAGCTGTCCATACCGCCCGGCGCCGACGTGGGGATCGGCGACGTCGACCTGGAGTTCAGGGATTACGAGTACAGGATGTCTGGGGGAGAGGTGGACATATACTCCCCCTACGTCGGCAGGTCGGAGATACACAGGGGGGCCGCCCTGGCGTTCCTCTGGACCCTGGATTACATCTACAGGGTGGCGGAGGAGTACGGCGGCGCCCTGAGGCTGCACAGAATGCTGAGGGGGGGAGCCGCCGCGGTGGGGGAATCGTCGGCCGAGGCCGAGGTCACCCCGGTGGGTGGGGGAACGCCGGAGACCGCCCTGGTTTCCGTCGGGGATCCAAAGGTCTACGGCCGCATCGCGGCCGACGTCTCCGGGGCGTCTCTCGAGGTCGAGGTCAGGGGGAACGTATCCCTGACCCCGCCCTCGCGGCAGGCGGGCGGGTCGGCGGTGAGGCTGGAGTTCAGGAATCCTCTCTCCCTACGCCTCGGGTCGGGAGAACTGGAGGTGGAGAGGGCCGTCCTGATCCCCTCGGACGATCCCGCTGAGGGAGAGGTCATGAGGGTCGACGAGGGGTACTACGTCTTCCCGGACGGGGGGAAGGTGGACGTCCCGGCCCCGGCCCCCACCCTCACGTCCTTCTACGTCGGGCAGGAGAACCCCGAGGTGATCGCCGACCTGCTGGAGATAATAGAGGAGCACGGACTGGACTCCCTCCCGGATGAGATCGCCCTGCCGCCGCCCGAGGGATGCCTGGCGGCGGCCCAGCTTCGACCCGAGCTTCCCCCGGGATGCGAGGGCTACCTGCCGGTTCCGGAGGAGGTTCCGGGAGGGGCCGAGCTCCTCCTTGAGATGCGGGTTGGGGGAGTCGAGAGAGATGTGAGGATCCGATTCGATGTCAACGGGGAGGTCCAGGGGATTCACGGCCTGGTGGCCCAGGTGATGCCCGTGGGGATCGGGGCCGACGATCTGTACCTCGTGTTCAACCCCCCCATACTCAGGGGGAGGAGGTGGAGCGTGGGATTCCACGAGCTCATGGTCTTCTACCTCGGGAAGACCTTCGAAGGATTGGGGGAGGAGCAGAAGCTCGCCTTGGCGTCCCTCCTCACCGTCTCCTATCTGGGCGCGCCGACCGATGCGGGGGAGGTGGTACCCCAGATATTGGACCTGTACGATCGGGCGTCCAGATTCGATCCGTCGTCTTCGGTCCTGCGCGGCCGGGGGATCAGCGTCCAGGTCAAGATGATCCCCGGGATCTCTCTGTTATGGCTCGGGGCATCCCTGATGGTCGCCTCGGAGGTTGGCCTCATTTTCCTCAGGCTAAGGAGGTCAGCGGAGATATCTCACTGGGGCATATCCCTCCGGAGGTCGGTTTAACTCGTGATCTCCCCCGGCGGCGGGCGCATCTAGTTGATCCGGATCGCCGTCACCAGGGAACGCCGGATCCGGGAAGCTGCGGCGAGGCGGCTCCTCCGTCGGGGGCCATCCCCGGAGCGCGTCGGCGCCCCCTTCCGAAAATCTCTATCCCTCACGCCCGGCGGGCCCCAGGAAAAGGTAAAAACTCCGTTCGGGAGGGGAGTGGGATGCTCTCCTACAGGGGGGTCAGGAAAAGGTACGGCGACGTGGTCGCCCTGGACGGGGTCACCGCCTCCTTCGAGCCTGGGGTGATCCACGCCATACTGGGTCCCAACGGCTCCGGGAAGAGCACCCTGATGTCCATGGCCGTGGGCGTGGTCAGGCCGGATGAGGGGGAGGTGAGGGTGGACGGGGTTGACCCCTCGCGGGATCCGGTGGCGGCCAGGAGGCTGGTCGGCTACGTCCCGGAGGAGAACGTCCTGTACGAGAGCCTGACGCCGGCGGAGCTCATCTCCTTCGTCGGTTCTGTGTACGAGATCGGTTCAGACGACCTGGAGGAGAGGACCAGGACGCTGGTCGCCCTGCTCAAGCTCGAGGGTGAGATGGGAAAGCTGTGCGGAGAGCTCAGTCACGGTAACAGGAGGAAGGTCTCGATAGCCCTGGCCCTGCTGCACGATCCGGAGGTGATCCTCATGGATGAGCCCTTCTCCGGGCTGGACCCAGAGGTGGGCAGGGTTCTCAGGGAGATCATGAGGAAGGCGGCGGCCGAGGGGAAGACCGTCGTGTTCTCGACCCACGTCCTCGAGCTGGCCGAGGCCGTGGCCGACGAGATAACAATCGTCCACGCCGGGAGGGTCGTGGCCAGGGGGGCTCCGGACGAGCTCAAGGGTATGAGGGATGCCGAGGACCTGGAGTCCGTTTTCCTCGAGGTGACCGGCCTGGCCGGAGAGGTCAGGGATCTCCTCTCGATGCTATGGGGGGAGGGGGTCGGGTGACCGGCTGGAGGGAGCTCGCCTCGATCCTGGCGAGGGAGGCGGCGTACAGGGCCGCCAGGAGGGCTGGAGTCGGCCAACGGTCGTGGAGGTGGGTTTTCTATGGGGCCGGCAACCTGATCAAGTCGAACGCCGTGGTGGGACTCCTCCTATCGGCCGCCTCCGTGTTCCTGGGGTGGACGTCGGCGGTTGAGGGGGATCTCTCCTTCCTCACAGTCTCTATGGGACTGATGGGCTTCATGGAGTTCTTCATGGCGGCCTTCGGGATGACCATGGCGGTCCACACCGTGATGGCCGAGGACCTGCTGACTCCCCTGAGGCACCTCCCTGTGGGGGAGGGGGTGATTAGGAGGGCCCTCCTGGCGGTTGGGGTGTACTGGGGGCTGGCGGCCGCGGTCATGGCTGTGATCCCCGGCTCCTGCGTGGCGGCCTGGATGCTCGGGCTCCCCTCCCTGGCCGCGTGGGGTCTCCTGGAGGCCGCCTCCCTGGCGGCGCTGGCCTCCGGGATAGGCTACCTCATAGGGTCCCTGACGCCGAAGTACACCAGGAGCCGGATCGCCAGGGCGATCCAGACGGTCCTCTGGATCTCCTTCTTCCTGGCCGGCTTCGTCCCCAGCGTGGTAGGGTCCGTGGGTGGGACCGCTGGGGGGGAGGCCGGGGGCCCCGGGGCGGCTCCTTGGGTGGCCGAGATCCCTCCATTCTGCTACGCGGCCGCCGCCCTGGGCGACCCTGCGGCGGCGGCCTCGGCCCTGGCCACCTCCGCGGCGGCCGCCCTGACGTTCCTGCTCGGGTCCTCCAGGCTGTGGAGGGCCGCGTCGCTCGGCTCCTACCTGCTGCCATCGCAGCCTCCCCCGAGCGCGGGCTGGGCGGTCAGGGCCGGGTCGGCCCAGAGGATTATCAAGGACCTGAGGCTCCTGGCCAGGAACCCCAGGATCCTCGCCTCCACCGTCTACACGGCCGCCATCCCCATACTGATAGTGGCCCCGACGGCCCTGGCGGTCGGCGGCTGGGTCGACCCCACCTGGCTCAGGGTGCTGACCCCGGCCGTCCCGGCGGCGGCCCTCTTCCTCGGCGGGATCGGTGGGCTGGGGGTCACGAACCTGTTCGTGGTGGAGGGGGAGGGGGCCAGACTGCTGTACGTCCTGCCGCTGACAAAGGCCGAGCTGGCCAGGGAGAAGGCCGCCCTCATGGCCCTCCTGAACGTCCCGGCCGCGGCCGCTCTGGCGGCCGCCTGCGCGGCCCTGGGGGATCCCGCCTCGGCCGCGGCGGCGGGGGCGTCCTACGAGCTGGCGGCCGCCGGCTCGGCCCTCCTGAACGCCGGGTTCGCGGCGGGGAGGCTACCGGAGCAACCCTCGACCTGGAGCCAGCAGACCTTCTCCGGCCTGACCATCGTGCTGGCCTTCCTCGGGGAGATCCTGATGTTCGGCCTCATGGCCAGCCTGGCGGTCGCCCCCTACCTGCTCTACGCGGCCAAGGCCGCCGGGTTTGTGAGGTTCCTGCCGGCGGCCTGGTGGGTGGACGCCGCGGCGGCGATCCCCCCGGCGGCGCCGGCCCTGGTTGAGTCGGCCGCCCTGGCGGCCGCCGGCTGGGCCTACGCCGGGGGGAAGAGGGGGGTGCTGTGAGCTGGCTGGGGGGCCCGGCCCCCTGCGGTCGCGCGAATTTTTTAATTTTAAATTCAAAATTCAGAGACCCGGAGGGGTCGGATGGCGAGCAGGACCACGATAACGATAAGCGCAGACCTGAAGGAGAGGCTCAGCGCCCTGAAGGGAGATAGGACCTGGGAGGAATTCCTCTCAGACCTGCTGCGCGCGAGCCTGGACTCAAAGATCGAGAGGTTGGAAGTTTTCTTGAGAGAAACGGCGGATAACAGGGATCTCCCCTTCGAGAGGGTGAGGCTCAGGTTGGGGGGAGGGGACGAGGGGGTTGAGGCGGGTGATGGTGGACACCGACGTCCTGATAGACGTTGAGAGGGGAGAGACCACCCTCCCGAGGGCCCAGCTCTTCATATCTTGGATCTCCCTCTACGAGTTCTTGAGGGGGAGGAAAGACTTCTCGAACGCGAAGAGAAGGCTGGAGGAGGTGTTCACAGTCCTCCCGCCGACCAACGAGGTGTTGGAGAGGTCGGTAGAGATATACAGAGACCTCAGGTCCAGGGGGGAGCCAATCGAAGAGAGAGACCTCATCACCGGCGCCACAGCCATATCCTTCGACATACCGCTCCTGACCAGAAACAGGAGGCACTACGAGAGGCTCGTCGACTACGGGCTGGTCCTGCTGCCGTGAGTCGGCGGCCCGACCGCGGGGGCGGCCGGCTGATCACCCACCCCCGCCCTCCTCCTGCTCCTCCTCCCGCTCCCCCTCCCGCGGCAGCAGCTCCCGGAGCCGGTCCACGGTGTCCGCCTCCTCGGGGGACTTGTCCGTCCTTATCCTCACTATCCGGGCGAACCTGAGGGCCACCCCGGAGGGGTACTTGGGGCTCCTCTGGACGTCGCTGAAGGCCACCTCCACCACCACCTCGGGCCTGACCCTGATGAACCCCCCGCGCTCCTCCACCGCTATGGACCTGAGCTTCCCGGTCATCCACTCGAACTCCTCGTCGGTGAGCCCCTTGAAGGTCTTCCCCACCTCGACCAGCTCCCCGGTCTCGGGATCCCTGGCCGCCAGGTGGTAGTCGCTGTACCACCGGTGCCTCCTGCCGTATCCCCTCTCGGCCGCCACTATCACGAGGTCCACGGTCCTGACCCTCTTCACCTTCAGCCAGTTCCCGCCCCTCGCCCCGGGGACGTAGGGGGAGGAGGGCCTCTTGACCACCACCCCCTCGTGTCCGGCGGAGACGGCCTCCTCCATGAATTCCCCGGCCTCGTCCGGGTCCGACGTCGCGATGGAGGGGACCGGATCCAGGGGGGGCGATATAACCTCCTCCAGTATGCGCCGCCTGGCCTCGTAGGGCTCGTCCAGGGTAGGTCTGCCGTCCACGAGCAGGACGTCGAAAAGGTAGGCCCTCAGGGGGATCCTCCTGACCACCTCCTCCGGCAGGTCGAGCCTCCTGAACCTCCTCATCAGGAGCTGGAAGGGCAGCGGCCGCCCGTCCCTCCCCTCGGCCACCACCTCCCCGTCCAGTATGGCCTCATCCACCCTGAGACCCTCCAGCGTCCCCCGGACGACCTCCGGCACGCTGGAGGTTATGTCGGACATCCTCCTGCTGTACACCGCCACCCTGCCGCCCCGAAAGTGTATCTGGACCCTGACCCCGTCGAGCTTGTACTCCAGGGAGGCCTCCCCGCCCAGCTGGTCCAGCGCCTCCCCGACGTCGTCGGCCGGCTGGGCCAGCATGGGCCTGACGGGAATGAAGGTCCTGGGAGAGAGGAGGGAGGAGACGTCCCCGCCGGCCAGCCCCTCCCTGAGCACCTCCGCCGGACCCCCCGCGACCGCGGCGGCCCTCTCGACCTTCCACCTGGGGGTCCCCAGGGCCGCGGCGACGGCGTCCAGGAGGATCCCCTCGCTCAGCCCCAGCCTGGTCTCCCCGACCAGGACGTTTGCCAGCAGCCAGGCCTCGTCGGGATCGGCCGCGGAAAAGAGGGCCCTCAGCACCGCCTCCCTCCTGGCCCTGGATCCTGGGCCGGAGATCCCGGCCAGTGACCGGAGGGCCGAGTACGCTCCCTCCAGGGTCAACCTCCCGGCCGCCCCCTCCCCACCCACCCCTCCGGGCCCCTGACCGAATTCCGCCAGGGTCTCCTGCCTCTTCCGCGGCAGCGCGGACAGGACCAGCCTGACGGCCTCCCCCAGATCGACCCCGGCCGAGGCCACCTCCCTGACCTCCCGCTCGTCGGCCGAGACCAGGGACGACACCACCCTCCACACGGTGGGCCAGGACACGTTGAGCCTCGCGGGCTCCCACGGGTGGAAAACCCGCCCGGTGAGGAGCATGGCCGCGTGGGTCGCCTCGTCCGGGGAGAGATCCTTCAGGAACCTGGCGAGGATCAGGGCCTTCTCCCTTCTGGAGGCGGTGGAGGCCACCTCCCTGGCGATCGACGCCAAATCGGAGAATAGGGTCCCGCGCGCCCCGCCCGGCATCTCGCGGGGACCCCCCGACCCATTAAGGGGTTTTCCTGGGGGAGGCGCCCCCATCCCCCCACGGTCGGACGGCGGGCTCGCCCGACCCCAGACGCGGTCCCCCCCGCCCGCCCGGTCCCAACGCGTCCGCTAAACCAGGATCCGACGCGTTGTGATTGGATCACCAGTTCTCCGGGCCTCCGGGGGAGATCAGGTCCTTGATCCCCTCCTCCAGCGGAGTCTCGGCCCTGAACCCAAGTTCCTCGATCTTGGACGGATCGCCCACGCTCCTCCTTATGTCCCCCGGTATGGGGGGCCCGAACTCGACCCCGACCTCAACCCCGGCGGCCTCCTGCATCACGCGCGACAGCTCCAGCACGCTGACCTCCCTGCCGGTGGCTACGTTGAACACCCCAAAGTCCACGGGCGCCTCCAGGGCGACGAGGTTGGCCCTCGCCACGTCCCTCACGTGTATGAAGTCCCTGGTCTGCCTCCCGTCCCCGTAGATCACCAGGGGGAGACCCTTGGATATCCTCTCCGCGAACTTGGCGATCACCCCGGCGTAGTGGACGTTCTGCCCCGGGCCGTAGACGTTGAAGTACCTGAGCACCACGACGGAGAGGCCGTAGGTCCCGTGGGCTGCCCTGCAGTAGGCCTCTCCGGACAGCTTGGTTGCCCCATATATGGAGGTGGGCCTGGTGGGGTGATCCTCCCGGATCGGGAGGGTCTCGGGCTCGCCGTAGACGGCCGCGCTGGAGGCGTAGACCACCCTGGAGACCCCGGCCTCGACGGACGCCCTCAGCACGTTCAGGGTCCCGGTGGAGTTCACCTCGTGGTATAGGAGGGGCCTCTCGGCCGACTCCCTCACGTCAGTGAGGGCGGCCAGGTGTATAACCGCGTCCACCCCCTCCAGGGCCTCCCTGACCCCGTCTAGGTCCCTCACGTCCACCCGAACCACCCGCGCCCCCTCGGGCGCCCCCCCGGGGGCGGCCCTGCTCAGGTCGTCCAGCACCCTCACCGAGTGCCCCCCGGAGGAGAGGAGCTCGACGGTGTGCCTCCCTATGAAGCCGAGCCCGCCGGTGACCGCCACCTCCACCTCAGCCCGCCCCCCTCCCGCGGCCCGCGATCCTGGACCTCAGCCTCGCGGCGGCGGACCTGATCCTGGAGGCCACCTCGGCCTCCCTGAGTATCCTCTCCACCCTCCCGCGCATGGCCCGGGCGACCTCGGGCAGATCCCGGGCCAGGTTCCTGGTCTCCCCCGGGTCCCGCTCCAGGTCGAACAGGAACTCCCTTATCCTGGCGGCGTAGGGCGTGAAGGCGTACTTGTACTTGGGAGTCCTCAGGCCGGATATCCATAGCTCCCTCCTGGGCAGGACGCTCCCGGCCGCCTCGACGTAGGCCTCCTCGACCCACCCATCAGCCTCCCCCCGGATCAGCCCTGTCAGGCTCCTCCCCCGGATCGGATACCTCGGGTGGACCCCCAGCCCAACCAGGTCGGATACGGTGGGCATGACGTCCACCAGACTCACCTGCTCCCTCACCTCGGCGCCCCGCGGCAGGGGCCCCCCGGCCGCTATCAGGGGGACCCTCACCAGCGGCTCCAGGACGTGGAACCCGTGGCCGGTCCTCCTCAGGAGGCCCGGCTCGACCAGGCCCACCTTCCCGAGGGCCCTCAGGATCAGGTTCCTGGCCCTGAGGATCCAGTACCCGGCCATGGTATCGGCTATCATCTCGCCGTGGTCCCCGGTCAGGATCACCAGGTCTGACGGGTCCACCAGGTCGAGGATCTCCCCGATCTTGTGGTCCAAGGCGGACAGGGCCCTCTCGTATGGGTTGGCCCCGAACTCGCTCCTGTTGTACTCCCGGGGGACGTACCTCGGGCTGTGAAGTTCCCACAGGTGGATCAGCAGGAACCAGGGTTCCGGCAGGCCTTCCCTGAGCTTGGATATCAGGTCTCTGTGTTTCGGCCCGTAGGCCCCTCCCCCGGCCTGTTCGAAGAACCACCACCTCTCGAAGCCCCCTATCCCCGACGCTCCCGGGGACAGGGGGCCGGCGGCGTGGATGAAGGCGTGATAGCCGGCCGACCTCAGGATCTGGGGGTAGGTCCTAACCCAGGGCCTGAGCCTGTAGCCGTAGAGGGACCTGACCCCGTGGTCCGGCGGGTAGAGGGCGGTGAGCATGCTGGAGAGGCTGGGCGTGGTGGTGGTGCTGGCGGTCACGGCCTGGATGAAGCTCACGCCCCTGGACCTCAGCCCGTCCAAGTTGGGGGTCTGACAGGTCCTCTCCCGGCCGTAGACCTTGTCGGCCCTGAGGCAGTCGACCAGCAGGAGGACCACGTTCCTCGGAGGCATCCGGGCTCCGGACCCCGGACCGGGCGGAAATAAAATGGGACGACCCGACGCCGCGGGGGCGGCGGGCCGGGGGGCGGAGAGGGTCGCCCTACCTCATCCCCCTCTCGGCGGCCACCTCGTCGAGGTGGGACGTCCAGAAGTCGTATAGCTCCCTGGGCACCCTCCTGCCGACCAGCTCCTCGTCGACCACCTTCCAGTAAGACCCGCACTCGTCGCAGTGGTAGAGCCTGAACCTCCTGTCGCCGTCTACCACTATGTATCCCAGCCTCTCCTGATCCTCGTTCCCGCAGAAGGGGCAGGTCACCCTCCTGAAGGGCCACTCCGTGCCGCACACGTCGCACCTGAGGAATAGCTTCTTCCCCTCGCCCCTCATGTAGCCGATCCTCGTCCTGCTGCCGCAGACCGGGCAGTACCCCCTGTACCACCTCTCGAGGTTCAGCTCCCCGGAGACGAGGGAGGCGACCGCCCTCAGGGCGGGCTGGGTCACCCAGAGGACCACCGCGTGGAGCAGCTGGGAGTCGACGCCGACGGACTCGGCAGCCCTCTGGATCGTGTCCAGGTCTCCCCTGAGCACGGCGGAGAGGAGGGCCATGGGCCTGAGCCTCCCATCCTCGACGGCCCCGCGCAGCTCCGCAACCTGATCCGCCAGGTCGTCCCTGTGCCTCTCCACGACCCCCAGTACCTCGCGGGTGGCCCGCAGGATGAGGTCGCGCGGCACCTCCGGCAGACCGGTGACCTCCAGGACGGGCCTACCCTCATCGATCGCCCTCCTGGCGGCCTCCCTCAGCTCGTCGGCGCCCTCGATCTCGGCGACAAGCGATCTGCTAATCTCCTCCTGAACATCCAAGAGATCCGCGAGAAAAAGGAGGGAGGGGCGGCCATCGGGCCGCTCCATGGAGAGCAGGTCGACGGCCTCCCTCAGCGACGTCTCATCTGGGTCCACTTGGTTCAGCCGCCCTCCTCGCCCTTAAGCTTCCTGTACCACCTCGGGTGGTGGTCCCTGACGAACTCCTCCGGGAGGTAGCCGGTCCTGAACATGGCGTCGAGCATGGGCCTGTGCTCCGGTATCATGGTGGCCAGGTAGACGTGCACCGCCAGCAGTATCACCGCCAGGAAGAACCCTATGTCGTGGAGCTCGTGGGCCAGGCTCCAGAGGCCGGGATCGAACCAGTCCCTGAACCACAGCACTATGCCCGTCGAGTACATCCAGATAAGCCCGAGGGCCGCCAGCCATATCCAGAGCTTCTGTCCCAGGTTGTACTTGCCGAATTCCACCCTCCTCTTGTGGACGTAGTAGTCTATCAGCTCCCTGATCCCCCTGGACAGGCACCCGAGGCTCCAGCACTCAGGCCAGGACTCCCAGCTGGTTATCCTGAAGATCTCCAGCAGTATGTACGGGACCAGCACCAGCGCGAGCCCGAAAGCCGAGATCCTGTGTATCCAGCGCAGTATCTGTATTCCCATGGAGTAGGGGGCGTAGGACCCGCCGAGGACCTCCGATATCGGATACCCGACGGCGGAGGCTATCCAGCCGAACCAGTCCCTGCTTATCAGCGGCAGCCCGGACACTATGAAGGCCGCGACGAAATGTATGAGGTGCATGTGGACCCACATCTGAGACTCCTTGAAGGCCCTGATCATTCCCTCCATCATCCAAATCACCTCCTTCTTCCCTTCCTCACTTCTTACCTCCCTTTCCGCCCTCTTGCTCCTGCTCCTCCATGCGCTTGGAGCGCCAGAAGGCCAGGTGCCCCAGCAGGCCGATCGCCGTGAGCCCCACGAGGCCCCAGCCGACGGGCCTCACGATGCCCTTGCTGAACTGCACGGCGGGCTTCCGCGGGTTGGCTGGCAGGTGCTCCCCGAAGTACTCGGGGTCGGTCAGCTTGCCGGCCCACCTCTTGGTGACGTACACGTAGTGGGTGTGGCCGACGTAGTCGTTGACCTGGTCCCCGTAGACCTCGTACCCGCCGGACCTGTACTTGGAGACGAGGGAGTCGTAGTCCCCGTACTCCAGGGCCCCGGTCGGGCAGGCCGAGACGCAGGCCGGCTCCAGCCCGTTCTGGGTCCTGTCTATGCACATGGTGCACTTGTACACCTTGTTGGTGGTCGGGTCGTACCTGGGGACGTCGTAGGGGCAGGCCTCCACGCAGTACCTGCAGCCTATGCAGCGGTCCGACCTGATCACCACGGACCCGTCCGGGTGGACCTCGATGGCCCCGACAGGACAGGCCTTGGCGCAGGGCGCCTCGCTGCAGTGCATGCACTGCCTCTTGAGGAAGAGCCAGTCGAAGCCGTCTCCCTGGCCCACCTCCTTGTAGGTCATTATCATCCAGACGTTGGGCATGAGATCCTGGGGGTTGGTGAAGGACGGCGAGAAGTCCGTGACCTCGGGCCTGGTGCCGTTCCAGACGTGGCAGGCGGTCTGGCAGGCGCGGCACCCGATGCAGACGTCGGGGTTGAAAACAATCGCCTTCTCTCCGGCGGCCATGATCACCACCTCACCTGGACCTCGGGCCTGTTCTCCTCACCCGGCCTGTAGTCGTACTTGGCGGGCGACGCCTTCCTGATGTAGACCAGGAAGGTCTTCGTCTCCTGCATCGTCGTCACGGTGTCCATGTATATCCCGGACACCGTGTTGGCCACGGCGTAGGTGCTGTGGGCCCCCGCCCATCCCCAGTGCCACGGCAGGTTCACCGTGTAGCAGTCCTTGCCCTGGGATCCTATCTTCAGGGTCGGGACCCTGTTGGTCACCATGGCCCTGAGGTATATCCTGCTCCTGTTGTTGCCCACCTCCACTATGTCCCCGGACTTTATCCCCAGGCGGTCGGCCAGGGGCTTAGGTATGTCCACGAAGGGCTCTGGCACCAGCTCGGCCAGCAGCGGGACGTTCCTCGTCAGCTGACCGGTGTGGAAGTGCTCCGTCAGCCTGTTCGTCGTGGCCGTGACGACGACCGCCCCCTCGGGGACCTCCATCTCGTCGGGCACTATGTTGACGGTGTCCGCTATCTCCTGGTAGTACGGGTTGGGCGGGCTTATGAGGTTGAAGTTCTCCTTCCTCCTCCAGGCCATGGCCGGGTACTTCACGGCCAGCTCCCTGCATATGGTCTCCGCCGGCTCGTAGTGGATCGGGTACCTCATGTCCCAGGCCCAGATCTCGTTGGGGTTGTCCGGGCTCGGGTAGGCGTACCACTCCCCGTACCTGCTCTTCATCTCTATGACGGCCTGCCTGAACCCCATGCTGGAGGCCAGCTGCTCGAGCTCCTGGGAGAAGGCGTCCCTGACCTTGACCCAGTCGTAGAACCCGACGTACTTCAGGATCCTCCCGTCCCCAAGGTCCTTGGTCCCCTTGTAGTAGGGCTTCTTGTAGTTGGCCTTGCCCGAGAAGACAACCTCTGGGTCGTAGTAGAAGCTCTCGCAGAGGACGCACTTCACCCCCATGTCCCGGGAGGAAAGGATCTCGTAGGTTCCGTCCTCGTGGAACACGACGAACTTGTCCACCACCCTCTCGTCGTAGAGCAGGTCCCTGGGGCTGACGGCCCCGGTGAATATGTCCGCCATGCCGCTCCAGGCCCTCTTGTAGAACTTCCCTATGACGAAGTTGTGGCCCGGTATGAAGGCCGGCCTCCACTCCCCGGTCTTGGCGTCCCTTATCTCCCCGGTCTCGCCGGTTATGGTGAAGGTCTGACCGTCCAGCTCGGGACCCACCGCGTACTTCCCGGCGGGGAAGGTGTAGGTGACGGTCCTCTCCAGGGTCTTGGACAGGGTCCACAGGTTGTACAGGATCCTTATGTTCTTGGGCCAGGTCCACCCCCAGTCCTTGTGCATCTGGTAGGTCGAGTCCAGTATCCCGTCTATCTCGTTCTCGCCCCTGAGTATCGGGATCCTCCTCTTGGAGAGGTTCTTGTGGGCGGCCCAGTCGTACATGCCGTTGTAGAGGTCCACCGCCAGGTCTATCTCCCTGTATATCAGCTCCGGGTCGACGTAGGCGTAGTCCGGATCGGGGTACCTCCCGGTGGCGTAGTCCATGAACGGGGATATCTTCCTGTCGTAGAGGTGCACCGGCTCTCCGGTGTACGGGTTCCTTATCCGGACCCTCTCCTCGGTCTTGCCGTAGATCTCGCTCGGCAGCCTGGCGACCCCGTTCTTCCTGAAGTAGTCCCACATCTTCACCATTATCCAGAGGTCGGGCTTCGCGTCCCCGGCCGGGGGGACGACGCGGTCCTGCCACTGGAGCCACCTGTTGCTGTTGGTTATGCTGCCGTACTTCTCGTACTGGACGGCCCCCGGCAGCAGGACGTCGGCGAAGGTGGCGGTCTCGGTCTCCCAGAGGTCGACCACCACCAGCAGATCGAGGGAGGCCAGGGCGATGTACTCGGTCAGGGTGTCCGCGTTGCTGACGGCCGGGTTCTCGGCCATTATCACGGCGGCCTTGATGACGTCGTCGAATATGACGCCCTGCCACCAGGTGTTCTCGGTGTAGCCCGCGCCGAAGGGTATGTCGCTTATGGGGGTGCCGTTCTGCGGGTCGTCCTCCGGGTCCGTCCCGACGAAGATCCCCCAGGTCAGCTCGAACTTCCTCCAGTTGTGGAACCACCAGCTCCAGAGTATCTTGGAGGAGTTGACGCTGCCCCTCTCGTGCGGGCCGAAGGAGTCGCCGGCCCATTCAGGGATCTCCCAGTGCCACGCGTCCGGGAACCCCTGGTTCTTCCAGTCCTGATAGGTCCTGATCTGCACGACGCTGCTCGGGAGCTTGATGTACCCGGGGAGGATGTGGGCCAGGATGCACATGTCGGTGGTCCCCTGGACGTTGCTGTGGCCCCTGTACGGGTTCAGACCCCCTCCCGGGAACCCCATGTTACCCAGGGTGAGCTGGACCAGGGTGCTCAGCCTGGTTATCTGGGTCCCCACGTGGTGCTGGGTCTGCCCCATGGCCCACTGTATGGAGCCGAACCTCTTGAAGTTGGTCGTCACCCCTGAGTTCTCCACGTAGGTCTGGGCTATCTGCCTCAACTTGTCCACCGGTATGCCGGTTATCTTGGATACCTCCTCGGCCGTGTAGTCCTTGGCTATCTCCTTGAACTCGGCTATCTCGTCCAGGTCCACGTTGAACCTCTGGGCGAACTCCCTGAAGGTGTCGAGCTGGTCGACCGGGGGACTCCTCTCCCAGAAGGCGTAGTGCAGTATGTAGAGCAGGAAGGCCAGGTCGCTGCCAGGCCTGAAGAAGGCGAATATGTCGGCCTGGCTGGCGGTCCTGTTGTACCTCGGGTCCACCACTATCAGGGTCAGGGTCCCCCTCTCCTTGCCCTTGAGGGTGTGGCCCATGCTGACGGGATGGGCCTCGGCCGGGTTCCCGCCGAATATCAGGTAGGCGGATATGAACTGGGTGTCTATGAAGGTCTGGGTCTGGGCGCCGAACCCGACGGTCCCCGCCAGGCCCGCCACGGTGGTGGAGTGGCACCTCCTGGCGTCGTGGTCTATGTTGTTCGAGCCCATCAGGGCGGAGATCTTCCTTATTATGTAGGCCTCCTCGTTGGTCAGCTTGGCGCCGGCCTCTATCATCATCGGAAACATCTTGCCCTTGTAGTAGTAGCCGTCGGACTGGACCGGGCTCCAGCCGACCTCGTCCAGGATGGCCTTCATCCGCTCGGCTATGTACTCGAAGGCGTCCTCCCAGGTCACCGGCTTCCACTCCGGCTTGTACTTCTCGAGGACGGCCCTCAGCTCGTCCTGGCTCCTGACGGACTTGAGCTCGTCGGCCGGCGGCTTTGGGTTCACCCTTATCATGGGGGTCCTGAGCCTCCGCGGGTTGTTCTGACCGAACAGCTCTATGGAGGCCAGGCCCTTTGGACAGAGCTTGCCCTCGTTGAGCGGGTTGTCTGGATCGCCCTCTACGTGTATCACCTTGTCTCCGACGCGGTGAAATATGATCCCGCACCCGACGGAGCAGTAGGCGCAGATCCCCCTTATCTCCCGGGCTTCCTCCAGCCGCCTTCCACTTATTTCACCGAGGGCATAGCGCTTCGGCTGCGGTTTTGCCAGTACCGCCCGCGCAGACTCTCCGAGGAATATCGGTACGGTTCCAAGGCCCGCCATCTTCAGAAAACTCCTCCTGGTTACGGAAACGGTCTCCTCCAACGGTTTCACCCCACCCCTATTGAGTGGGCTGTCGGCGCCGAGCTGTCAGAATAATATAACTTTGTTGTATGAAATTTTTGAATCAAATTTCATATCAAAAACCCTGTTATATAACAATAGAAAATACAAAGGAGGACGAAGCCCCGGGTCCGGAGAATCGGCGTCCGGGAGATCCGGGACGGGAGCCGCTCAACAATTTCACGAATGAGGATAGCCGCCCCCGCCTCGGGACCCGGCGGGAGATCCGTGCGGGAGGGAGGAGGGGAGGGGGTCGAGTGCGGAGGTTTATAAAAACGCCGCCGGAGGTATCGGCGGGTGATCTCGGTGGGGGACCACGAGGGAGACGGGAACAGGGGGGAGGAGGGCGATAACTTCGTCGAAGATGTTCCCGAGGACCTGTTCGCGCTCGAGGAGCTGATGTATCCGGAGATCTCCAAGTGCCGGAAGAGGGGAGCGAGGAAGAGGGACAAGTTCGCGGTCCCGAGTGGGAAGGACTGAGCGGGCGGCCCGCCGCGCGGACCCAGATCCGGGGGCGGTGAGGTTGAGGAGGTCCGGGGTGGCGGTCCTGCCGCTCCACTCGGGGCGGGCCCCGAGGTGGCTCTACGACAGGATGAGGAGGCTCTCCGGGATCCTGATGAAGATCCTGGTAGAAGACCGCGGGAGGGCGGAACTCCTCAGGAGGGTTTCGGATCCGGTCTGGTTCCAGGCCCTGGGCTGCGCCCTGGGGTACGACTGGCACTCCTCCGGCGTCACGACTGTGCTGACGGCCGCCATCAGGGATGCCCTGGCGGACGGGGAGCTCGGGGTCCTGGTCGTCGGGGGGAAGGGGAGGGCCTCCAGGGAGGTCCCCCGGGAGGTGATCGAGGCGGCCGGTCGACTCGGGCTGGGAGGGGAGAGGGCCTCCGAGATGCTGAGGGCCAGCAGGATGGCGGCGAAGGTCGACTCGGCGGTCCTGCAGGACGGGTACTCCCTGTACCACCACGCGGTGTTCGTGACGGAGGACGGTCTCTGGGCGGTGGTCCAGCAGGGGATGAACCCGCGGGCCCAGACCGCCAGGCGGTACCACTGGCTGGGCGAGGGCCTTGAGAGCTTCGTGGAGGAGCCGCACTCCGGGATCATGGGGGACAGGTCGGAGAGGTCGGTGCTCGACATGACGTCCAAGGCCAGCCGGGAGGCGAGGGGGGCGTCGGTAGACCTGGTGAGGGAGGGGCCGAGGAAACTGGCCTCCGCGTTGAGGGAGGCCCTGAGGGGGCCGCTGTCCCCCTACCTGGGGGAGGGAGGCGACGGGGGACGGGGGGCGGGCGGGGCCAGTTACCTGGTCATGCCTAGGCGGGTGAACTGGGAGGCCCTGAGGAGGGCCTACGAGATGGGGGTCGACGGTTATGAGGAGCTCGTGGCGGTGAGGGGGGTGGGACCCGCCACGGTCAGGGCGCTGGCGCTCCTGGCGGAGCTCGTGGAGGGGGTGGAGGTCAGCCGCAGGGATCCCCTGAGGTACTCGTTCGCCTTCGGGGGGAAGGACGGGGTGCCCTACCCGGTGGACGTCGGCAGGATGGACAGGGCCATCTCCCTCCTGGAGGAGCTGGTCGAGGGGGCCGACCTGCAGCCCGGGGAGAGGAGGGAGATCCTCAGGAGGTTGAGCTCCGCGCTGCCGCGTTGAGGGGGGTGGCGGCCTTGGGCCAGCTCGGGAGGGTCTCCCGGGCGCTCTGGATCGCCTCAGTCCTGCTGGCGGCCCTGTCCCTCCACTCCATGCTGTCGGTGCTGGCCTCCATGGGGGGCGCCAGGGTGGCGGTCTATCCGGACCGGGTGGAACTCTCGTCCCGGGCGGAGAACCGGGGGGTCCTACCCGTCGAGGTGAAGGTCAGGGTCGAGGTCCTCGGGCCTGGCGGGTCGGAGATCGGGGAGGGGGAGCAGGGGGTCGCCCTCCCCCCGCTGGGTCGGGGGCTCGTCGCCCTCAGCGTCCGTTCGCCTGGCCCCCCATCCGCCCTGAGGATCGGCCTGTCGGTCTCGGCCGGCGGGCTCGCCTCGGTGACCATCGAGTCGGAGGTGACCGGCGGGTGAGGGTCAGGATCCGGCCGCTGTTGGAGGCCTCAGCCGAGGCGATCCTCCTGGTCGCCGGACCGCTGGCGGCGGCCGCGATCCTCGGGGGCATCCCCGACGTCCGGATCCTGAGCCCGAGCGTCTGGGACTCCTCCCTCAGGGTCTCCGCCGCGGGCGCCGCGCTGGCGGCGGCGACGGCCGCCAGGGCCCTCGCGCGGGAGGGGGGCGAGGCGGACGCCATGCTCAGGGCGGCCTCGATCGGGCTGGCCGCCCTGTCGATCCTGACGGCCCTCGGCCTGGGGGACCCCCTCAGCGCGGGGAGGTCGGTCCTCTCGGTCGCCGTCGGGGGGAGGACGGTCCGGGTGGAAGTTGACCTGTCGGTCCCCGCCCTGGTGGCCCTGGCGGCGGCAGCGGTGGGGATCGCGGACGCGGCGGCGGAGGCGATCGCGGCGCGCGCCGGCGCCGGGGCGGCGGCCGATTAAAAGGAGGGGCCGGGCGGCCCGCCGGATGGCGGGAGGTCGGTGCAGGTACTGCGGCAGGAGGGGAGAGGTCTTCGTGCCGAACCTGGGGGACTGGGTCTGCGAGGAGCACTTCATGAGGTACTTCAGGAAGAGGGTCAGGAGGGTCCTCAACAGGCTCGGGAGGGGGAGGAAGGTGCTGGTCGGGGTCTCCGGCGGGAAGGACTCCCTCTCCACCCTCCTGGCCCTGGCGGACGAGGCCGGGGAGTACGGGCTCGAGCTCGGGGCCCTCATGATAGACCCGGGCGGGAGGGAGGAGTGCGCGGACCTCTTCCGCAGGGTGACAGGAGAGCTCGGGATCCCCGGGGAGATCTTCTCGCTGAAGGAGAGGCTGGGCGTGTCCCTGAGCGATCCGAGGGACGCCTGCGCGCTGTGCGGCACGGTGACCAGGTACGTCCTGAACAGGTACGCCTACGAGGCTGGCTACGACTACGTGGCCACGGGCCACAACCTGGACGACAACGCCTACTTCGCCCTGAACAACCTGATAACCCACAACGTCTCCTTCCTGAGGTACCTCGACTCGGTCACCCCGCCCATGCTCGACAGGGGACTGGTCGGGAGGGTGAGGCCGCTGTTCTGGCTTGGGGACGCCGACTCGGCCAGCTACGTCAGGCTCAGGGGACTGGAGCCCTGCGAGGCTGGGTGTCCCCCGGACGCCTTCGACAAGCAGAGGCTCATAAAGCCCCTGCTCGACGAGATCCAGTCAACGTGGCCGGACTCTAAGGTCAACCTGGTGAGCTCCGTCAGGGAGCTGGCGAGGAGGGCTGGCGTCCTCGGCAGGCCCGTCGAGATGGGGACGTGCTCCAGGTGCGGCTTCCCCAGCAGGACCGAGGTGTGCTCCTTCTGCCGGACGGTGGAGTCCATGGGAGGGGAGGTCCCCGAGCACCTCGTCGACGGGCCGGTCAGGAGCATCTCCCGGCCGGCCTGGGGCCGGGCCGGCGGGGGGTGATGTAGGGTGGCTGTGTCGGGTGGGTTCAGGAGGTTGGACCTCCACGTCCACACCTGGTGGTCCAGGGACTCGCCCCAGCGCCCGGGGGCCGCGGTCAGGGCGGCGGCCCGCAGGCTGGACGGCCTCGCGGTGACCGACCACAACGAGGTGATCGGGGTCTCCGAGGCGTCGGAGGCCGCCGACGCGCTGGGGGTGGAGATCGTCCCGGGAGAGGAGGTCAGGACGGAGGAGGGTGACGTGATAGTGTTGGGCGTCCGGGAGTGGATAGAGCCCAGGAGGCCAGCCGCCGAGGTGATAGATGAGGCCAGGGAGCAGGGGGCCGTCACGGTGCTCGCCCACCCCACGGACTGCAGGAGGAGGTCATCGGCGTGCGACGAGGCCGAGAGGCTGGCCGAGATGGTGGACGCGATAGAGATCCTGAACGGCAGGTCGACGCCGTCTCAGAACGCCAGAGCCGCCGCCCTGGCCAAGAGAGTGGGAAAGCCAGGGATAGGGGGGAGCGACGCCCACTTCACCCGGGAGGTCGGGAGGTGCTGGACGCTGGTCGGGGATGGTCGGGGGGAGTTCCTGGGGGCCGGGTGCTCCGGGAGGTGGTGGGTCGGGTCCCTGTACGGGGCCCTGTCCGCCCTGGTCAAGGAGGCGAGGGGGGACAGGGCCAGGCTGACCCACCTCCTCAGGCTGGCCCGGGGGGTCCTGGGTGTGGGTCGGGTGGAGGCGGTGGTCGATCCCGCGGACATGGGGGTCTGGACGATCTGGGTGGAGGACGGGAGGCCGGCCGGGGCCAGGGTCGTCTGGGACGGCCGGCTCAGGGTGTTGGAGGAGCTGTCCCGGGGAGACGTCGAGAGGCTCCTGAGGCCGGAGGCCGGACCGAGACCCATTTGGCTGCTCCCTACGACGCAGCCGGATCCGGACTGGCCCCCCGAGCTGCTGGAACTTCCGGCGCTGGAGGTCGGGGACGAGACCCCGGCCGGCCCGCTGAGGGACGCGGTGGTGTCCTCGGACGGCAGGGTGTCCCACTTCGTGGTGGGAGGTGGGGTGGGCCGCCCGCTCCCCTCGGCGGAGGTCAGGGTGGAGGTCTTGGGCGGTCGGGCCAGGCTGCTCCCTGCGGGGGGCGGTGGGTGAGGTTTAGGAGGGGGAGGGAAGGAAAAAGGTAGGGTAGGGGAGGTGGAAGCGATGACGGTGAGGTTCTTCGACTCCCACTGTCACCTGGAGGATCCCGCCTTCGACGGGGATCGGGATGAGGTGATCCGGAGGGCCGCCGACCTGGGCATGGTGGGGGCCGTAACCTCCCCCCTCGGGAGGGAGGAGGTGGAGAGGTCCCTTTCCCTCTTCTCGGGGTCGGAGCTGGTGCTGGTCTCGGCGGGACTTGATCCGGAGGACTTCTCCGATCCCGAGGAGGTGGAGAAGCTGGCCGAGCTGATAGAGGAGAGGGCGGGGGAGATAGTGGCCGTCGGGGAGGTCGGGCTGGATTACAGGGTGGCCAGGTCGACCGCGGAGCGGGAGAGGCAGAAGGAAAGTTTCTCCAGGCTGATCAGGCTGGCCGAGGACCTGGACAAGCCCGTGGTGGTCCACAGCCTGTGGTCCCAGAGGCCGGCCCTCAGGGTGCTCGACTCCCGCGGGGCCACCAGGGTGGTGCTCCACGCCTTCGGCGGGACGGACGCAGACGTGAGGTTCGCCGCGGACAGGGGCTGGATGATCAGCGTCGCCACCAACGTGGTCAGGAGCCCCAACGTGAGGAGGGTGGCGCTGGCGTCTCCCCTGGACAATCTGGTCCTGGAATCCGACTCCCCGGTCCTCGCCCCGGATCCGGGGAGGAGGAACGAGCCGGCCAACATAATATCATCCCTGAAGTACGTCGCCGGGCTGAAGGGAGTTGATCCTCAGGAGCTGGCCGAGATCACGACGGAGAATTCCCTCAGGGTCTACGGGATCGGGTGATGGGCGGGTTGGGCCGCGGGCGCGGTCGCGGGCGCAGGATACCCATGGACATCATAGGCTCCAGGGAGACCGGGGCGGTCGCGGTGGTTGAGCTCAGGGAGGGGGACGACCCTGCGGAGGTGGCGGCAGAGGTCATGCGCAGGCACCGGCACGTCAGGTCTGTCCTGGCGAAGGCCGGGCCCAGGGAGGGGAGGGAGAGGCTGAGGAGGCTCTCCCTGTTGGCCGGGGACCCGAACACCGAGGTGATACACAGGGAGCACGGCTACAGGATCAAGCTGGACCCGACCAAGGTCTACTTCTCCCCCAGGGAGGGGGAGGACAGGAGGAGGGTCGCCGAGGAGGTGGAACCCGGCGAGAGGGTGCTGGTCATGTTCGCCGGGGTCGGGCCCTACGCCGTGGCGATAGGCCGGATCCAGCCCGAGGTGGGGGAGGTGATCGGGGTCGAGGTGAACGAGGACGCGGTCAGGTACTTCGAGGAGAACATCAGGCTGAACGGGCTCGAGGGCAGGGTGGAGGTCATCCGGGGAGACGTGAGGGAGGTGTGCCCGCGACTCTTCGGGAGGTTCGACAGGGTGCTCATGCCCCTACCCCTGGGGGCGAGGGACTACGTCGACCTGGCCCTCAGGTGCCTGTCGCCGAGGGGGGGGATCCTCCACTACTACGCGATCTGCAGGGGAGAAGAGGGGGTGGGAGAGGAGGTGGGGGCCGTCTCGAGGGTCGCGGGCTGTCTGGGACTCAGGGTTGAGGTTAAGGGGTGGGAGAGGGTCGGTCACTACGCCCCGGGGGCGGACAAGGTGAGGATAGACTTCATAGTGTCCCCTATTGGCGGGCGCGATGTGAGCAGCAAATCCGGGTCGTGTAACAACCCTTCCCGTCCCGAGGCATTTTAAGCACCCGCCCCCCCAACAGGAGGGAATCCCGTCCGGTCCGGTGGGAGGTCGATGTCGGCTTGGCCGGGGAAGCAGGGGAATCCAGCGATCCCAGAGGGGAAATAGTGCAGTCTCTGAGGGAAGAGTACGAGTCAAACCTGGAGGGGGTGGTTTACGAGTCCCTCGCCGACCTGACCCGGGTGATAACGGGGAGGATCGTCGACCGATTCAAGATCAGGAGGGGGGAGTTCAGGGACAGAATACTGGAGGGGGCCAGGCTCATGGGCGTCGATGACACAAACGGGGAGTTCGGGGCCCTGGTCGATTCGGTCCTGGAGGACTTCATGTCCGACCTGATAGGAACCGTGAGCGAGGCCGTGGAGGGGTATGTCCGGTGGTCGAAGGACAGCCGACTCATGATCGGCATACGCGAGATAGTAGAAGAGCTGATAGATAGACTCGCAGACGAGATGTTCAGGAGGATTAGGGCGGAGGGAAAGAGGAGGACCAAGAGCGTCGAGGACTACCTCAGGGAGAGCCCGAGGTGGAGGGTGCTGAGGGCGATCGAGGAGGGCGGGCCCATGACCACAACGCAGATAATAGCGGCGGTGGGGATCGGCGAGTCCAGCGTGAGGAACCACCTGAGGAAGCTGATGGACGGCGGCTACGTCAAGAGGAAGACCGACAGGAAGCCCTACGTCTACATCTTCGTGAAGGCCCCGTGGCTGGAGGAGTCGAGTTGAAGGTTGAGGTCCTGGTCTCCCCCGTGTGCGGGGAGTCGCTGAGGTTCGCCAGGCGGATCAGGGAGATCTGCGCCGAGAGGGGGTTGGAGTTCAGGGAGATATCCGCCTGGTCCGAGGAGGGAGAGGCCCTGATCCTGAGGAAGGGGATCAGGTTCCTGCCGGCCCTCCTGGTCGACGGAAGGGTGGTCGGCCAGGGGTCGACGGACCCGTCCGTCCTTGGCTTTTGGGAGGGAAGAGGGGAGGGTTGAGCGGCGCGCCCAGGGTTGTGGTGGTGGGGGCCGGGCCGGCCGGGTCCGCCGCGGCCGCCGCGCTGGCCTCCGAGGGCGCAGACGTCCTCCTGCTGGAGGCCAAGGGGGAGCCGGGCGAGAGGCCCCACTGCTCCGGGATACTGGGGGAGAGAGCGTGGGAGGCCCTCCCGGTCAGGCAGAGCTCTTGGATCACCAACGAGATAAGGGAGGCCACCTTCTCCTCACCCTCGGGGATAGACCTCGTGGTGCGGGCCGGCGGGAGACGCCTGGCCCTGGTGGTGGACCGCCCGGCCGTCGACAGGGGGTTAGCCCGGGCCGCGGTCTCCGAGGGGGTGGACCTGATCACCGGGGCCAGGTTCCTGGGGCTGAGGGGCGGGAGGGCCGTCTATTCCGAGGGGGGGGCGGTATCGGAGGAGGAGTTCGACTACCTCGTCGGGGCAGACGGGGCTGCCTCGACCGTGAGGAGGGCCTCCGGCCTCGGGGGGATACCGGTGGAGGTGGGGGTCAACCTGGTCGGCGGGGAGGGGGGGCCCTCCGGGTCGTACCGGGTCAGGGTGAGGTCGGGCAGCAGGTTCTCCTGGCTCCAACCCAGCGGGGGGGGATTCAAGGCCGGGGCCCTCGGGGGACCGGGAGATCCCGTCGTCCGATGGGCCGCCGAGGAGGCTCCGGGGCGGTGGCGGGAGATCCAAGCGGGCGCCATACCGGCCGGGATGCCGAGGCGCCTGTCCGTCGGCAGGGTGGTCTTGGTCGGGGACGCCGCCGGCCAGGTCAAGCCCATAAGCAGGGGCGGCGTTTACTGGGGGGTTTCCGCGGCCAAGATGGCCGCCGAGGCGATAATGTCCAACTGGAGGGATGGGAAGGGTCTGGATTCCTACGAGAGGATGTGGAGGTCCGCCTTCGGGTTGGAGTTGAGGGTGGGGAGGGCTCTGAGGAGGGCCCTGGATTCCTCCTCCCCCCGAGAGATAGATTCCCTGTTCAGGGGGCTCGCCGGGGTGGAGGGAGAGCTGTCGCTCGGGTTCGACGTGGACGAGCAGGTCCTGTCGGCGGTTAGGGCCGTGGGCGTCAGGGGGATCTTCGAGGTGGCCGCCTCCTCCCCCAGGATAGCGGCCCGCGCCCTGCTCTGGGCCCTGGCCGGGGTGTGAGCCGCCCGGGGTCACCCTTTTTACGGTCGGCGCGGACCTCCCCCCGATGGATCCGATAGCGTCCGCGGCCGTCGGGACCGCGGCGGCCCTGGCCGCGTCCAGGTGGGGGAGGGTGCCTCCCGTGACCTCCCTCCTGCTGGGGGCGCTGGCGGCCGCCTACCTGGCCTCCTGCGGCTGGCCGCCGATCTCTCCCAGGGAGACCATACTGCTGACCTTGGGCTCCAGCCTCAGATCCCTGGAGTCGAGGCCGTGGACGGCCCTGACGTCGGTGTTCCTGCACGCCAACCTGGCCCACTTGGCGCTGAACGAGTACGCCCTATACGTCCTGGGGAGGGGGATCGAACCGCCCCTCGGAGGAGGCAGGACCGCGATCCTCTTCTTGACGGCGGGAACGGTCGGGTCGATCTCCTCAGCGCTGATCAACCCGTTGGCCATCGGGATCGGCGCGTCGGCCGGGATCCTGGGGATGTTCGGCTGGCTGGTGACCCAAGAGTACAGGTCGACCGGGAGGATCTCCCCGGCCACCGCGCTGGCCGCCGTCCTGGTGATAAGCGGCGGGTTCATGGCCGGCGTGGACGTGGCCGCCCACGCGGCCGGATTCGCCTGCGGGGTCGCCCTCGGATTCCTCTGGGCGCCGCGGCTCCCGAGAGGTCGACGTTGGTCCTCCGGAGTGGGGTTCGGATGATCGCGCAATGATCTTCTGTCGGCCGGGTGATCGTCGCGGGGGGATCGGACTGGACGGAAATGGGTCCGGGGGGTTGCGTCCCGGCCTGACCGCCGAGAGGGAGTTCGAGGTCGGGGAGGACATGACCGCCCCGCACGTCGGATCCGGGTCACTCAGGGTGCTGTCCACGCCGTGCATGATAGCCTTCATGGAGGAGACGTGCAGGCTGGCCGTCGAGCCCCTCCTCGGAGAGGGCGAGACAACGGTGGGCACGAGGGTGGACGTGGCCCACGTGGCGCCGGCCCCCCTGGGGGCCAGGGTGAGGGTCAGGGTCAGGCTGGAGCGGGTCGAGGGGAGGAGGCTCCTGTTCAGGGTGGAGGCCCTGTGGGGGGAGAGGGTCATAGGGAGGGGGAGCCACGAGAGGTTCGTCGTGGACACCGAGAGGTTCCTCTCGAAGCTGAGATCGACGGCCGAGAACGACGGGGCGGGGGGCGGCCCGGGCGCCGGCGGCCTCAAGCGCGGGCCATGATCTCCACCAGGTCCCTGGCGGTGACGACCCCGACCACGTCTCCGCCCTCCTCGACGAAGAGCCTCTTTATCCCCAGGCGGGCCATCTCCCCGGAGGCATCCCTGGCCGAAGCGTCCGGGTGGATCGTGATCACGGGGCCGCTGGAGACCTCCGATAGCGGGGCTCCCATCCTGGGGGTCGGGTGGAGGACCCTCGTTAGGACGTCCCTCTCCGAGAACACCCCGACGGGCTCTCTCCCCTCGACCACAAGGACGCTCCCTATCCTCTCGTCCCTGAGGACCCTCATGGCCTCGACGGCCAGCCTGGTGGACTCCAAGGTCCTCACCCGGCGGGTCATGAAGGACGAGACCGGCGGCCCCTCCACGCCGAGCGTCGAGAACGCCCTCACCGCGTCCGAGACCGAGACGATCCCCAAGAGCTCCCCGGAGTCGAAGACCACCACCCTCCCCCTGGAGGCTATCAGCAGCCTGGCCACCTCTGCCAGATCCCCATCGGGCCCGATCACGCCGTAGCAGCCCCTGGCGGCCTCCCTGACCTTAACCCTGCCAGGCGGCCAGCCGGAGGCCAGGGCGAAGGCCATGACGTCTCTCTCAGTTATAACCCCGGTGGGCCGCCCGTCGAGCGAGATCACCAGGCTGCCGACGTTCTCCTCGGCCATCCGCGAGACCGCCTCCTCGAGCAGCCCGCCCGGGGGCGTGGTCAGCACCGGGGAGGACATGAACTCCCCGACCCTCGGCCCCCTCACCGAGGTCACCGGACGGGTCACCCCGGCTCCTTGTAGCCGAACTTCCTCACCACGTCCCTCCTCCAGGCCCTTCCCTCATCCCCCTCAACTCCCAGCGGGGCGAACCCGTCGAGTACGGCCACCACCCCCCTCTGATCCCCGGCGTGAGCCACCACAACCCTGAGCGGGTTGGACGTGGCCGCGAAGAGGGTCACGATCTCCGGGACCCCCCTGAGCCTGGGGAGGACGTTGACGGGCCATGCTCCCCGGAACACGGCGACGAAGGAGTGGCCGGCGCCGAGCCTCTTGGCCATCTCGACGGCGGCCTCCTCCATGTCCTCGTCGTTTCCCGAGTGTCTGATCAGTCTGTCGCCGGAGGACTCGCAGAAGGCGATTCCAAACCTTATCTCGGGGGCCGAGTCGGCCAGCGCCTCGTATATGTCCTCCACGCTCTTTATGAAGTGGGTCTGGCCGAGGATGACGCTGCACCCCTCCGGGGGGGTCAGATCGACGACCTCGAGGGAGACTTCCCGGCTTCCCCCCATACTCCCACCCGGTGGAGGCCCCGCCGCACTATAAAAAATCCGGAGGATCTCGCCGGGGATGAGCCGGACGACTAGGGGGATCTATATACACCCGGAGGTACCGGGGGAGCGATAGCATGCCCCGCGCCATGGCGATCCCGGCGGCCGCGCTGATCTTCCTGTCGGCGGCCGCGGCGGGCGGGGCGGCCGCGGCCCCCCTGCGGACCCCGACGGGGGCCTGCGCCGTCCCGTGCAACAAGCTGACCCCTCAAGACGTGGTCAAGGTCGACTACGTCGACCTGGACAGCTCGCCGGGCTTCCAGAGGACCACCACCCTGGACGCCGGCAGGACCCTGACCATAAGGTACAGGATAGTGATCAACCCGGCCAAGCTCCCCCCTGGAAGCCACATCGTGCTGATGGTGGTCCCCTCGTGGACGCCCAGCTATCCTCCGCCGTCCGGCTACTACAAGGTGATATACGACGGGGTGCCCCAGCAGGAGGTGACCCTGGAGGGGAGCGTCCTCCTCAGGACCCCCGGAGAGTCGGGCACGTTCAAGATATGGATAGTGTACGGGGGGGTGGGGGACGTGTCCAGGTTCCTGGAGGTCTGGGCGCAGACGAGTCCCAGCGAGCCCGGCTGCCGCCCCCACGCCGAGGTCACCCTGAGGGCCGTGGCCAGGGTCAGGGTGGCCGACATGAGCGTCAACCCTAGGGAGGTCGAGGTCGGGGGAGAGGTGGTGGTCAGGGCGACCCTCGTCAACGACGGGACGGCCCCCGCGGACGAGCAGGTCAGGGTGTACGTGGACGGCGGGGCGGCCGGGACCAAGAGGATCCACCTGGATCCGGGCGATTCCGAGGTCGTCACCTTCAGGCTGACCATGGGCGAGCCGGGCGACCACCAGGTAACCGTGGGGGACAGGACCCAGGTGGTCCACGTGCTCGGCGGCCCGAACATAGAGGTCTCCGGCCTGATAGCCAACGAGACCTCTATCTACCCAGGCGGCAAGGTGGCGGTGACCGTGACCGTGGCCAATTTGGGGGAGAGCGAGGGAGAGGCCACGCTGAAGCTG
Source organism: Thermoproteota archaeon (assembly GCA_027491915.1). Lineage (GTDB taxonomy): Archaea > Korarchaeota > Korarchaeia > Korarchaeales > Korarchaeaceae > JAOZGC01. Next base: position 143,357 of record JAOZGC010000001.1, on the reverse strand, counting down.
TTCGTCGACGGGTCGGAGCTCAGCGATCAGAGGCGCACCGTGACGGTTCAGCCAGCGTCCAGCCTGCACGAGACGTGGGTCATCAGGTTGGACGAGCCCGGGGATCACGAGATAAGGGTCAACAACCTCCGGCCGATCACCGTCCACGTGATCACCCCAGGATCCTGCGAGATAGTGGACCTCTCCCTGGAGAGGGACAGCGTGGTGGTGGGCTCCTCGGTGAACGCCACGGTCGTCCTGAGCAACCCGGGAGAGACGGGGGTCAGGTGCCCGGTGTCCATCGAGCTCAACGGGAGCGGAGTGGGGGCGAGGGAGGTGGAGGTCCCCCCCGAATCCAGCGTCAACGTGACCTTCAGGTTCCTCCCCCCGAGGATCGGCGTCTACCTGGTTTCGGCGGGAAACGAGACCGCCAACCTCGTGGTGTCTCCCCCGGCAGAGGCCGAGGAGAGGGAGATCCTGCCCCCCGGGTCAGAGCCCATCCTGCTCGGCGCGGCGTCCATCCTGGGCGGCGTCGGGGCTCTGGTCGGGGTCAGGAAGATCTGGAGGTGGAGGAGATCTAGGAGGGGGACCAAACCAGCCTTGAAGAAGAGGCGGGTCCCGAGGAGAGGAAGGAGGGCCAAGAAGGCCGAGAAGGGAGGGAGGGCGGCCATCCCGAGGGGTGAGAGGGCCTCCCGGAGAGGGCCGAGCGGGCCGAGGAGGACTGGAAGGGGAGAGGGCCCGAAGAGGAAACGCCCCTCGGAGGGAGTCGGGTGGATATGAGCCCGCCGGGCCCCCACGCGCCCAATTTTTTATTTTTTCTCCGCCGCCTGGGATTCGATCGAGATCGCGCAGAGGGGATAGGCTTTGCAGAGGGACGGGGGAGATAGGGAGGAGGGTGGGGAGGAGGAGAGAAAGGAGGAGGGAGGGGGAGGGAAGAAGGGGGGCGGCGGGATAGTGTCCATCCTGGGCAGGATCTACGGCAGGGGGAGGAAGGCCGCCCTCACAAGGGCCGACGCCGGGATGATAATGAGGTTGATAGACAACGCCTTCGAGAGACTCGCCGGGAAGAGGGGCATGCTCGTCATGGGGAGGAGGTGCATAGCCTTCGACGGGGAGATGGCCTTCTTATTCCCGAAACACAAGAAGGTCTACTCCCTGGTGACGGCCATGGTCAGGCTGGGCTTCCTGGAGCCCGTCTCCGAGAAGCCCAAGGTCTTCGTCGGCGAGGGCCCCTACGTGGCCGCCGTGGTGATCTACAGGAACGAGGTCGTGATAAAGAGGAGGTGGTCCGAGGGGATAGACGAGTTCATCCTGTCCGTCCTGTCCTCCAGGTCGGCCTGAGGTTCGAATTTTTATCCGCCAATCCCCCGTCCACCGGGGGCCGGTGAAGAGGTGAAGGGATGTCGCGCCGAGGCTCGACCCGAGGTGAGGAGTGACGGGCGGCCTGAGGCCCCCCGTGGGCTCTCAACCTTTATCAACCCCAGAGGTCTCCCGGTCGGGAGCCTCCTTGGCGGGGGAGTTCAGGGAGTTCAGGGCGATAAGCTGGGACCCGGCCGCAGGCGCGAGGGAGGTGCGGCTCAGCCTGATAGAGGAGAGGGAGTTCACGATATATCTCGAGGGCAGGAGGTACAGGACCTTCGCCATGACGCCCGGGATGGAGAGGGAGTTCGTCTTCGGGCACCTCTTCTCCTCAGGGTTGATCTCCGGACCGGACGACGTAGCCGAGGTGGAGATGTTCCCACTGGGCGCCAGGGTCAGACTCAGAACTGGCCTCGGTGAGTCCCCAGAGAGGGAGGAGGCCCCGGTGCTGGAGTCGGGGTGCGCGGTCTACATGCCGCCCCCCGACTCGAGGGTCAGGTCGGAGGCGAGGTTCGACCCCCAGGTCCTGCTGTCGATCCCGCGGCTGCTGGCCACGAGCCGGGCCTACGCCAGGACCAGGGGGGCCCACTCGGCCGTTCTGGCCGACGGACGGGGCGAGATGGTCGGGTTCGCGGAGGACGTCGGCAGGCACAACGCCGTGGACAAGCTGATAGGGTGGGGCCTCCTGGCCGGGGTGGACATGTCGGACAAGCTGCTCGGGGTGTCGGGTCGGGCGAGCTCCGACATAGTGTCGAAGGCCGCCAGGGCCAACGTCCCTGTGGTGGCCTCCCTCTCGGCGCCCACCTCCCTGGCCGTGGACTACGCCGTCAGGGCCGACCTGACCTTGGTCTGGATACTAGGGGCTGGGGTCAGGATATTCTCATCTCCGAGGAGAATCTCCTGAGGCCTACCTCGCACGACCCTCTGTCGAGAGAATTGAGGATGGCCTCAGCCTCAGAGCGGAGGTCCTCGGCGGCACCCGGCATGCCGGCCATCCGGGCGGCCCTGGCGGCGTCTTTCAGCGCGTGGGCGGCCAGGAAGTCCACCCCGACCGCCGAGAGTTTGGACGCCTCGAGGCGAAAGGCCTCCACCCCGACCGCCGCGTCCGGGGAGCGACCGGCGAGGGCTAGGACCCCGGCCCAGAAGGGGGCCGCCCTCAGGAGATCCGCCAACCCGGTGGAGGGGACGTCGGACGGCCGGACGTCGCCGCCGCTCAGCCTGATCTCCCTTCCGCCCGGTCCGGGCCTGAGGAGACCAGATTCGAGGTCCTCCCTGGTGTTCACGGTCATGAAGGTGCGGCAGTCCCCGCCGGAGAGGTCCTCCGCCGGCAGCAGGGAGGCGCGGGGGGCGCCCCTGATGAGGCCGTCGGGCCTCCGCCAGCCGCCATCCGCCAGGAGGGCTGCCGCCTCCCTGGCCCAATCCCCGTCCAGGGCCATGAACAGGGTCTCCACGATCCCGCCGGACCACATCGGCGCCGACGCCTCTGACCCGCCGGGGGAGACCGCCCGCGCGAGACCCTCGAGGGCGGCCGGCCTGACGAAGGCCGCGTCCCCAGGGACGACCAAGATTACATCCCCCCGGGCTGAAGAGACTCCCGAGAAGACGCCCAGCGCCGGAGATCTGTAGGGCGACGGCGGATCCAGGGCCAGCCTCGAATCCACCCCGGCCGGGACGAATTCCAGGTACCTCCTGCCCCTCTCGGGGGAGTCGACGGCCACGACAACCTCGGAGGCGACCTCAGAGACCGCCGAGAGGACCCTGGAGATCACCGGTCTCCCACCCAGCTCGGCCGCCAGCTTGTCGACCCAATCGCCGCCGGACTGGAACCTCCTGCCCCTGCCGCCGGCAAGCACAACGGCCGATATCACAAACGGGCCGGGTCTCCGCGACGTTATAATCTCCCACGGTCGAAGCGCCCCCGATGGACCTATACTTCAGGGTCAGGTCGGCCGTCGAGCGCGGGCTGACGGGCGCAGAGGAGAGGCTGCTCAGGGAGTCCCCCCCGGAGCCCAGGAGCCTCCTGGCGCACTCCCTCCGGGTTTCCCGGCTCTCAAGGAGGTTGGCCCTATCAGAGGGGGGGGATCCCATGGTGGCGGCCCTGGCCGGCCTGCTCCACGACGTGGGGAAGTTCAGCGGCGGACGGGTCCTAGGAAGGGGAGAGGACGAGCTGGCGTCCGCTGAGTCGGCCAGGGAGATCGTGGTCGGCTGCGGGGGAGGGGAGGAGCTGGCGGATAAGGTGGCCGAGGCCATAAGGTGGATGTACTCCGGGAGGTACGTCTCGCCTGAGCAGGCGGCCCTGCACGACGCCGACGTGCTCGACAAGGTGGGCGTTCACGGGCTGCTGGTGGGGGCGATGAAGTGGGCCCTCAGGGGTGACGACCCGCTGAGGTTCGTGGAGCTGAGGGCCAGCCAGTTCCTGACCTACTCCAGGAACGCCGAGAGGATTCTCCTGACCGATGAGGGTAGGAAGGTGGCGGGGAGGATCGTCGGGAACGGGGAGGAGGCGATCGTCAGGCTGTTGGAGGAGGTTGGGGAGCTCTTCTCCGAGAGATTCGAGGTCGAGGAGGCGGAGGTCGAGGGGATCCCGGTCCTCGTGGTGGCGAGGTCCGACTGCGGCGGAGGGGGGAGGCCGGAGGTCATCCTGAGGACCAAGAGGGGGAGGAGGGGCGGCGTCGTCCTCGAGGTGGAGGAGGAGTGCCCCGGGGAGGGGGCGGCCCCGATCTCCTTCTCCTTCTACCTGCCGATAATTTAGTTAAATTTAAATTATCAGAAATTCTAACTTATTGTCGGTGCGTCGGTCTTGGGGAGCCCGGTCGTGGAGGCCGTCGGGGTGAGCAAGAGATACGGCGAGGTGATCGCCCTCGATGGGGTCAGCCTGGAGGTCATGGAGGGGGAGGTCTTCGGGCTGCTTGGGCCGAACGGCGCGGGGAAGACCACGCTCATGGAGATCCTGGTCGGCCTGAGGAGGCCGGATTCGGGGAAGGTCCGGGTGGCCGGCAGGGATCCCACCAGGGAGCCCGTGGGAGACGTCGTCGCCTTCGTTCCCCAGGAGACCATGCTGTATGGGGACCTGACGGTCGAGGAGAACCTGGAGTTCATAGCCTCTCTCTACTCAATGGATGAGGAGAGGTTCGAGGTGGCGGTGCGGGAGATCGCCGAGGCCCTCTCCATATCGGACATCATGGGGAGGAGGTTCGGGAAGCTGAGCGGGGGTCTGAAGAGGAGGGTCAGCCTGGCGGCGTCCCTGCTGACCGACCCAATCGTGGTCATAATGGACGAGCCGACCGTGGGACTCGATCCGGACGCCAGGAGGGACTTCTGGGAGGTGATACTGGACATGAAGGGCCGGGGGAGGACAGTCATCCTCTCGACCCACTACATGGAGGAGGCCGACGAGCTGTGCGACAGGGTGGCGGTCATGGACGCCGGCAGGGTGGTGGAGGTGGGAGATCCCGACGACCTGAAGAGGAGGTTCGGCGGGAGATCTAAGGTGGTGGTCAGGGTGAGGATGAGGGATGAGGCCCGGGCCCTGGAGGTCCTGTCCGGATGGGGGGGGAGGCTCACGCCGGACGGCATAGTGATGGAGGCGGAGGACCCGGAGAGGATGGTGCCCGAGGTCATCTCCACGCTTAACTCGGCCGGGATAGGATCCGAGGCGGTTCAGATCAGGTCGCCGACGCTGGAGGACGTGTTCATGAACCTAACCGGGAAGAGTCTCAGGGAGGCGGTCGCATGAGGCCGGAGACGGGGATCCTGAAGAAGGATGTCAAGGAGTTCCTCAGGTCCAAGTCAACCGTGTTCTGGACCCTGGCCTTCCCGATAATGATGATGCTGTTCTTCGGATCGATCTTCGGCGGCGGTGGGGAGAAGGCCATCCCGGTGGCGGTCGTGGACCTGGACGGGACGAACCTGTCCAGGTCCTACGCCTCGGCCATGAACTCCACCGGGGTGGTCAGGTTGATCCCCTTCTCAGATCAGGAGGAGGCCAGGGCCGCGGCCAGGGAGGGGAGAGATGGGATATCGGGCCTGCTGATAATCCCGGCGGGATTCCAGGCCAACCTGACCTCGGGACGCAGGGCCGCCGTCGGCTTCTACGTGAGGGAGGGGGATGCCACCATAAAGCAGATGCTCACGAGCTTCGCGGCGGAGTTCACCCTCAGGTTCGGAGAGGAGTTCAGCAGGAGGGCCGTGGAGATCGCGGTCTCCCACATGCCCGAGAACCTGAGCTCCGGCGGGTGGACGATGAGCAGGGAGGAGGCCGCCAGGTGGCTGGAGTTCATGATGCGGCCCGTGGAGGCCAAGGTGGCCCTCCTCTCCAAGCCCGAGGTCACGGCAGAGGCGGAGTCTTACTGGGAGAATCCGGGTCACTGGATATCCGCCATGATCTCCTACTCTTACCTGTTCTCCGGCATGGTCACCTCCACCGCCCTGCTCGCGGGGGAGAAGGAGGGCGGGACCCTCAAGAGGATCAGGCTATCGACCGCCAGCGTCTGGAGCGTGCTCGCGGGCAAGCTGCTCTCCGCCCTGGCCATACTCACGCTGTCCCAGGTCGTGCTGGTGGCCGCCGCGGCGGCCTTCTCCGGGGCGGACGTAAACTGGGACCCGCTCATGATCCCCATGGTGCTGGCGGGGGACGCGGCCTCCATAGGAATCGGCATGGCGGTGGCGGAGGCGTCGTCGAACCAGAGGGCGGCGAGCGAGGCGGTCGTGGTGGTGGCCATAATGCTCCAGTTCGTGTCCGGCCTCTACTTCCCGATCCAGTTCCTGCCGGAGCCCCTCAGGACGGCGGCGGAGCTGCTCCCGTTCGCCAAGTCGGTCGAGATAATGGATGCCATCCTGCTGGGAGGGGCAACCCTGGCGGAAGTCGCCCCCGGCGCCGCCTTGCTGGCCGTCACGGCCGCCGTCTCCATGGCGGCGGCCGCGGCCCTGTTCGGAAGGTGGGCCAGGGTGGACTGAGCGATTTTAAAAGGGCGGCCGGCCCCCGCCAGGAGAGGGAAGTTGTGGAGCGTCCTGGCGGCCCTCAGGGAGAGGCCGGAAGAGGTCGGGGAGATCCTGCGCAGGAGGGGGATGGATCCCTCCCTGGCCCGGCGCGCCAGGGAGCTGGACGACGAGTGGAGGAAGCTCAAGGTGGAGGTAGACTCCCTGAGGTCCCGGAGGAACAGGATCAGCGCCCTCATACGCGGGGCGGGGGATGAGGAGAGGCGGAAACTCATAGCTGAGGCCAGGGAACTGGCGGCCCGCCTGGAGGAGGTGGAGGCCAGGTTCAGGGAGGTGGGGGAGGCCAGGGAGGAGGTCCTGCGGGCCATGCCCAACCTCCTCCACCCGGAGGTTCCCGACTGCCCCGAGGGCGAGGACTCCATCCCGATCAGGTTCTGGGGGAGGCCCCGTGTCTGGGAGGGTCACCTGGAGACGTTCCGGGGGGAGACGGAGCGGTGGGGATTCCGGGTTGATCACGAGATCTTGGACTGGAGGCCCTCCGGTCACGCCGACGAGATGGAGAAGGTGCTGAGGATGTCGGACACCCTCAGGGCCGCCCGGGTGTCCGGATCCAGGTTCTTCTATCTGTTCGACGACCTGGTCTGGCTAGACATGGCCCTCGTCGCGTTCGCCGTGGACAGGCTGACGGCGGCAGGCTTCACCCTGGTCCAGCCGCCCTACTTGCTCGGGGGAAACGCCTACAGAGGAGTAGTAGCCCTGGAGGACTTCGAGGACGCGATATACAAGATAGAGGGGGAGGACCTGTTCCTCATAGCCACGTCCGAGCACCCCCTGGTGGCCCTCCACTACGGGGAGGAGCTGCAGCCGGCTCAGCTCCCGAGGACCTACCTGGGGATTAGCCCGTGCTTCAGGAAGGAGGCGGGGGCCGGGCACAGCAGGGACGTGAAGGGCGTGTTTCGCGTCCACCAGTTCCACAAGGTTGAGCAGGTCGTGTTCTCCATGCCGGAGGAGAGCTGGGAGTGGCACGAGAGGCTCATATCCAACGCCGAGATGCTGTGGAGGGAGCTCGGCATACCCTACAGGGTGGTGGACATATGCGCCCACGACCTGGGCGCGCCGGCGGCTAGGAAGTACGACCTGGAGGCGTGGATGCCGGCCCAGGGCCGGTACAGGGAGATGGTGAGCTGCAGCAACTGCACCGACTGGCAGTCCCACAGGCTGGGCATAAGGTTCATCAGGGGGGACGGGACCAGGGGCTACGTTCACACGCTGAACAGCACCGCCATAGCCACCACCAGGGCCCTGACCGCCATAGTCGAGAACTATCAGGAGCCGGACGGGACGGTGGTGATACCCAAGGCGCTCAGGCCCTACCTCGAGCCCTTTGAGAGGGCTCCCAAGGAGGCCATCCACCCCAGGAGGGAATAGTCCGCCAGCCGGCCGGCCCTCCGTTAGTAGGATCAGATCGTCGTGGATGGGTTATAAGGCAGGTCAGGTTAATCGGGCGGCAGGGGTGTGAGAGCTGACGATACCGGAGATCAGAGGGGGGAAACCGGAGTGCTGGTACTCTGAGATGCAGACGGAGGATCTCAGGATCAGCCTCAGGGTGCGCAGGTTCCTCCTATCCGAGATCAGCGACCACCAGAGGATAGACGTCTTCGACAGCTACGAGATGGGTAGGGTGCTCGCCCTCGACAGCAGGATCCAGCTCACGGAGAGGGACGAGTTCCTCTACCACGAGATGCTCGTCCACCCGGCCATGCTGACCCACCCGGACCCCAGGAGGGTGCTAGTCGTGGGGGGAGGGGACGGCGGGGCCGTGAGGGAGGTCTTGAAGCACCCGACGGTCGAGAGGGTGGTTCAGGTGGAGCTGGACGCCGCCGTTGTGGAGGCCGCCAGGAGATTCCTCCCGGGGCTATCCTCCGGGTACTCAGACCCCAGGCACGAGCTGGTGATAGGGGACGGTGTGAGGTACGTCGAGGAGACGGGAGAGAGGTTCGACGTCGTCGTGGTGGACAGCACAGACCCCATAGGCGAGGCCTCCCCGCTGTTCTCCGATCGGTTCTACTCGGGGGTCGCGAGGGTGCTCCTGGAGGGGGGGATCGTGGAGGCCCAGGGTGAGACCCCCTTCCTGTACCCAGACGTGACGGGCTCGCTTTGCGCCACCGTGAAGAGGGTTCTCGGGAGGGTCAAGGTCATCCTCGGTTTCGTCCCCTCATACCAGAGCGGGATGTGGGCCTTCGTCCTGGGATCGAGGGACGCGGATCTCGAAGTACCCCCGGCCGAGCTGAGGCGGAGGTACGAGGAGAGGGGGCTCGAGGGCAGGACGAGGTTCTACACCCCCGAGGTTCACGTCGGCCTGTCGAACCTGCCGCCCTTCATCAGGGAGTTGCTGGACCGCCACGGCGTTTGAGGGCCCCCTCGGACCAGGACCTGACCTCGTCCCCGACCTCGTAGGGCCTGACGACGCGGGCCGTAGTCCTGACGTAGTCCGGGAGGAGCTCGAAGTACCTCCGGAAGGAGTACCTCTCGTCCCCGAGAACGAAGGCTCCCCCCTCAGACCTGGAGCGTATCACCCTACCCAGGGCCTGAGACGCCCTCCTCAGGGCCGGCACGACGTAGGCTATGAACCTCCCCCTCCCGGGGAAGAGCCTGGAGTAGTAGGAGATCTTCAGCCTGGTCCTCGTGTTGGGCCTGTCGAAGGGTATCCCAACCAGGAAGACCGCGGCGAGCTCTTCCCCGGGCAGATCCGCTCCTTCGGCGAATCTCCCACCCATCGGGGCGACCAGGACGGCGTGATGCCCCGACCTGGCTGCCGACTTCAGCTCGGCGAGGACCCTGGCGGCCTCGTCACCCGTCATCCCCTCGCTCTCAACCAGGAGCCTCCTGCCGGTCTCGGCCGCGGCCTCCGCCAGCCCGGGGAGTATCTCTCCCTGTATCCTGTAGCTCGCCGAGAAAACGGCCACGTTGGCCGGAACCGCCGATATGAAATCTCCGATCGTCTCCACATAGCCGTCGACCATCTCCTCTGACATCTTCTCCCCCCTGGTGGTCAGCCCGGCGGTTATCAGGGAGACCACCTTCGAGGGGTCCGCCATGGACGGGAACACCTTGGAGGAGCATCCCTCCAGGCCGGCCACCTCGGCGAACGTCTCCACCGGGGCCAGGGTGCCGGACATGAGCACGACCGCCCTGAAGGAGGGCCAGACCTCCCCGAGTATCTCGGGGGCCCTCATGTCCCAGACCTCGAATCTGACCCCACGGGACTCCCTGGTCACCAGGAAGGCCACCCCCTCCTCCCCCACGGACGCCGAGGCCAGGGAGAGGAACTCGGCCAGCCTGTGGAGGTAGGACCTGGGCACCTTCCCCTCCTCTATCCGGGCCCTGTACACCGCCTCCCCCAGGGAGGCCATCCTCTCCAGATCCTCGTCGCCAACGCCCGACTCCACCAGCAGGTCCGTCGGCGAGAAGGTGGAGTCCTCGGTCACCGGCCCGGAGACCGCCTCCATGGCCGCCCTGAGGGCCCTCACCTTCTGGACCAGGTCGGTCTCCTCGGGGAAGTACTTGATTATCTCGGAGATTGCCCTGTCAACCGTGTTTAGGGTGATGGAGTCCGAGTTCAGGCTGCAGGCCGCGTCGGGTATGTTGTGGGCCTCGTCTACCACCAGGATGGACTTGCTGAATCTGAAGGCCCTCCTGAGGACCCGGCCGGTTGGGCCGAGGACGTAGTTGTAGCTGAGGCTCACCAGCGTCGCGTCCTCCAGCAGGCGCAGCTGGTAGAAGTACGGGCAGACCCCCATGGACTTGGCCTCGGTAAGCACCTCGGAGAAGGTCTTTGGCCCGTCGAGGGAGGGGATCACCTCGGTCAGCCTGGAGAAGTAAGGGCAGTCCCTCCTCCTGAGCCTGCAGAGGGCGCTGACCCCGGCGTAATCCGACACGCCCAGCCTCCTCCCGAGGAGGCACATGTCCCTCTTCCCCCTGATGGAGAGGGCGGGGACGGCGATTCCCCTGGATCTGGCCAGCTCCTTCAGCTCTTCTATCGGCCTGTCCGTCTCGTTGCCCGTCCTGACGGCCCACAGGATCCTCAGCCCCCTGGTCCTGGCCGCCTGGAGGAGGCCGGCCAGCACGGCGGGGGTCTTCCCGAAGCCGGTCGGGGCGTGGACGCACAGCCTCTCCCCCCTCTCCGCCGCCCTCCTGACGAGCGCGATCAGCTCCTCCTGGCCGGGGCGAGGCTCGTAGGGGAAGAGCTCCACGTGGGGGGAGCCTCCCGGGGGAGATAAAAGGGGAGCCCCTCCGGCCGCCGATCCGGCTGGCCCGGCCTAGGACCTCCTTATGATGAGGACGTCCTCGGGATCGGCGCACAGCCGGACGGTCTCTCCGGAGCCCACCTCGGAGTCCTTGTCCAGCTCGGCCACGACCCTTATGCCGTCAGCCTCTCCGAGGAGGCGGAGGTGCTTCCCCAGGTAGGCCACGTGCACCACCTTGACCTCCACCTCGTTGGATCCCCGGCCGCACCCGAGGCGCAGGTTCTCCGGTCGGACGGCCAAGATGACCTCCTCGCCGGGGTGGAAGTCCGACCCGGGGGTGCTGGGGACGGCCCTCATTACCCCCAAGTTGGTCTCCACCTCGTACACCTCGCCGGAGGCGGACCTCACGGTCCCCGGTATGAAGGTGCTCTGCCCTATGAAGTCGGCGACGAAGTAGTTGGCGGGCCTCTCGTATATCTCGGCCGGCGTCCCCACCTGGAGTATCCTCCCCCTGTTCATGACCGCTATCCTGTCGGCGAGACTCATCGCCTCCTCCTGATCGTGGGTGACGTAGACCGCAGTCACGCCAAGTTCCCTCTGGAGCTTCCTGAGCTCTCCCCTCATCTCCAATCTGAGCTTGGCGTCCAGGTTGCTCAGCGGCTCGTCCAGCAGCAGCGCCTCAGGCTCGACGGCGAGGGCCCGGGCCAGGGCCACCCTCTGCTGCTGGCCCCCGCTCAGCTGGAAGGGGGTCCGGTCCTCCATGCCCTCCAGCCTGACGAGCCTCAGGGCCCACCTGACCTTCTCCGCTATCTCCTCCTTGGGGAGCCCCTTCAACTTCAGCCCGTAGGCCACGTTGTCGAACACGGTCATGTGGGGCCAGAGGGCGTAGTTCTGGAACACCATGGCCACCCTCCTCTCGTGGGGAGGGAGATCGGAAACGTCCCTCCCGTCGAAGTAAACCCTGCCCTCGTCCTGCCTCTCGAGCCCGGCTATCACTCGGAGCAGGGTCGTCTTGCCGCACCCGCTCGGTCCGAGGAGGGCGAAGAATTCGCCCTCCCTCACGTTCAGGGAGACGCCGTCCAAGGCGACGACGTCGCCGAACCTCTTGGTTATCTCCTCGGTCCTTATGGACACCATATTAGACACCTCAAGCCCCGACCAGGGCGGACACCCTCTGCTTGAGCAGGACGTTCGAGCCTACTATGGCGGCCAGCTGGAGGGACATGAGGAGCACCCCCAGGGCGGCCGTCGGGAACTGACCTCCTCCCAGCGAGTAGAGGATGTCGGCCATCTTCCAGGTTATGGGGGCGAAGGCAGGGTTCGCCCCGCCCAGCACCAGGCTGGTGCTCACCTCGGACATGCAGTACACGAAGCTGAGCATGGCCCCCCCTATCACGTTTGGGAGCACCAGGGGGACCACCACGTTGAAGAAGGCCCTGGTCCTGCTGGCCCCCAGATTCCAGGCAGCCTCCTCCAAGTTGACGTGGGTCTGGAGCATGCCGGCGAAGGCGGATCTCACCGTGAAGGGCATCCTCCTCACCGAGTAGGCCAGGGTCAGCAGGTAGGCCGGGTTGATCACGGGATTCAGGGGGGTTGCGGAGTAGGTGTAGAAGAGGCCGGCGGCCACGACTATCCCGGGGACGGCTATGGGCATGGTGGCGAGGTAGTTGAGGATCTCGGACCACCTTCCCCCCTCCCTGGACACGACGTACGCGGCGCCAGAGCCGACCACCATTATGATGAGGGTGGCCACCGTGCTGTAGATCAGGCTGTTCCTGACGGAGCTGAAGGTGAGATGGTCCTCGACTATGAACCTGAAGTTCTTGAGAGAGAAAGATTCGGGTATCGGGGACGGCCCCCAGGTGTCAGCCACGGAGAGGAGGATGACCCCAATGTGCGGCAGGAGGGCAAAGAACAGGATGGTCAGGGACACGGCGTAGACCAGAATGGTCCTGGCCGCCCCTATCCTCCTGGTCCTGGGCCTCCAGGTCCCGCCCCTGCTGAGCATGGCGTACTGCTTCAGGGCCACGTACTTCCTTATCACGAAGAAGGCCACCATGGAGAAGAACAGGAGGTAGAAGGCCAGGGCCGTCCCCTCTGGCAGTATTAGCCCGGTCTGAGAGAATATCTTGGTGAATATCTGGTAGGTCAGGAGCTTCTCCGCGTTGGACCCCTGGAAGACTATGGGGGTCCCCAGGTCCTCCAGGCTCAGGATGAAGACGAGCAGGGATCCCGCCTCTATCCCGGGCATGGCCAGCGGCAGGGTTATGGTCCTGAACAGCTTGAAGCCGCTGGACCCGAATATCTCGGCCTGCTCCTCCATGGTCGGATCTATGGACACCATGGTGGCGTAGGCGTTGATCATCACGATGGGATAGAAGACCAGGCTCTGGACCAGGATCACGGCGGCGAGCCCATCGAAGACCACCCTGTAGGGGAGGAGGTGCAGGTAGTCGTAGAATATGGTGTTCAGGGTCCCGTGGATGGAGATCATCCTCCTGAGCCCCACCGCGCCCACGAAGGGAGTGGTCAATATCGGGACCATCATGGCTGTCCTGAGGGCGTTGGCCCCGGGGAAGGAGTACCTGGAGAAGAAGAAGGCCAGGGTGACCCCGATGGCGGTCGATATCAGGGTCACCGTGACGGCCACCATGAGGGTGTTGAGGATCACCCCGTAGTCGACGCCCGATATTATCAAGGTGTCCCCCCTTATCGTGTAAGGGCTGCCCACAGTGGTTATCTCCAGGTGGAGAAAGGGGACCCGCCCGTCGACCCAAGCGCTCACGGGGAAGTAGAACGGGTCCCTCAGGACGTACTCCAGCCAGTAGGTTGACGGCGATCCCTGGTACCAGAAGGCGTTGGCCACTATCTCGAACATGGGTATCAGCAGCACCGCCGTGAAGAGGCCCAGCGAGACGGCCAGCATTCCCAGGATGAGGGGGTCCCTGCTCACCTACACACACCCGCCCCTCAGCCGGTGGGAGGTATCTGATCGAGGACCGACCGAATCTGGGCCTCCATCGCCTGTCTCCACATGCTCCTGAACTGGGAGAGGAACTCGGGGTCCGTCGCTATGCGGTCGTTGACCGACTGGGCGTACTCCTTGGTCCAGGTGGTCCCCTGCCAGGTCGGCGGCTTGGTCAGCTCCCACTTGAGCTGCTCGAAGGTGGCGTTGTCTATCAGCCCCTGGTCCCTGGCCCTGACCAGGCTGGACCAGGCCTGGACCAGCAGCTCGTGGTTCTCCACCAGGGCGGCGTCCAGCCACTCCCTGATGGCGTGCTCGTAGCTGAGGGCCTCGCTGTCGTTGAACTCGATCCCTATGTTGTTCATCGTGGCCTGGTACCTCTCGTACAGGTCAGGCCTCTGCTGACCCTCTGGGGTCTGGAACACCTCTCCCCTGACGGGCATCCTGTTGATCCTCCTGTTGAGCCACAGCTTCTGGCCGTCTATGGAGAGGACGAACCTTATGAAGGCTTGGGCAGCCTCGGGGTGCTCCGAAACGGAGGTCAGGGCGATCGGGTCTCCGTTCACTATGGACTCGTTCTGGGGCAGGACGTACTTGCACGCCGGATTCTGTATCTGGGAGGTGTAGCCGTAGAAGTCTATGGATATGGAGACCCCGACTTCCCCGCTCTCCACCGCGGTCTGGGCCTCGACGGATCCGCCGTACGGCCTCCCGTTGGCGGTCAGCAGGGCTATGAGACTCCACCCCCTGTCCCAGCCGAACTTCTGGAGGATTATCTCGTATATCCTGGTGTGGCTGGTCGAGGTGGTCGCCCTGGCGAAGGCCACGACGGGGGTCGGGAGTACCCGGGCGTAGGCCTCGGACGCCAGGTCCTCCCACATCTGCGGCTCCGGCAGGTTGTACTCGCCCAGGAAGTGGGTGTTGACCGTCATGCCGAACGAGCTTATGGCGGCGGCCACCCAGTAGACCTGGCCGTCGACCACCCTCTTCATGGGCCCGCCTGCTATCTCGTCCGGGATCGCCTCAATCTCGGCTAGGGTGTCCGGATCGGTGATCGGGGCCAGCAGTCCCTGGGAGAGCATGTCGTCGAAAAGGGTTGGCCCGCCTCCCCAGCCTATGTCGACCTTGTTGTCCCTTATGGTCTTGGCCCAGAGGGCCGGTCGGGTCGGGAGGAACCTGACGTCTGATATGTTGTACTCCCGCGCCAGGTCCGACTTCAGAAACTCCTCCTTGTACAGCAGGAATATGGCGGAGTCGTGCCTGGTCACCACCTTCAGCTCTATGCCCTTCCTCTTCGGCCTGCCGCCTCCCCCTCCGCCGCCCGCCTTCGGCATCAGGAAGAGGGCCGCGGCTCCGATAAGGACCACTACGACGACGGCGAGGGCTATCGTCCTCGCCCCCACCGAACCGGGTCTCAACTTGGGGATCCCTCCCTTGGTCCGGAGGCGGGAGACGAATAAGAAAAAGGGATTGGTGGGGCGCGCCGCCGCGCCCCCTCGGGCTCACTTCTTGGCCAGGGCGAAGTAGAGGACAGCCACTATGATCACTATGACCACTATGCCCCCTATTATCACGTCCATTCCCGGTCCAGGCGCGGACTCCGGCTTGAGGCCCCAGGCGAAGGCGTTCATGACGAACTTGGGGCCGTCGAGCCTGACCCCGTGGTACTCCCAGTTGAACACGCACCTGTCTCCTATGAGGGACTCCCCGGTCACTATCACCTTGCTGATCTTGCCCCCGCCGACGTCCACCTTCTCGGCGGCGGCCAGGTAGGCGGTTATGTTGTCCCCCTCCTGGTAGACGTAGCTGGTCGGGTCGTCGTCGTGGTCGACCACCACGCCCTTGCCCGGCGTCGTCTCGAAGAGCCACATGAGGTTGTCGCCCAGGACCTGATCGAGCGGGACGTACTGTCCGTCCTTATACCCGATCACGTGGGTCGGCCCGTGGAACAGGACCTGGGTCACGCCCTGGGTTATCTCGGAGGCCCACGGCTGCTTGTTGGTGTGGTTCGACACAACCCTGTAGGGCGCCCCAGCGTTGGTCTCCGGGTCCTCTATGCTGCAGGGATCCAGCCTCAGGTGAGAGCCCACGGCCTCCAGGATCTTGTTCGGGTTCACGGTCTTGAACCCGCAGCCGGTGTCCTTCAGGTAGTCCTCGACCCAGTCGCTGTCCGCCCCTATCCAGAGGAACTTGTCGCCCTCCTTGAACCAGTCGGCTATGGCCCGAATCTCGGCGTTCGAGTAGACGGACTGGGCGTTGTAGAGCTTGGGGACCACAAGGGCGTCGACCCCCTGGAGCTTCTCCGGGGTTATACCGTCGGTTATCTCGATCACCCTATAGCCGGCCTGGGTCAGGTTGCCCTCTATCGCGGGGATCCAGGCGGTCTCGTGGCCCGGATCCTTCGGCCTGCCCTCGGTCAGGTCAAGGGCTATCACCTTCTGCTGCTGCGCGGAGATCGCGGAGAAGGCTGGTAGGACGAAGAGTACCGCCAGCGGCACCACCAACAGCGCGTACTTCGGGATCCTCAAGGGATCACCTGATCCCACCGGGGGCGGAATAATAAAAATGGTCGCCCGGCGGGTTCACCTCCTCCTCGCCAAGGCGACCACCAGGGCGGCGGCCAGGACGGCGGCCACCGCCACGACCGGGATGAGGTCGACCCCGCCCTGGCCCTGCGTCCGGGCGGGCTGGGCAGGAGCCGGCGCAGAGGGGCTGCCCAGGACGGCGCTGGCCTCGGCGGAGTTCCCCGCGGCGTCCTCCGCGGTCGCCCTCACGTACATCCCGGAGGAACCCTCCGGGGCTGGGACCATGGCCATATACCTCCCCCTCCCCTTGTAAAAGTAGAGCTTCTCGACCTCGACGTCGGTCCACGTCCTGTTGTCGGCGCTGGCCTGAACCCTGACTTCGGAGACCCCAAGTCCCACGTCGCTCACGTCTATCAGGACGACGTTCTTCTCGCCGGGCTTGAACTCCGAGGGGCCCTGCAGCGACAACTCTGGCGGAGAATCGTCGGAGTATCCCTCCGGGGAGACCGTGATGTTGAAGGCCTCCCCCGGCTCGGCGGTGAAGTTCAGGGATACCACCAGGGTCCCGTCCGGCGCCTCCAGGTAAGACATCTCGGCCGGATGGCCCGAGACCTCCAGGGGCGACCCGATCCCCCTGAGGAGGAAGGTCGGGCGGAAGGTCAGCGGGAAGATGAGTCCGTTCCTGACGCTTATCCTGACGGCCGGGCTGGACCCCAGGGCGTCCGAGAGGTACTCGTAGGACAGGTTGGCCAGGGGGATGGAGGCGTCGAACCCGGGGGCGTTGACCGGGTCCGGCTCCAGGTGGACCCCCTCGGCGTCCATCCTCATGATCCTGAAGCCGACGTACCTCCTACCCCCACCGGGCACCTTCCTGGCGAAGGGCTCCGTGGCGACTGTGACGACGAGGATGGGACTCTGGTTCGTCAGCAGGAACTCGCTGTGCCAGTGGCCCGTTATGATGGCGTCGACCCCGTTCCTCCCACATATGTCGAGCTCGTCGTCCCTGGGACCGAAGTCCTCCGACACGAACGGGTAGTGCTGGAGTATGACCTTGGTGGGGGCGTCCGAGGCCGCCGTGACGGAGTCCAGCCAGTCCCTCCACCCCGGCTGCACCTCGTCCGGCTTCCCGGTGTCGGTGTTCCAGACGAAGAACTCGACGGGTCCGTACCTGGCGGTGTAGTTCCTGGGGGTCAGGTAGATGAGGTTCAGCGGCTTCTTCCTCTCCCTGTAGTCCTCGCTGTTCCCCAGGACGAACAGGATGGGAACGTCCGGTCCCTCCTCGGAGAGGAGATTCCTGAACCACTCGTACTCCGGCCTGGCCGCGTTGGCGTCTAGGATGTCCCCGGTCAGGAGGATCACGTCGGCCCCCATGGCCTCGGCGGCCTGCAGGGACCTGAGGAAAGTTCCTATGGCCCTCCTCCTTATTCCCTGGAAAGACATGTGGGAGTCGGTGATCTGGGCCACCAGGAGGGATCCCTTCGACTGGTTCACTACGGCCACGGACCTCGGCTCCGAGAGGGTCCCGCTGGGGGTCTCGAGGCGGAGGCCGTAGAGTCCGAGGGCGGCGTCCTCCGGCACGGACAGCGTCACCCTGGTCAGCCCGCCTCGGCTCTCAACGCCGCCTATCTGGAGCTCCACCTCCCCGGCCAGGGGCGAGGTCGGCACGAGGACGGCCGAGGATGGGGTTATCCCCTCCCCGGACACCCACGCCTGGAAGCTCGATCCCGGGGCCACGATGGCCGGCGCAACTATCCTCGGGTAGTAGATCCCCGATATCGGCTCCCCCGGCGGGTACCCCTGCTCCTCGGACAGGGTCGGAACCGCGGGGGCTACCGCCAGGAAAGCCAGGACCGCCGCCAGGCCAACCAGCAGGCGGCCCCCGCGGGAACCCGAGGCCATCTCGACCACCACTAACACCACCTCCCCGGCGAAGCGTCTTCCGCTCGGTCACGGCAGCACGGACGCCGCCAGCTTCACGGCGCCTATGACCAGGCCCACCGCCAGGTGCACCAGCCAGGCCACGAAGGCTATGGCGGCCGCCAGGACGTATCCAACGTCGAACCACTTGGCTATCATCCAGATCCAGACCGCCAGGTAGACCAGCTCGTAGAGGAGCCAGAAGGGGATGACCGCAGACAGGAACCAGCTGACCACCGATCCCAGCAGGGCCAGCGCTGCCACAGAGAGCAGGCCTTTCTCCTTGTCAGACGGCAGGACGGCCTTCTGGGCAATCCAGAGCACCAGCGCGTTAATCAAGAATCCCACGACGAGTCTCACCGCGCCCGCGGCAGGCGGCGTCGGCATGGGATCACCGGGGGCGGAATTCTATTAAAAACGGGCAGCGGGTCTGAGGAGATCCCTCCTGACGGGTCGATGCGGGAAAGGGGTCCCTACGTCCTCCAGCCTGAACACCTCCGGGATAGGCCTCCTGGGGGTGACCTCCGGGATCTCAGCCGGCCTCCCCAGGGGAATCACGGCTATGGGGATCAGCTCCCTCCCCGCCCCGACCGCGCCCCGCACGGACCGGTCGTCGAAGGCGCCCACCCAGCAGCTCCCGTAGCCCAGGTCCTCGGCGGCGAGCTGGGCGTAGGACGCGGCTATTGTAGCGTCCTGAACGCAGTACAAGTTCCTCCCCCTGCTGCCGTACCTCCGGGCGGACCTGTCCGGATCCGCCAGGAACACCAGCGCCGCCGGCGCCTCGGCGACGAAATCCTGGCCGTAACAGGCATCGGCCAGTCTCCTTAGGGATTCTCGCCTCCTGACCACCACGCAGACGTAGGCCTGGAGGTCGCCTGCCGACGGGGCGGTTGAGGCCGCCTCGAGGATCAGGTTCAGGTCCCCCTCGTCCGGGGGATCCGGCAGGTAGGACCTGACCGACCTCCTCCTGGCGAGCACCTCTAAGAGGTCCACCCGCTCACCCGGGAAGTATGGTGACGTCGTATATCATAACCCCGGCCCTCCTGCTGAGGACGAAGGCGACCGCGTCGGCGACGTCGTCCGGGGAGAGGATGCCGGGCCTGGTCCTGCCCAGCCTCCTGAGCAGGGGGGTGTCCACGGCCCCCGGGTACACCCCCACGACCCTGACCCCGGTCCCGGCCAGCTCCTCCCTCAGGGTGGCGGTCAGGGCGGCGAGGGCGTGCTTGGAGGCCGAGTACATGCCCCACCCGGGGGCCGTCCACTTGCCCAGCTGGGATATCACGTTGACCACGTCCCCCCGGCCCCTCTCCAGCATGTGGGGGATCGCCTCCCTCATCATGTAGAAGGCGCCCATCAGGTTGACCTCGACCATCTCCTCGGCCAGCCCCGGGTCGATCTCCCAAACCCTGCCGACGTGGGCCACGCCCGCGTTGTTCACCAGGAAGTCTATCCCCCCAGAGTCCAAGGCCATCGAGACGGCCTCCTTGGCCGTTGACGGGTCTCTCACATCCCCCGGTAGTATCTGAGGCCTCCCCCCAACCTCCTCGCACAGGGCCGCCGTCTCCTCGAGCTCGGATTCCGTTCTGGAGACGAGGACCGTCGAGGCGCCCATGGAGGAGAGCTTCACGGCTATAGCCCTCCCTATGCCGCGCCCGGCGCCGGTCACCACGCCCACCCTGCCGGACATCTCGCCCATCACCCGATCACCTCCGACCTCAGCTCCCGGACCATCGCGTCGACGTCCCCATCCGTGAGGGAGCCGAAGCTGAGCCTAATCCACTCAGATCTCCCGCCGAACTCGGGTCCGGGGACCACCCCGACGCAGACCTCCCTCGACTCGTCCAGCAGCCTCTCGGCCAGCCCGTAGGCGTCCGACACGGCGGGGTGCCTGGCGAATATGTAGAAGGCACCCCGGGGTTCCGGGAACTCGAAGCCGAGCTCCCTCAGCCCGGACACCAGGGCGTCTCGTTTGGGCCTGTAGTGTGCCCTCACGGCCGAGAAGTACTCGTGGGAGGCCGCCCTCATCTCCTCCGCCGCCAGCACCTGGGTCACGTCCGCCGTTCCGGCCGTCGTGTGGTAGACAGCCCTCCCGACCCTGACGGCCAGATTAGGATCCTCGAGGTAGATGAACCCGATCCTTATGCCGGGCAGGCCGAGGCTCTTCGAGGAGGACTCGAGTATCACGTCTCCGACCGCTGGGGGTCTCTCCCCGTAGTATATCTCGTGGTAGACGAAGTCGTTGATGAGGATCACCCCCCTGTCCCTCAGGTCCTCCCAGAGGGAGGACAGCTCCCCGGCCGGGGGCTGGTGGCCGGTCGGGTTGTGGGGGTAGTTGATGAGGACCGCCCCCGTCGACCGACCCAGGGCCCCCAGTATCTCGGACCTCAGGTCCCCGGCCGTCGGATCGTAGAACCTGGGGACCACGCCCGCCCTCTCCATCTGGGGGTAGTAGAGGGCGAATCCGGGCCTCGGAACCAGTATCTCCGATCCCATGAGGGTCGAGAAGACGACGAACAGGGCGTGCGCCCCGCTGGCGGTCATCACCACCCTATCCGGGTCGCCGGACCTGCCGAAGAACCTCCGGGCGTAGTCCGCCGCGGCCTCCCTGACCCTCTCCACCCCCCTGAAGTCTGTGTACCTGCGGCCGACGCCCTCCAGCCCGTACTCCGCCGCCAGGTCCTCCATGCGGGAGAGCAGGTCGGCGGGATCGACGGGGGGGTCGTGGGAGGGCGCCCCTATATGGGCGTTGACGACCCGACGACCGGACGAGGCCAGGACCCGACACCTGGCCATGACGTCCCTTATGGAGAGCCGCTCGTGCAAGTCTCGCACCCGGCGCAGCCGTCCTGCTGTCTAAAAAATGTCAGTAAGCCTCCTCAACCTCTTCTACCAGGTCCCAGACCTCCGACGGGACGTACCACGGGCCCAGGAGGCGGAACAGGATCCTCTTGATCAGTCCCAGCCGGAGTGGACCGCCGCACGCGTACGGGTGTCCCCCGCCGCCCCTCTCGCGGCAGACCTTCCTCAGGTCGACCTCCCGGTCCCCGCCGGAGTAGAGGGAGAAGCTGCCGCTTCCCCTCACCACCAGGGTGAAGGCCACGCCGGTGGACCTCAGCTCCAGCGCTATGAGCGACCCGGGCCCCCCCCGCGGGAGGAGTACCAGGGCGTACCTCCTACCGGCCGAGGTGACCCTGAAGGAAGCCCTGGCGGCCCACTTCCTGATCAGGGCCTCCTCTCGGGCGAGCCCCCTCTCGGCCCTGTCGAGCAGGTCCCCGAAGATGCCGCCAGCCTCAGCCAGCTGGTCGACGGCCCTGAACCTCAGGCGGCCCATCCCGGAGACGGCCCTCAGGAGCCTGGCCTCCCGAAGGGAGTAGGCGGCGGTGTCGGCGTCTTCGGCCAGGCGGACCAGGTCGTCCACCTCCCCCGCGCAGCCCAAGACGTCCGGGAGCAGGGAGGCGGCGCTGGGGGCCCTCCTTATCACCACCAGGTCGGCCACCGACCCGAGGTGCTCGGAGCAGCCTCCGGGGGGGATGTGGTGGTCAACCCAGACCAGGATCCACCCGGACCCCCTGAGGCGGGAGAGCTCCAGGATGACGCCGGGGCAGGTCCCCTCGTTTATCCCTATGTCGGCCACTATGAGCTCCCCCCCGGGCCCGTCGATCTCCCTCAGGGTGTGGGCTATTCTCCTGGGTCCCGAGAAGATCACCTCCAGGTTCCCGCCCAGGCACCTCTTGACGATGGCCGCGCAGACCATGCCGTCGACGTCCCCGTGGACTACGGCCACCCTCCTCCCGCTGCCGGCCGGTCCCATCCTCACGCCTCTCGCAGATCTGCCCCGGACAGGAACCTGCGTAGGGAGTCCGCGAGGCGCTCCTCCGGGACCCTGACCTGCTCCATGGTGTCCCTGTCCCTGATGGTCACGGTCGAATCTTCCAGGGTCCGGTGGTCAACGGTGACGCAGGCCGGGGTCCCCACCTCGTCCATCCTCCTGTACCTCTTCCCTATCGATCCCTTGTCGTCGTAGAACACGGCGAACTCCCGGGAGAGTCGGCGGGCCACCTCGACGGCCCTCTCAGGCAGCCCGTCCTTCTTGACTAGGGGGAAGACCGCGACGTCGTAGGGGGCCAGCTCCCTGGGGAGGGCGAGCCACACCCTCCGCTCGTCCCTCCTGTAGGACAGGAGGAGGAGGTGCAGGATCACCCTGTCTATTCCTATGGAGGGCTCGTACAGGTGGGGCAGCACCTTCCCCCTCGGGGTGTCCACGCTCAGGTCTACTCCGCTGACCCTGGAGTGCCCGGAGAGGTCGTAGTCCGTCCTGTAGGCGTTGTTGACCAGCTCGACCCACCCGAGGTCCTCGGTGTAGACCTCCAGGTCCCAGTGGACCAGGGCGTAGTGAGCCTTCTCCCCCTCCAGGAGCTCCCTGTACCTCAGCCTGTCCCTCGGGAATCCCAGTTCCTCGAAGAACCTCTGATAGAGGGCCAGCCAGTAGGTTATCAGCGGGTTGACGGTGTACCCGGACGAGAGGGCCTCCTCCACGGTCATCTCCGTTATCTCCCCGGTCTCCCTGTCCTCCCCCCTGAGGAACCTGAGCCTGTACCCGGAGAACTCGGCCAGCTTGGACTCGTAGGCGGAGGTGTCCTCCGGGTCGAAGAAGACGTGGACCTCGAGCTGCTGGAACTCCCTCATCCTCAGGAGGGCCCTCCTGGGGGAGATCTCGTTCCTGTAGACCCGGCCGACCTGGGCCATCACGAAGGGGAGCTTCCCCCTGGACACCGTGAAGGTCCTCTTGAACTCGACCACGCTGCCCTGGGTGGTCTCCGGCCTGAGGGCCGCGTTGGGCGACTCCGCCTCCGCCCCGACGGCCAGCGTGAACATGAGGTTGAACCTCCTTATCCCCGTCCACTCGGACGCCCCGCACACGGGGCACCTGACGCCGCGCCCCACCAGCAGGTCGTGCAGCTCCTCGTCGGACAGTCCTTCGAGGGAGATCTGGGATCCCGTGGCCTCCTCCAAGAGCTTGTCCGCCCTGAGCCTCGAGTGGCACCTCCCGCACTCGACCAGCCTGTCGAAGAAGTGTTCCAGGTGGCCGGATGCCTCGAATACCTTCAGCGGGAGTACGCTCGGGGTCTCTATCTCCTGGGCCCCCTCCCTGGCCAGTATCCTCCTCCTCCACATGTCGATTATCTTGTTCTTCACCCTGAGGCCCAGGGGGCCGTAGACCCAGAAGCCGGCCGGAGCGTCCGAGTACAGGTCCCTGGAGGAGGGCCAGAAGAAACCCCTCCTGGCGGCCAGGGCCACGACCTCGTTGAACGCGGAGGCCCCGGGTCCCGTCAAAGGATCCCCACCCACCTCAGGACCTCTTCCGGGACTCCGGCGTCGTTTGTTATGATCCCTATGGCCTCCTCCCTGCTCTTGCCCTCCGCCGTGAGTATCTCCATGAGGGACCTGGCGGTCTCAGCGTACTCCCAGCAGTAGACGACCCAGTCGGTGGTCTCGACCACGTAGTAGTCGGGCACCACCCTGGACCACGGCTTGTAGTGCATGGTGGCTATCCTGACCTCCCTGGCCCCCCTGGAGATTATGTGCTCCCTGGCCACTTCCAGGGAGTCGCCCGTGTCGGCCACGTCGTCCACCAGGAGGACGGACTTCCCGCCTAGGCTGGTCGGCAGGGGCTCCGCTATCCTGACTCCCCCCCTCCTACCTACCCCGGAGTAGTGCTCCACCCTGATGGCCCTTATGTCCCTGACGTCCAGGTAGTCGCTCAGGAACCTCGCCACTATCATTCCCCCCCTGTGTATGGCCACCATAGCGTCTGGCCTGAAGCCCGAGTCCCTCACCTTGGAGGCCAGCTCCATGGAGAGGGGGACCAGGTCCTCGGGGCGGACCGTCAGGAAACCGACGTCCAGGGAGACCACCTCCCGGTCGGGAGAGGGGGGCAGGCGCAGGGGGAGCGCCCGCACTTGGGGCACCCCGATCCGTACCTGTCCTCGAAGGCCGAATCCATGTCTACCCCCAGGAGGTCCGACAGGCTGAGGAGCCAGGCCAAGACGTCGGCCAGCTCCTCCTCCACCTCGACCGCGCCGCCGGTCCTGACCGCCTCGAAGAGCTCGCCGACCTCCTCGACCAGGTGGAGGGCGGTGAGGGCGGCCCCCCTCTCGCGGTCCCTCCTCCCGTAGATCTCGCGCATGAGCCGCTGAGCTTCCGACAGGTCCAATCCCCTATCACCACAGGATGTTCAGCGCGATTATGGCCGCGACGCACGCGGCGCTGAAGACGACCGGAAACCACTTAGGGACCCTGAGACCGCCGCTGTACTCCTGAGAGAAGGAGAGGAGCCCGGCCGTCGACATGGGCATGTAGTTCTGCCCCTTCTTCCTCCTGGGCATGATCGGGTCACCCGGGGGCAGCGCGAGAATCACTTAATTAATGATTCTGGAGGGGGCCGGGGGGGCGGACCTGAGGGTAAGGCTCGGCAACGGGATAGAGGTGGTTCAGGGGGAGGACAGGATCCTGCTGGACCCGGCGAGGACCGAGGCGGGGGTCCCCTCCCTCGTAACCCACGCCCACTCGGACCACGTTCCGCGGGACGTGGGAAGGCCGATCGGGCCGGTGTACGCGACGCCGGCCACCGCGGCCGTAATGAGGGTGAGGTACAGGACGCCCCCGGGCGTCCCCTCGGAGGTGGGCTTCGGGGAGACCCTGAGGTTCGGGGACCTGAGGGTCACCCCGCTGCCGGCCGGCCACGTTCCGGGGTCGGCGATGTTCCTGATAGAGGGAGAGGCGAGGATCCTCTACACCGGGGACGTGAACCCGAGGGGGGGCCTCTCGGTCGAGCCGCCGGACTCCATCCCCAGGTCGGACGTGGTGATAGTGGAGTCGACGTACGGATCCCCCTCCCTGGCCCTGCCCGACCAGGACGAGGTAAGGCTGGAGGTGGTGGAGTGGGCGGCCTCGGTGGCGAGATCCGGCGCCGTCCCGGTCATAAGGGGGTACTCGCTGGGGAAGGCCCAGGAGCTGATAAAGACCTTCAATTCGCTCTCCAACATGGAGGTGGTGGTGTCCGGGGAGGCCCTGGCCGTGACCCGGGCCCTGGACGGCTTCGTCGACCTGGACTACACGGAGGGACCGGGTGGCGGACGACACGTGGTGGTGTCGAACAGGTTCCCGGGGTGGAGGCCCGGGAGTCGGGTGGAGAGGGCCGTGGCGACCGGGTGGGTCGTGGTCCGGCGGCCCAGGTCGGCCGCGGCATTCCCCCTGAGCTCCCACGCGGACTACTGGGGCCTCTTGGAGGTGGTCGAGAGGGCCGACCCGGAGGTGGCCCTCACAGTGGCCGGCAGGACCAGGGAGCTGGCGGAGAGCATAGAGAAGGTGCTGGGGATAGGCTCGAGGCCACTCCCCAGCAGGTGGTTCTCTCCGATCTAGCGGGAGGTTCCGGGACTCACTTCGTTACCCCGGGGACCTTCTCCGGGACTATGGAGGGTCTCTCCTTGACGGTGTCCAGCACCAGGGAGGTGTTGGTCTCCCTTATTCCCGGTATGGACATTATCTTCTTGAGCAGGTCGTTGAGCTCCGCCTGATCCCCGGCCAGGGCCTTGACCACTATGTCGAAGGGGCCGGTTATCTCGTGGACCTCGAGAACGTTGTCGGCGGCCACCTCGGCTATCTTCTTGGCCACCTCGGTGTGCTTGCCGGGCTCTGTCTTGACCAGGATTATGTACTTGTACCCCTTGCCGAGCATCCCGTGGTCGACAATGGCCGTGTACCCCTTGATGAGGCCGAGC
The DNA here is from genome assembly GCA_027491915.1 of Thermoproteota archaeon. Lineage (GTDB taxonomy): Archaea > Korarchaeota > Korarchaeia > Korarchaeales > Korarchaeaceae > JAOZGC01. The sequence goes on along the minus strand of JAOZGC010000001.1, from coordinate 117,646 downwards.
TCCTCCAGCCGCTTAACCTTTTTCATGACGCCGGCGGGGCTCATGCCCAGCTCCCGGGCTATCTGGGTGTAGGTGATGCGGCCGTTGTCGACCAGCTTCCTGAGGATATTTAACTCCTTCACGGTCAGACCCTTCTGTCTGGGCATACTTCACATCACCCCTCACGCTATCCATCTCACACCCTACATACGTTGGGCAGCATAAACACGCTCAGGAAGTAGAATAAAAATGTTTCTTGATGGTGGGGGATAGCGAGTTGGAGTTCAATAGGAGCAGCGGTGGGGTTATCCGTTCAGCGGAGAAGATATTCAGGTTGGGAAGCGTGATCCGGGCCCTGGCGGCCGGATTCCTCGTCTCCATAATCTCTGGTTTGGGGGGGTACCTCAGGGGAGGATTTAGGGAACCGACGCTCGAGGTCATGCTTTTTGCATTGAACATCTTTGTCGGTTCCACTTCGGTCTGGAGGGGGAGCGGCCCGCTCGACGCGAGGCGCTCCATCTGGCTGGGCGCCCTGACGGCCCTCCCCTCGGCCGCCGTCTTCTCCATCCTCAGCTGGGCTGGGGTTGGGCTGGAGGCCGCCGCCGCGATCTCGGTCTACCCCTCCATATACCTGAGGATCCTGGCCGCGCCAGCCATGGGGGCCGGGAGGGCCCGCTCGGCCGCCTGCTCCCTGGCGGCCCTGGTACCGGCGGTCCCCTCGGCGGCCTCGATCCGCTGGGGGCTGGTCGCCGCCTCTTCCTACGCGGCCGCGGCGATCGCGGGCGCCCTTACCTGGATGGTGGTGGGGGAGGTATCCGGGGGGCTCCTGGGGTGCGGCGGGGTCGAGAGCCTGAGGGCGCTGACGGGAGTGCTGCTGGTCGGGGACCCGACCGGGCTCGAGAGGTGCCTGGAGAGGTCCGGGGTTAGGGGCAGGTGCTCCGTCTTCGTGGCTAGCTCAGATCAGGGGATCCTGGTCGCGCCCGACTTCCATCCGGGGCCGCTCGACGGGGTCGGGAGCTCTGATGGGCCGGCCATAGTCGTGCGGGAGGTGGAGGGGGCGGGCCTGGCTGGCATCTACCTGAGGAGGGTCGGGACCCACTCCAGGAACCTCTGCACGAGGAGGGACGTCCTGAGGGTAGCGGAGGCGGCCCGCTCGGCCCGGGGATCCCGGGTCTCCGTCGGAAAGACCGTGGTCATGAGGGAGGGGCCCTTCACGGTGACCGCCCAGGCCTTCTCCCGGTGGGTGCTGGCGACGGTTTCCGGCCACCCGGCGTCCCTGGAGGACGTTCCAAAGTCGGTCGAAGAGAGATTGAGGAGGAGGATCGAGGCCAGGGGATTGGACGTCGTCCCGCTGGTGATCGACAGGCATGACAGCCTCTCAGACCCGGAGGACGCTCTGATGATCTCCGCCTTCTCCAAGGAAGAGGATCTCCTGGTGAACCTCCTGGAGAGGGCCGTCGTCGAGGCGGCCCGGTCGGAGAGGACGGACCGCCCGAAGGTTGGATTCGGGAAGGCCGAGATAGTGGTCCCGAGCGTGGGCGCCGGCGGGATCAGAGCGTTCTACATTGAGGTGATGGGCGAGGGGACGGCGTACGTGTGCTTCGACGGTAACAATATGGTTCCCGGGCTCGGGGAGATCGTCCGCGGGGAGGTGACCCGCGCTGGCGGGGGGGCGCTGCCGGTGATATGCACCACGGACACCCACGCCACCCTGAGCCCCGGCAGGCCCGTGAACCAGGTCGGCTCTGAGGGGGAGGGACTCTGGAGAGAGATAGCGGCCGCCGCCGCGGCGGCCGTGAGGGAGGCGGTCCGCCGGGCCAGGCCGTCCGAGGTCAGATGCTCCCTGGTGGATGTGGACGTGTGTCTCGCCGGATCTGACGCCATGAACGGCCTCTCCTACGCGGCCGAGGTGTCCGGGTACGGAATTCCGCTGGTGGCCCTCGGATCGATCCTGCCGACCCTGACGCTCGCGGCCGCGGCGCTCGCGCAAACATAAAGAGGGGGACGCGATTGTCAGGGAGAGGGGGGAAGGGGCCCGTAGCTCAGCATGGTAGAGCGCCGGGCTTTTAGGCTCCTCGAAGGGCGGGGAGACCCGGTCGTCGCGGGTTCGAATCCCGCCGGGCCCGCCACCCTCCGCACTCCAACGATTGATCCCCCGCCGCCCGATCACCGGCGGCCGAATCGGTCCCACCAAACCCTGGGAGTCACTCGTATCTGAGGGCCTCCACGGGCTCCAGGCTGGCCGCCTGCATCGAGGGGGGCACCGACCCCAGGGTGGCTATTCCTAGGGTGACGGCCACTATCGCGGCGGCGTCGACCGGCGGCAGGATCGGCGTGACGGATAGGGTCTGGCCGGCCATGGGGCCGTGGCCGGATGGGACGGAGGATCCACCGAAGAACAGCGCCGCCAGCACGTGCGCCGCGGCGTATCCCAGGGTCATGCCGAGGAAGACCCCAATGGCCCCCATGAGGGCTCCCTCGAAGACGAACATGAGGGCCACGTCCCTCTTGGTGGCCCCCATGGCCCTCATGACCCCTATTATCCTGGTTCTCTCGGTGACCGCCGTGTACATGGCGTTCATGATGCCTATGGAGGCCACGACCAGGGTCATGGAGGCTATGGCGCCCATCACGAGGACGGCCATCCTGACGGCGGTGTCCAGCGCGCCCTGGATGTCCCTCATGGCGAAGTACGTGGCGGATTCCCCGTAGAGGGACCTTATCTCCCAGATTATCCCGTCGACCTGATCCGCGCCCTCGGCTATGACGACGAGCCCCCCGTACTCCCTCGACCCGGTCGCCCTCTGGTAGAGGGAGAGGGCGTAGTCTATGGGGAGGATCATCCCCTTGTCGACGTCTCCCAGGAAGGAGGTCCCGTATGGGGCCACAACGCCGGATACCCTCACCCTCTCCGAGACCGGCCCCAGGGAGAGCCTGACGGACCCCCCCACCATATCGCCGGTGTAGTTCCCCAGGGCCAGGCAGCCGACCACGGCCTCCCTGCTGGCCCTGGTCGCCGGATAGTCTCCGTCCTCCAACTTTATGCCGGGGAACACGTCCTCCAGGTAGTCGAGATCCATCCCCGTGGCCAGTATGGTGTAGGTCCCGCCGAAGGCCCTGACCTCGACCGGGATCCTCACGAGCGGCATGACCCTCTCTACCCCGGGGACGGAGGAGAGGGACTCCACGTCCATGTCGTCGAAGGGCTCGGACCTGGACAGCACGAGGATCAGCCTGGTGCTGGAAGTCTTTATCACGCTCTTGACCCCGGAGCCGTATCCCTCGGCCACGGAGACCACGGCCGTGAGCGTCAGGACCCCGACCAGGACCCCGGTCAGGGTAAGGACGGTCCTCCTCTTCCTGCTGAGGAAGGCCTTCAGCGAGTACCTGACTATGTCGCCGAGCGACAAGGCCTCACCCTTTCGACTCCACCCCGTCCGATCGCCCGTCTCGGCTGTCCTACCTCCTCCTCTCGACGTAGATCTTGCCGGCGAAGAATCCTGATATTATGCCCGCCGCGGCCGCGAGGTAGGTCAAGATGCCTCCCCCGGCGCCGCCCCCGCTCACGTTGCCCCCTCCCCCGGCCCCGGCGGCCCCCTGTCCGCCGGTCGATCCGGGAGCGAGCACCGTGGTGGACTTCGTGGCCGTCCTCCAGACTCCGGGGGAGGCCTGGTAGTAGGCGGAGACGGTCACCTCCTCCTCGCCCGCGAGACTCGCCTCGCAGGAGAGGTAGAACCCGGAGGTCTCGCCGGAATCCAGGTCGCCTATGTAGTTGGACTCACCCCTGCACGGGCCCGAGGTCAGGCTGACGTTGACGTACCTGGCCGTCCCAGACCCCAAGTTGGCCAGTACCCCCCTGACCTTCAGCTTCTCCCCGTCGTACTCGGCCTTCAGCGACGCGATGGAGACGTTACCCATCTCGCTGGACGAGAACCCGACGGTCACCGCGTCCGGCTCGCCGTCTGAAGGGGAGATGGTCAGGGCGATCGTGTAGGCCTGGAGCGATCCGATCGGGAGGAGATCCACCTCGATGGCGGCCTCTCCCCCGGGGGGGATGTCCCCAAGCCAGAACTCGGACGGGCCCACCACCGTGAGTCCCTCCGATGCCCCGACGCTCACCTCCACGTCCTCGGCGGCGGCGGACCCTACGTTCCTGATGAAAATGGTGACCTCGTTCTCTTCTCCGGGGGTCAGAGAGCTCCTATCGACGTCGACGGAGAAGCGGAACTTGTGGGGGGACAGGGGGATGGAGACCGTCGCCTCGTCGGTCCTCGCCTCTCCTCCCACGGCGTAGGTCGCGGAGGCTATCAGTATAACGCATTCGTCGGGAGAATCCCGCGGGGCCCTGACGTAAACCTCCCTCGTCAGGGACTCCCCGGGGGCCAGCTGGCCCGGGGAACCCAGGTCCTGGGTGAGCACCTCAGCGTTGGGCGAGGTCACCCTCAGGGACTGGAGGGATATCTGCTCGGATCCCACGTTGTCGAGCACCAGCCAGACCTTGAATATCTCTCCCTCCTCAGCTGATTCCGGCGGCGAGATCACCATCCTCACCTCGGGACCCTGCCTGAGCGCGAGCAAGAAGCTGACCTCCTCCTCCCTGGTCTCCCTGACCACCCTGAACCTCTCGACCCGGACCTCGGTGTAGTTCAGCTCCAAGGTGAAGTTGTATCTCCCCGGCCTGGCTGACGCCGGCACGTAGAGGTCGAAGTCCAGCCTCACGGTCTGGCCCGGAGATATGGGACCTGCCGGGCTGATCCAGGATTGGTTGTCCCCCTCCCCGGTTCTCAGGGGTCGGGGGATGTGCAGTATTATGAAGTCGGGTCTGATGGAGCCGGACCCGACGTTCTTCAGGTAGACCACGAGCCTGACCGGGCCGACCCCGGGGTACGGGTTCCCGCCGCCCGGGGTGGCCCAGAAGGCCCGAACCACCTCAACGTCGGTCTCATCAGGCCTGGAGCTAACCTGAACCGCCGAGGCGAGGATCAAGGCCAGCGCCAGCGAGGCGACGACGGAAATAGACCTCTCCAACACCACCACCTCCAAACCGAATCTCCCGATGCCTAGCCCACTATGACCCCGTCCCTCAGGCGCACGATGCGGTCCGCCAGCGCGGCCATCTCCTCGTCGTGGGTGACCATGACGACGCACCTGCCGGACCTGGACAGGTCCCGGAGGAGGCCCACTATCTTCCTCCCGGACTCGCTGTCCAGGTTACCCGTGGGCTCGTCCGCCAGTATTATCCTGGGGTCGTTGGCCAGGGCCCTGGCTATGGCCACCCTCTGCTGCTCCCCGCCGGACATCTGGGAGGGTCTGTGGTTCAGCCTCCCGCCGAGGCCGACGGACTCCAGGAGCCGCCTGGCCCTCTCCCTCCTGTCCCCCCGGTAGCCGCCTATGGCCAGGGCGAGCTCCACGTTGTCCAGGGCCGACAGCCAGGGGACTAGGTTGAAGGTCTGGAAGACGAACCCTATGGTATTCCTCCTGATCTCGGTGGACCTGGAGTCTGGGATCTCAGTCACGTCCTCCCCGAAGAGCCTGAGGGATCCCCTGGTCGGCCTGGCCAGGAGGCCCAGGAGGTCGAGGAGGGTGGTCTTCCCGGAGCCGGACGGCCCCATTATCGCCAGGAATTCCGAGTCCTCTATGTCCAGGTCTATACCCCTTAGGGCCGCCACCGCCCCCTCCCCGGAGCCGTAGACCTTCCACACCCCCCTGAGCTCGTAGGCCAGGCCCATCGCGAGGATATATCGGTATCGATATTAAAAATTTTAGGAGTGGGCCAGCCTCCTCCTCACCAGGTAGGCAGCGAGGACGGCGTATATGGGCAGGAAGTAAGGGCTGGCGAACGCGGACGCCAGGTCAGACCAGGAGGCCGCCCCCACGCCCGTCTCCCCCCCTCCGGAGGGCACGTACAGGCGGGCCGAGTCCTCCGCCCGCAGGCCCGAGGACTCCACCACCACCCTCACCTCGTGCGGGCCGGCGCTCAGGTTCCAGCCGCCGGAGTCCAGGCGGAGGCGCGCCCGCCCGTCGGTCAGGTCGGATGATCCTCCACCAACGGGGATCCCGTCCACGTAGACGGTGTAGTTGAATGAGACCACGTCGCCCGTCACGTCCGCCTCGACGATCCCGCCGCCCGGGGAAATCACGTCCACGTCCAACCGGACGGCGCACGAGATCTCGACGGAAGCCCTGTTGTCCCCGGGATTCAGATCACCCCGGCCCACGGGCCTCGCGTAAACGGAGATCGCCCCGCCCGACAGGTTGGGCGGCAGCGGGACCTCCAGCTCAGACCTGCCCCAGGGCTCCAGGGTCAGGTTGGTCTCCCAGAACACGTCCCCACCGAACTCGGCGGACACCTCGGCCTCGGCGGGCTCCGTCCCCAGGTTGGCCACCTCCGCCGGTATGCCGCCGGTGCAGGACGGGTCGCCGACGGTCAGCCTCAGGTCGGACCAGCCGGGGACCTCGGCGGACAGGCGGCCCTCCCAGACGAGGCTCACCCCGCTGAACACCCTCGCGCCGAACGTTAGCTCGTCTCCCTCTCCCATTCCTCGGGCGTCGATCTCGAGGGTCAGCTCCCCCGGTATTTCCCCGTCTAGTGTGGAGATCTCACCGCTGTTTCCGACCCACACCGAGGCGGTGACCCCCGGAGGGCCGTAGACCAGGAACCTGGCCTCCAGCTTGCCGCCGGGGGCCGGGGTCAGGGAGCCCAGCTCCACCCCCGGAGGGGCGGCCGCCTCCCCGGGACCGACCCGTTCCTCCGGGATCCCGGCGACCCCCTTCCCGTGCTCCCCGGACGGCAAGTCGCCGGACGGCTCGTCGGAGTCGCCCGACCCGGGCCCGGATCCGGGGGGCGACTTCCCCCCGCCCAGCTTGATGGTCCTGGAGGCCCTCCCCTCGCCGCCGTCTCCGTCAACGGCCCTGGCCTCTATCTTCACGGTCCTCGCGTTGCTCGGGGGAGAGAAGCTGAGGCTCAGGCACTTCTTGGAGGTTGAGCCGGAGGCCAGCAGCCCCCCGGGAGACGAGGTCACCCTCAGGGACAGGTTGACCCCGCCCGGGGAGTCGTCCGGGTCGGTCGAGCACGCCCGGACGCCCCACCCCTTCCTCCCGGATCTTGGACGGCTGACCGTCAGGTTGACGATCTTCGGGGGGACGTTCTCGACGGAGAAGGCGCCGCGGTACGTCTTGCTGGCCTCCTCGCCGTCGTTGTCGACGACCCAGGCGACGACGTCGTAGTCCCCCAGCTCGCACCCCGGAGGGGGGGACCAGGAGGCCGATCCGCCCTCCAGACGAACGGAGAAGGAGTTCCCCGAGGGGGAGATCACCCTGACGCCAGCCTCGCTTATGGTCCCGTCGGGGTCCGAGGCGTTCATCCTGATGGTCACCTTCTTGGTCCTCTTGACCCTCCTCGGCCCTACGGACACGGATCCTATCACGGGGGGGTGGTTGAGGACCGAGAAACTCGGCTCCTTGGAACCCCAGCTCGGGTCGTATCCCTGGCAGACCACAACGACCTTCGCGGTGTAGGTCCCGGTCGGCGCGTCCCTCGGGACGGTCCAGGAGTACTTGAACTTGGTGTCGTCGTTAATCAGCCAGTCCTGGGCGTCCCCGGATGAGACGACCTGTCCAGACGGATCCTCTATCTTCACCCGCTCCGAGCAGGCGTAGGCGTTGTGATTCGGTATTATTCCGGATATCTTCACCTCGGTTCCCCGGTATATCTTGCCCGGATTTATCACGAGCGTAAACCTGATCCCATCCCCGGCGGCCGCCGGGGCCGCCGCGGCCAGGAGCAGGGCGACCAGGGCCGCGGCGCGCAGCCTGGGGAAGCCAGACCCGGATCCCAACATGATCCCCCGGCGGCTGCCTGGTTAATATCCTGAAGGGGCGCGCCCGGCGGGGTAGTTTTCGGGGGTGGGGGGAGGGGCTTGGCGGAGGACGACCTCCGACGGAGGCTGGAGCGGCTCGAGCGCCTGCTGACCGAGACGGTGAGGAGGCTGGAGATCATACAGGGAGCCGTGGAGGGTGATCCCGAGGCCAGGTACATGGTCATGCTCACCCTCAAGGCCCTGCAGCTGAACAGGGGGGGACTGGAGGTGGCCTCAGCCGCCCTGAGGGCAGAGAGGTTCTTGGAGGCCAGGAACCTGGCCGACGGGATAAACAGGGCCATAGTCGAGTCTCTCGCGTTCCAGGGACCTATGAACATATCGGAGATCACCAGGGCGGTGAAGAAGCTGAGGGGGACGGCCTCCAGGAGGATAATATCGGAGAGGGTGAGGAGGCTGGCCGCCCTCGGCCTCATCAGGGAGGTTGGGGGAGGGAGGGGGAGGAGGTACGAACTGATCACGGGTGGGCGGCAAGGTTAACTCCGTGGTCTGCCCCCCAAGATCTGGGGGTGATGCCTTGGTCGGAGAGGAAGGCGGACGAGATGAGGAGATGGAGGATGTCGAGGAGCTCAGGCAGGTGCTGTCGGTCATAGCCGAGTTCCTGGACAGGCTCCCCTCCGTCCTGAAGCAGATATTCGACGCGATATACTCGAGGGACACCGGAGAGAAGGTGGGAGAGAGCGTCGCCAGCTTCTACAGGAAGCTGTCGGAGTCCGGGCTGCCGAGGGAGGTCGCGATCAGGATGACCGAGGAGTTCTTCGACAGGTCCATGGTGATAGACAAGCTGATCTCCCAGCTGGCCTCGGGCGCGATAGGGGGGATCAAGAGCGGCGAGGTGGAGAGGAAGATAGAGGAGATCGGGTCCGCGATCGGAAAGAGGGAGAGGGAAGAAGAGGAGGAGGAAGAGGAAGACGAGGAGGAAGGGAGAGGGTGAGGTGGCGCCAGGGGCTCAGGCGGATCTCATCCTACTTCCTCGCGGCCCTGGCGGGCGTCGGGGCGGCCGTCGCCGTGGCCGCCGCGGCCGCGGGGGCGGCAGTCGTCGTGGAGCTGTACAGGCTGACCAGCCGGAGGACGGCGGCCTCCCTGAGGAGGCGGCTCGAGAGGGAGGGGGTCCCCGGTGAGCTGGCCCGATCCCTGGCGAGGAGGTACGCGGAGCTCCGCAGGCCCCCAGGTCTGGCGGACTTCGTCAGGATGTCGGCCGGGCTGTCGAGGCTGACCCTCCCCCTCGGCCTCGGGGGAACCGGGCGCCGGCCCACCTCAGGGCCCTGGCAGCCTCCACCAGATCGTCCAGCCTCCCGTAGGCGGGTATGCCGGACCTGTTCAGCCTGACGAGTTTCTCCCTGGCGTACCTGCCGCCCGCCCCGTAGACCAGGACCGGCTTCCCGCGGAACTCGAACCCCGGCACCGCCTCGACGAAGTCGTCCTCCAGGGGAGTGTCCTGGAAGACGACGAAGATGCCTATCAGGCCGACCGAGTCGTCGGACGCCAGCGCCTCGACGGACTCGGCGTAGTCGTCGGTCTTGGCGCTCCCCGTTAGGTCGACCGGGTTACCAGGGATGGCGTACCGCGGGAGCCTCCTCCCGAGCTCCCTCACGGTCTCCTCCGACGGGGTCGCGAGGGGGAGGTCCAGTTCTTGCATGGCGTCGGCGGCGGCCACGCAGGGTCCGGCCCCGTTCGTCACCATGGCGAAACCCCCGTCCCTCCAGGGTGGCTGGAGGGACACCGCCTTGGCGGCCGCGTAGAGCCCCTCGAAGGACCTGGCCACGAAGGCCCCCGCCTGCCTCAGGGCCGAGCTGGCGATCTCGTACCTCGCGGCCATCCTCCCCGTGTGGGAGCGCGCCACGCGGGCCCCCCGCGGAGTCCTCCCGGCCAGGTAGAAGAGAACCGGTTTGTCGCAGTCGGCGACGGCCTCGAAGAGAGACCTGCCGTCCGTGAAGCTCTCCACGTAGACGGCTATGGTCGAGGTCTTCTCGTCGTCGGAGAGGAAGTCTATGACGTCTGACTCGTCCACGTCGGCCCGGTTCCCCAGGCTGACGAACCTCCCCACGCCCAGACCCTCCTCGGCGGCCCAGTCGAGGAAGGCTATCCCGTACGTACCGCTCTGGGAGAGGAAGGCCAGGGGACCGGCTGGAGGGCGCGGCAGCCTCTCGGCGCTCTGGAAGAGGGTGTCCACCCCGCTCCACCCGTCGAAGACGCCGATGCAGTTCGGCCCGACGATCCTGGCGCCGGCGGCCCTGGCGGCGGAGACCATCCTGCGCTGGAGGTCTCTCCCGGATCCCCCCACCTCGGCGAAACCTCCGGAGATTACGACTATCGCCTTGGATCCCATTGAGGCGGCCTCCTCGACCGCGCGCGCCGCGGCCTCCGCCGGGATGACCACCACGGTCATGTCGGGGACCTCGGGCAGCTCGGAGAGGGAGGGGTAGGCCCGGAGTCCCAGGACCTCGTCCGCCCTGGGGTTGATCGGGTAGATCCTGCCGCCGTACCTCCCATTCACCAGGCTCCTCAGGGTTTCGTGGCCAACCTTGCCCGGCCTGGTGGAGGCCCCGACCACCGCAACGCTCCGGGGTTCGAAGAACAGCCTCAGCCCGCTGGGATCGCGTCCCACCATGGCGGGTCGGGGACCGCCCTCCCCCCTGATAACCTTTGAGACAAGGCTATATTCATGGGGCCGCCCCACCCAACGAGGGGGTGCCGCTTGACCGCCATAGTGGAGAGGGTCAGGGGGACGGGGAGGCCCCTCGTCCTGCTGCTGGGGTTCCCGGGTCCCGGGCTGGTCGGGGTGATAGCCGCCGACTTCCTGGTGAGGGAGCTCGGGATGGAGCGGGTGGGCTACGTGGACAGGTCGGACCTCCCCCCTGTCATGGGGGTCGACGGGGGCGTAGTCAGACACCCCATAGGGATATTCCAGGACGGCAGAACGGTCGTGATAAAATCGGAGGTCCCGATACCACCGGATCCCCTGGTGGCGATGCTCGGAGACGTGCTGAACTGGGCCAAGGTGAGGGGCTTCGACCTGGTGCTGCTCCTCGGTGGGGTGGGCGAGAGGGAGAGGATGGACCTCGAGAGGCCCGGGGTGTTCAGGATATTCAGCAGTCGGGGGGTGAAGGTCTCCAGAGGAGATGAGATAGGCGGAGAGGATCTGTCCGGCGGCTACATAAGTGGGTTCGCCGCCTACTTCCTCCGAGAGGCGAGGAGGAGGGGCGTCCCGGCGGCCGCCCTGCTGGCCCAGTCCTTCCCGAATTACCCCGATCCCGGCGCGGCGGCCAGCCTGATAGAGGCCCTCAAACCCGTCTTGGATAGAGAGGTGAACGTCGAGTCCCTGGAGAGGGAGTCGGAGGCGATCAGACTCAAGCTGAAGGAGCTAATGAGGCAGACGACCAAGGTGATGACCCCCCCGGAGGCCGGCGCGGCCCCCTCCTACATCGGGTGAGGTGATCTCTGTGGGATGGTTCTACAAACACGTCAGGTGGACCCTCTACGCTTACGGTGGTCCGGTGGAGCCACTGTCGGACGTCAGGGTGGAGAGGGACAGGGTGATAGCCACGGTCGACCTGCCGGGGGCGAGGGCGTCCGACGTCAGGCTCAGGATAGGTGAGAGGGAGATCCTGGTCGAGGCCAGGGCCGAGATCTCTGGATTAGAGACCACCTATCGGAAGCTCCTAAGGCTGCCAGTCTCCGTCGACCCCGAGGGGGCCAGGGCGAGGTTCAGGCGGGGGATCCTGATAGTGGAGGCCCCGCTCAGGTCTGGGGGGTACAGGGAGATACCGGTGGAGTGAGAGACGGTGGTCCAGATGGGGGACATGCCCTTCCGCAGGCTGGTCGAGTACTACGAGAGGATAGAGGGGACCAGCGGCAGGCTGGACATGATATCCCTTCTGAGCGACTTGTTCCGAGAGACCCCGGCTGAGATAATAGATAAGGTGGCCTACATGACCCTGGGTAGGGTTGCCCCGGAGTTCGAGGACGTAGAACTCGGACTGGGGGAGAAGCTGGTCATGAGGGCCATATCCCTCGCCACCGGATTCCCCCTGGAGAGGATAGAGGATAAGGTCAGGGAGCTGGGGGACGCGGGCAGCGCGGCCGAGTGGGCGATCGAGAACAGGGCGACCAGGGCTTTCTTCAGGGAGGAGCTGACGGTGGGCAGGGTGTTCGATTCCCTCCGCAAGATAGCGGCCGCATCCGGGAGGAGCTCGCAGGACGTCAAGATAAGGACCCTGAGCGGCCTCCTCGCTGACGCCGAACCGGTGGAGGCCAGGTACATAGTCAGGATAGTGATGGGAAAGCTCAGGCTCGGGGTCAGGGACATGACCCTCCTGGACGCCCTGGCCGAGGCCTTCCTGGGGTCCAGGGGGAGGAGGCCGGCGCTGGAGGAGAGGTACAACGCCTACCCGGACATAGGGAGGATAGCCAGGGCCCTGGCCCTGGGAGGGGAGGACGCCCTGTCCGAGATAAGGATGACGTTGGGCGTGCCGATCAGGCCGATGCTGGCCCAGAGGCTCAAATCTCCGGAGGAGATACTGGAGAAAATGGGGAACAGGTTCCTGGCAGAGTTCAAGTACGACGGGGAGAGGATGCAGGTGCACGTCTGGCCCGACGGCAGGGTGGAGCTGTTCTCCAGGAGGCTAGAGAACATAACACACCCGTACCCGGACGTGGTGGCGTCGGTGAGGGAGGCCGTTGGGGGGAGGGCGGCCGTCCTCGACGGCGAGTGCGTCGGTATAAACCCGATCACCGGAGAGATAAGGCCGTTCCAGGAGCTGATGCACAGGAGGAGGAAGTACGGAGTGAAGAAGATGATGGAAGAGATACCTACCGTGATCTACCTCTTCGACCTGCTCTACCTGGACGGGGAGGAGTACATCCAGAGGCCGCTCAGGGAGAGGAGGGAGAGGCTGGCCGAGGTTGTGAGGGAGTCCGAGGGGGTCAAGCTGGCCGAGGGCAGGATCGGAGAGTGGAGGGCCGAGGATCTCGAGAGGTACCTGGAGGAGGCCGTGGAGAGGGGGACGGAGGGCCTCATGATAAAGGATCTGGATTCCAGGTACCAGGCCGGCGTCAGAGGGTGGTCCTGGATCAAGCTGAAGAGGAGCTACATGTCGAAGATGGTGGAGCCCGTCGACCTGGTGGTCGTCGGCGCGTTCTATGGCAGGGGGAGGAGGGCGGGGAAGTACGGGGCGCTGCTGCTGGCGGCCTACGATCCGGAGACGGACTCCTTCAAGACCGTCTGCAAGATGGGAACCGGGTTCTCCGACGAGGAGCTGGACGCCCTGCCCGAGATGCTCGCGGATTTCAGGCTCGACCACAGGCACCCCAGCGTCGTCAGCAACATAGAGGCCGACGTGTGGTTCACCCCGGCCAGGGTCCTGGAGGTCATAGGGGACGAGATAACCCTCAGCCCTGTCCACACGTGCGCCTGGGGGAGGGTCAAGGAGGGGGCCGGGCTGGCCATAAGGTTCCCAAGGTTCACGGGGAGGTGGAGGACTGACAAGTCGCCCCAGGACGCCACCACCGAGGAGGAGATCCTGGAGATGTATAGGGAGCAGTTGAGGGCTATTTCAGATGAGGGCTGATGGGCCGACGAGGGGAGGTTGGGGTTGGTGGGGGGAGGGGAAGGGTTTGTGGAGAGGGACGAGCCAGCGAACTCAGAGGCTGGCCTCCACGGGTAGAAGGCCCCTTCTGCCCGTTCCTCCCCCTTAAGGGGGATGATAGGGGGATTCAAGTCGAGAGAATTTCTCGGGCGGTCTACCTCTCCCAGATTAGACGAGGGCCCTCCCGGCACGGCCCCCCTCCCTCGCCGGGCGGTCGGCCACGATCCGGGGGCGCGGGACGTCGCGATCGGAGGCCCCGTCTATTTCATCAAGGCAGCTCCCTCAGTCCCGGGGGGATGTAGAAGGGTATCCTCCCCCTGTGGTAGTCCCTCATGACCAACCTGGCGGCCTCCTCCAGATTGGGCTCGCCGTCGTCGTATCTCAGCCCCCTCCTAATCGCGATGGCCTCCAAGACCTTCAGGGGGTCGCCTGACCCCGCCCCGTATGGGGAGAGGGCCCCCGGGCAGACGGAGGACGCGACCCTTATGAAGTCGGCCGCGACCTCCACAGGATTGGGGACCTCCTCGGGGCTGGCCCCCCTGAGGAAGATCTCGACGGGCCTCCCTCCCGGGGGGAGTATTCCGGGGGAGTCCAACAGGGAGATCCCCTTGGAGATCCTGTACCTCTGGAAGTGCCTGGTGTACCCGGGATTCCCGGGAACCGAGCTCGTCCGGGCGGAATGCCTCCCCTTCAGGACGTTGATGAGGGAGCTCTTGCCAACCTTCGGGTATCCGGCCACCAGGACCGTTGAGGGTTTCGGGAGGAGATCCTCCAACCTCCTCCTCAGGAGGAGGGTGCCCATCCTCCTCGTCGCGCTCGTCCTGAGGGTGGGCACCCCCTCGAGGGAGAACTCGCGCGCCCACCGGAGGGACACGTCGTCCGGAACCAAGTCTGACTTGTTCAGGACGATTACTACCGGCCTGCCCCTGGATTCTGCCATCCGCTCCAGCCTCCGACTCCTCGTGATCTCGGGGGCGCGGGCGTCGACCACCTCCAACACGAGATCCGCCGATCTGAGCATCCTTAGGACCTCTCCCCAACCGGCGGTCCTCATCTCGATCCCAGGCGGAGAAGGATTATTTATCCGCCCCCGCCAGCCGATCCTGTGGGATCCCGGGGGAGGCTGGAGGAGATAGGCCTGCAGATCCTCAGGTGTCGGGCCTGCGACCTCTGGAGGGAGAGGAAGAACCCTGTCCCAGGAGAGGGCGACCCGGCCGCAGAGATAATGCTGGTGGGCGAGGCGCCGGGGAGGAGGGAGGACGAGTCGGGTCGTCCCTTCGTCGGGGCGGCCGGCAAGGTGTTGGAGTTGGCCCTCAGGGGGGCCGGCCTGTCGAGGGGAGAAGTCTTCATAACCAACCTGGTGAAGTGCAGGCCGCCGGGCAACAGGGACCCCTCCCCCGGGGAGGTTAGGGCGTGCTCGCGCTTCCTGCTGGAGCAGGTGAGGGCGATAGGCCCGAGGGTGATAGTGGCCCTGGGAAGGCACAGCTCCAGGTTCCTGGCCTCCCAGGTGGGGGTCAGGCTAGACTCGATCCTCAGATTCAGGGGGAGGGTCCTGAGGGGGAGGGTGGGGGGCGTGGATGTATCGGTGATCCCCACCATCCACCCGGCCGCAGCGATCTACAATCCGGGACTCAGGCCCCTGCTGGAGGAGGACCTGAAGGGGGCCGCGCGCCTGGCCAGGGGGGGCTCCTATGGTTAGGAAAGGCGGCGCGGGGGCAGCGGCGGCGAGGCTCGCCCTCGTCCTCCTGATGACCGTCACCTTGGTCCGCTCGTGTCACGCCGAGGGCGGCGGGGCGAGCCTGCACCTGGCGGTGATCAGGGTGGAGGGGAGCTCCGTCCACTTCTCGATGGAGATCAGGGGAGCCCGCCTGCTGGCCTTCTCGTGCGACGATTGCGAGCTCGTGAGGAGGGGAGAGGACGGTTTCTCGGGGGATTTCGGCGGCGTCTTCTCCGCCAACATCAGCGTCGTCCTTGGAGAACTGGAGAACGATACCGTAGAGTTCGAGATCTGGAAGTCCGGCGGCCGCCTGTCCGTCGAGGTGGTGGCCCCGGGGGAGAACGGGACGGTCCTCGGGGTGAGGGACTTCCAATCCCCCGGGGAGATGGAGGGTAAGATAAGGATACCGGCCCCTGCGATGGACTCGGAGACCTCGATAGAGAGGGAGAGGCCGGGGGGTAGGATGCTCATCTTCTACTCGGCCGACGGCCCCTCGCCCCCCAGGGCGGCGCCGGGCGCGGTGGACGGGGTGGCGGTCAGGAGCCCCGTGACCGGCGGGGAAGGGACGACCGCCCCGGTGGTGCCGGTCGTTTTCCCGGAATCGGATCAGCCGCAGGACATAGCCTCCGCCGTGGTGTCGGCTTCGGCGGACGTCGTCTCCCTCGGGGGCCTGAAACTCGCGGGGAGGGACGTGATCTTCCTGGTGTACTCCCCGGAGATCGGCCCGGCTATCTACGGAGAGGCTGCGGACCTACTCAGATCGGGCGGGTGGCCCCTGGCGATCCTGCTTTGGTCCGACGGCGAGGTTCCGCCCGTGGGTCTCCTCAGGAATTTCGACGGCCTGGTGTACCTCCCTGGGGATCCCGGCGGGTACCGGGAGGGGGCCACGGCCCTGGCCGCGGCCTCGGCCGTGGAGGGGAGGACGATGGCCTGGGTACCGGTTGTTCCACAGGGGGCCGGCCCCTGGGTCGACTCTGCGATGGGAACCGACCCAGACTGGCTAGTGGCCAACCTCTCGTCGGGCTCCCCCCTGAGCTGGCAGCTGGAGAGCCTGGCATCCAGGTTGAAGGGTTGTAGTTATGGGGTGAACCTGACAGCCTCCGTAATCCCGGAGGGTTGGGTGATCCCCGGGAAGCCAGCCCGCGTCAACCTGACGGTTACCAACGTGGGAAACGGGACGGCAGCCGAGTTATCGGCCTGGGTGGAGGGATCTGGGGGAGTTGAGGTCGTCGGCGGGGTTCCGATCCAGGTCGACTCGCTGGGTCCCGGAGAATCAGCGAGCGGGATCTTCTCGCTGTCGCTGTCGGAGGGGGAGAACAACCTTTCTATCGAGGCGTCGTACTTGGATCCCACCGGGGTCGAGAGGAGGGTGGAGGTCGGCCCCATCTCGGTGGAGGTCCCCGCACCGTCGACCCTCAGGGTGGAGGTCGTGGGCGCCCTCGGTCAGCCGATACCGGGGGCCGAGATCTCGATAACAGACCTCTCGGGCGAGTCGGAGGTGGGCGTCACCGGCCCGGACGGTTCTTGGACCATAGAGGTTCCAGAGGGAGCCTACGAGGTCAGGGTTGGGGTCGGCCGGGAAGTCGAGAGCGACGACGTCATACTCAGGGGTGGGTCTGTCAGGACGCTGAGGTTCCGATTCGATCTGGTGGCCTATCTCGGGGGATACAGGGTTGGTTCAGCCCACCTCATAGCGGCGGCATCCGCCCTGGCCGTCGGAGGGTACGCCTCGGTCCTCGTCAGGAGGAGAAGGGGGAGGGAGGAGAGGGTAGGCGGCGGGTCGAGGCGACCCCGGGGGGCCGCCGGCAGGGGTGGCAGGGGGGGTGAGGCCAGGAGGCGCCGGGCTACTCCAAGATTAGGGGGGGTAGGGGAGCCAGGGCGGAGGTGATCGCCCGGAAGCACCCATCACAGTATCCGGGCCCCTTCAGGTCCACCTCGCGCACGGAATTGCTGAAGCTCATGACGCACCTGGGGTTCTCGCAGTGACCCAGCCCCAGGGTGTGCCCCAGCTCGTGGAGGACCTCCTTGACCACCCTGGAGGTCCAGGTCTCCGGGTCGCCCCTCAGCCTGTCCAGGTAGACCACCCCGGCGGGACCCCCCAGCTCGGCCTGGCCGAACACGAAGTTGAGCCCCCTCTCGAAGGCGTCGGCGGGGGCCAGCGCGATAAGCCTGGATCTGGGGTGGCCCGCCAGCCTCCCCATAACGAGGTCCTCTTCGCCGTTCAGCTCCCACAGCCTCCTCCCGACGTAATTGAGCAGGAGGCTGGACAGGTACTGCCCCCTGTCGGCGACGAACGCCGACCTCGGCATGGGCAGCACCGGGAGCCTGATCACCCTGGCGGGGGGGAGGTGGTCGACCGCCGACCTCTCAACCTCAGACAGGAGCCAGGGGGGGACCTCCCTGCCCGTCAGGGGGTCAACGAGGGGCTGTATCAGCAGCACTAACTGTGGTCTGACCGCGGCCAACGGGCATCATCGGGCCGGGGAGGGTTTGTATAATAATGTAGAGGCGTGGGCCCGGCCTCGGTCCAACGGATAGCCTTAAATCTTAGGCGTCCCCCGACGTCTGGGCATGGACAAGATACCCCAGGAGGAGAGGCTGAGGGATCCGATCACGGGGCTTCCAATAGAACTGCTGGCATGGGAGGAAATAGAGAAGGAGCAACAGATTGTCCGTATAAAGGTTGAGAGAAGAAGGCACAAGTATGTTACGATAATAGAAGGATTATCATTTCCAAAAGATATGATGAAGAGGATGGTGAAGGACATGAAGACCAAGCTGGCCTGCGGGGGAACCTACAAGGACGGCTACATACTCCTCCAGGGTGATCAGAGGTCCAAGGTCAAGAAGATGCTGGTCGAGGATTGGGGGATAGAGGAGGACAGGATAGAGATCGAGTGATCGTCGGCTGGGCTGGAAACCTATTTTATTGATTGTCCCCCGGTCGGGGAGGGGTGAACAGCTCTGTCCGTCCAGCAGGAGGCAAAGCCCTATCAGGTTGAGTGGCTCGAGAGGCTCACCTACTCCCTGATAGCCATCTGGTCGGCGGCCATGATAATCTACGTGCTCTTCACCAGCGAGCTAATCCGAGGCCGCATAGACACCTACTATCTGGCCTGGGTCCTCATAGTGTGGACGGTCGGCGCCCTCCTGATAATGGGGGTTGGGGGAACCCTGGGGCTCGCCCTGGTCAGGCCGGAGAGGCCCCTCGTAAAGATGGAGAGGGAGCCGGTGGTGGCTGCCAAGCTCCCGGGGACGCTCGGCCCGTACAGCCACGCGGTCGTGGCCGGTCCCTTCGTCTTCGTGTCCGGGCTCATTCCGATAGATCCAGAGACCGGGGAGATAATATCCGAGGACATCAGGGAGGCCACCAGGCTGGTGTTCGAGTCGGCCAAGGAGATACTCAGGGTGTCCGGGTCCTCGCTGGAGGACGTGGTGAGGGTCACGGTCTACGTCAGGGACCTGAAGTACATAATCCCGATAAACTCCATATTCGAGGCCTACTACCCCACATACAGGCCAGCCCGCACGTTGGTCGAGGTGACCAACCTTCCCAGAGGGGCTCCAATGGAGATCGACTTCCTGGCGGTGACGAGGAGGCCTAGGGCGTCGGTGAGGACCTGAGGGGGGAGACCCTGGCCAGGGCCTCCCCGTAGCGTATCAGGTGCACCATGGCCCTGGCGGCCCTCTCAGGGGTCGGGTAGGCGGGTATCCCGGCGCGGTCGAACAGGTCCCTGAAGGCGACCGAATAACTCCCCTGTCCTATGTCGCAGGCGACCACGGGCTTCCCCCCGTCGGCCGCGACCCGGGCGAGCTTGGAGGGAAGTTCGTCCGTGACCCCAGGGACGTGGTGGAGGGCGAGCACCACCACGCCGTCTATCCCGGGATCCCCCAGTAGGACCTCGAGTGATCTGACGAAGTGCTCGTCCGTGGCGCTGCCGGTCAGGTCGACCGGGTTGGATATGCCGGATATGGGCGGGATCTCCCCCTCCTCCCTCATCCTCTCGAGCTCGGCCAGGGTCCGCCCGGATAGTCTCGGAACGGATGCCCCTCTGGACTCCAACTCGTCCGTGGCCATCACGCCGGCCCCCCCGCCGTCTGTGAGGACTGCCACCCTCCTCCCCCGGGCCGGCGGCTGCATGGAGAGGGCCTTGGTCGCGTCGAACAGTTCCTCGACCTCGTATACCCTGATGGCGCCGGCCTGCCTCAGGGCCGCCTCGTACACCTCGTCGGATCCGGCGAGGGCGGCCGTGTGGGAGCTTGCGGCCCTCGCCCCGGCCGACGTCCTCCCCGCCTTGAGCACGACCACCGGTTTCTTGGCCACCGCCCTCCGGACGGCCTCCAAGAACTCCCTCCCCCTCTCTATGGATTCGGCGTAGACTATTATCACCCGGGTCTCGGGATCGTCGGCCAGGTACCCTATCAGGTCCACCTCGTCCACGTCCGCCTTGTTTCCGTAGCTGACGAACTTGGCCAGCCCCAGACCCTCACCCGCCATGTAGTCCAGGCATGCCACGCCGAAGGCGCCCGACTGGGATATGAGGGATATGTTCCCGGGGGGCGGTCGGGGGAGGGATTCCAGGCTCCCGTCTCCGAAGGGCTTCTCGACCGGGAGGAAGGCCGTGTCCACCCCGGTCCTGGGGACCACCACCCCGACGCAGTTCGGACCTAGGATCCTCATTCCCCTCCGCCTGGCCGCCCGGATCAGGGCGTCCTGAAGCCTCTTACCCTCCTCTCCCACCTCGGCGAAGCCCCCGCTTATCACTATGAGGTTCTTTATTCCCCTGAGCCCGCACTCTTCAACTATAGACGGCACGTACCTGGCCGGGGTCACTATCACGCCAAGGTCGACGTCCCCGGGGACTTCGTTGACGGATCTGTAGGTGGGCACCCCCAGTATGTCGGAGTCGGCCCTGGGGTTCACTGCGTAGAGCCTCCAATCAAATCCCCCCCTCAGCCTGTTCTCCGCCAGTATCCTCAGGAGCTCGTGACCAACCGACCCGGGATCCCTGGAAGCCCCTATCACGGCTATCGATCTCGGGGAGAAGAACCTCTCCAGGTCGGACACGGGACCACCGCGGCGGGCGGCGGCGATAGTTAAAAAAATATACGATGGGACTTCCGGGCTCAGCCCGACCCAGCCTCCAATCCCCTCCTGGACTCCTCGGCCTTCTCCAGGTGGGACCTCAGCCTCTCCAGGTATCCCTCGAACTCGTCCCTTGGGGTGTCCTCCATCTTGGTCAACTCGTCCTCGTGGACGTTGTAGTAGAGCTCCGCCTGCTCGAGTATCTCATCTATCCTCGGGACCCTGGGCTCCACGAGCAGCACGGAGATCTCGAATCTCTTCTCATCCTCCGGCGCCGCGGCCAGCCCCTCCCTGACGTCTATGCCCGCTATCCTCTCGGCCAGGACCCTCTTGGCCTCGAAGAGGGAGTTGACGTTCAGGTACCTCTCCGGCCCCCTTATGACGAAGGCCGCCTTCAGGGCGGTCTTGGGCTCCACCTCGGCGAAGCAGCCCTCCCCCAGGGCCAGCTCCATCAGGAACTCCAGGGACCCCTCAACCGCCTCCACCCTGACGGAGGCGTAGCACGGGACGCATATGGAGGCCTCGAAGAACCTCACCATCGACCTGAGGTCCTGGGAGTCGAGGGTGGTCTTGAAGCCGCCCATCATTGGGTTGGAGGAGGCGACGGATATGGCCCTCAGGAACAGTCCGGCCAGCCTGTTTATCCTCTGAAGCGCCTCCTCGTCGCTGAGGTTCGGTTCATCTGAAACCACCCTATTCCAGACCACGTCGTTGTCCAACAGGAAGACCGAGTCGGTCGGGGAGAGGAGGTTGGAGAGAGACACGGCGCTGTTGTAGGCGAACCTCATGGACTCCCGGGGGTACCTGAAGGGGAGGACCCCCACCGAGACTATAGGCTGGACGGAGGATTCTCCGCCCAGGATCTCCCTGACGTACCTGGCCACCAGGGGGGTCGATCCGCTTCCCGTCCCTCCCCCGAGGGCGGTCGACAGGAGCACCCCCGTGGCCCCTGAGATCCCCCTCCGCTCGAGCACCGACCTGACCATCTCTTTGGCTTCCGGGGATCCCATGGCCCTCATGGAGTCCTTCCACCGGGCGCCGACTCCGGCCCCCCCGAACTCTCCGAACAGGTAGAAGGACTCCTTGAGGTGCCTGAGCTTGGCCCTGTCCGACTCGGCCGTGTTGAAGACGACGGCCCCTATGAGGCCCTCCGGGGACCTCGAGGAGAAGACTTCATATGTGGCGTCCATTATGGCGCCGCCCGCGCCCCCCAGACCGACCCCGAACCATCTCATCTCCCGAGGCCCCCGTCGACGGTCGCCGCCGGCCCCCGCACCCTTAAGAATGTTGGCTCACACCTTTGCCTTCACGGATCGACCTATCGACTCCACCCGGCGCTCCACTTCGTCCAGCTCCTCAGACACGTCCTCCCCCGCGGAGAGCCTCCTCCTGAGGACCTTCAGGGAGCCCTCCACCTCGAGCAGTTCCGCCAGCTCCCGGTCGGCCTCGACCCCCAGTTTGACCAGCCGGGAGGCCGTGTCTATCAGCCGGGACACCTTCTCCGAGATCTCGTCGATCTTGATCTCCAGGGAGACGGGCGCCCCGCGGCCCCCGGCGGCCCCGGCGGCGGCCGCCCTGATCTCCTCTATCATAGAATTCATGTCATCGAGGGTCGCCTTCTCGGGGTCCATCCTCCTGACGGCGAGCCTGAGGGTCTCCACCGCCCTCATTCCGGCGTCTATCCCGGACTGGGCTGCGGAGTCGACGGTCTCGGAGATCAGGGGGATCAGGTCGAGCTGATTTATCATGTCGTCTATCTCCCTGAGGGAGGCTAGCCAGTCTCCCGACGGGAAGGCCAGCCTAACGAACAGCCTGGTCAGGACGGCGACGCTCATCTTGGTGAACCAGTTGATTCCGATCCCGGCGTCCAGGGAGCTGGCCGAGGCCAACCAACCGCCCACCCTGCTCCTGACCTTCGTCAGTCGGCCCTGCACCCTCTCCAGCCACTGTATCCGCCGCCGCTCCAATTCGACCACCTCCCCGAGCTTGCCCAGGGCGGCCTCGGCTATATCGCCCACGTTCTTCGGGCCCTCCCTGAGTTCGGCCAGGGCCCCTCGCAGCGACTCCAGGATCTCCGACCTCACCTCCGCGCCCAGCAGGCGGGAGATCTCCTCTGCCTCGCTCAGGGCCTCGAACACCCCCCTGTGTATCAGGGCTATCCTGCTGGATAGCCTGTCCTCTACCCCCTCCGAGGCCAGCTTCCTTATGAGGTAGTTTATCCGATCCAGCTCCTCTCTGGCCCTCTCTATAGACCTCTTGCTGTATCCGAACATTCCCGTGGATATGGCCTGGAGCTCCTCCCTGTACCTCTCCATCACGGTCCTCCTCTCGGGGGGTATGACGGAGGTTACCTCTTCCAGCCTCCTCAGGGCCTCCTTCGCCTCGCTTATTATTGCCAGCCTCCGCTCCCTGATCTTCCGGAGTATGAGAGGAGGCGTGGGGGAGACGCCCGACTCGAGCAGGTCCAGCAGCGTCTCGGCCGCTGCCAGGGCCTCCTCTCCCGAGAGCGAGAGCCCGTCTATCTTGATCTCCGGGAGGTTCTTCACCTCCTTCTTTTTCTTTATGCTGGATACGTCGTAGAAGTAGACGGAGACGGAGTCGGGATGTCTCTCTCTGAGCTTCAGGAGGAGATATCTGAGTTCTTGGGACAGCTCGCTCTCGGACAGCACGGCATTTACCACTATCACGTCCTATCGAGAGAGCGCCCCCCGCCCGGTTAATAAACCATATGGACCGTTTGTCCATTCCTGAAGTCGCGGTCCTCCCCGCCGCCGTGGGGGACAATTTCAGATGAGGTGGGCCGCTATCCTACGCTTCAAGTCCTCCGCGTCTGGTTGGGCGGGCGGGACGTTGGCCCCGGTCTCGGAAGAGAGCAGCTCAAGGGCCAGTCGAATGAGCGCGTGGGCCGGTGAGATCGACGATCTCATCCCCGCCCTACCACCCATCCTGCCTCGAATCCCTGCGGGGGCGGACCTCGGCCTGGGCGGAGTTGGGGAGGGGGAGAGGGAAGTAGTGCGGGGGGAAGGGGCCTCCGGGGGAGGGGCCTCCGGGGGAGGGGCCTCCGCCCCGGCCGATCCGATGATCTCTGGAGCCCGTCCAGCGGGCTTCGCGGCGGCCGGGGCCTCCCTCTCGAACGTCGGGCCAGCCCCCACGCTGGCTCTGGGCGGACCCTCTTGCGGCATCGTCACGGCCACAATACCCTCAGAGACCGAGGCAATACCCTCTTCCTCCACCCTCCTGAGGAACCACGGCCTCCACCTCTGGGGGATCCTGGTCAGCTCTCCCGCGCTCACCCGCCCGCCGCGCTCCCTTGCCAGATCCAGCAGGTACCTCTTCCAGTAGGGATACAACCTCTCAGCGTCCCTCTGGGCCTCTCTATACTCCGATATCTTCTCCCCAAATTCTTTGAGTGCTGGGAGGGCTTCTCTCGTCAGTATGCTCGGATCTTCTTCCGACTTGGCGAGCACCGCCCTTATTATGGCCAAGGAGGACAGCCCATCTGCTATTCTGGAGGCCATCTCTTCCAGGCCGCCGGCCTCCTCCGAGGCTCTCCTTAGGGAGATCAGTGATCTCAGGACGTCCCTCATCTCGAGGAGCCTGGTTCGGAAGTTCTCCATCTCATCCTGATCCTTAATGACCATTCCACCCATGTATCCGGAGAGCTCGGCCGCGGCGTCCCTGACTATCAGCCTGAGCGAGTCGGAGGAGAGCTCCCTCCCCAGGGCCTCGGCCGCGGCCTCCGCCTCCGGAATGAGTCCTGTCACCTCCCTCATTAGATCAGTAAGTTCCCTGAGCTGCCTTATCCCCGACTCCGCCATCTCCCTTATCCTGTTCCCCAGCCTGACGGCGTCCTCGGCCGCCTTCTCGGCGCACTCCACGTCCCCGGGTTGGCACCTCCTCCTGAGTCTCTTGGCCCTGACCAGAGCCCACTCGATCGTCTCGGCCATGAACTCGGCCCTGATCCCCTCCTCCTCGGCGGCGGAGATCTCCCTTCTGATCTCCTCTATGGTAGACTCGAGCTCGGTCAGCGCGAGGCCTAGCCTCTCCGTCGCCTCCTTCGATCTTGAGAGCCTCTCCTCCACCTCCGATACCGCGGCCTTGACCTCTGCCACCAGCGAGACGTAGTCTCTGACGTCTCCGGGCGGCGAGCCCTCCGAGGGGGGGGAAAGCTGTTCCAGAGCCGATATCAGATCGGGTATCCTCTCCCACCGTTCTCCAAGCTTGGTACCCCCCACGAGGGAATCAAGGAGTGACCTGGCCGTGCGCAGCACCGACTCCCTGGTCGGTCCCACCAGTCGGAGCGCCTCGGAGATGAGCAGGTAGGTCGCCCCCTCCAGCTCTGAGATCAGGGAGTCAAGGGCCCGATCCGCCTCGGAGACCAGCTCCGACGGGATCCCGCCGGAGAAGGGGAATCCGCCCTTCCCGCTGGATCTGGCCAGGGTGGAGAGGAGTGAGGCCGCCTCCCCCCCCAGGGACTCCAACTTGGCCCTGATCTCCTTGGCGGTCGGAGACCCTATGCTCACGAGGCCCCCGCACAGGGAGAGGGATATGTCCCGGGCCAGGAGATAGCCCTCGAACGCGTCCAGCAGCCCCTCCCTCTCTAGGGCCTTCAGGACCTGGTCGACGTCCTCGGCGAGGGCCCTCTCCCGCAGCTCCCTCGAGACCCTCTCCCCCACCGCCATCGGGGGCACCCTTCACTCCCCCCCGGCTCCCTTAATAAGCTCGGGTCCCGGGGGCTCGAAGAACCTCCGAAAGTCCCTCGTGACGCCGACCACCCTTCCCCGCCCGGCCCTCTTGACGTAGATCAACCCCTTCTTCCTCAACTTCTTGACGTGCGCGTAGGCCGAGGAACCCCTCAGCTCGGCCAACCTAGATAGGCTGAGCGGGCCGAGGGCCGATATCACGGCGAGGGTTCTGAGCTCGGCCCTGGAGAGCTCCGGCCTGGCCGAGACGCGTTCCGCCACCTCCCTGTACTCCGGCCTCAGGGTCATGAACAGGCCGTCGGGCCTCTCCTGGAGGAAGTAGGGCCTCCCCTTCAGGGACTCGGAGATCCTCGGAATGACCGACTCGACCTCCTCGACCTCCAGGCCGGTCGCCTCAGATATCTCCTCGACGGACATGGGCCTCCCGGCCGCGAAGAGGGCCGCCTCAACCAGGAGGGCCGCGTCCACCTCCCCCGCCAACGGGACTCACCCTCACCACCAGGTCCCCGTAGATCCTGTCCTGAGAGAGTAGGACCTCCCCCTCCCTCTCCAGCAGGAGGAGGGATATAAGGTAGGCCGACGCCTCCTCCCTGTCCCTCGCCAGCTCCCTCAGGGTGAAGGTCCCCCTGCCCTCCCTGAGGAGGGTCGATATCCTCTCCCTGAGCCGCTCGATCTCCCTGAGGAGATCGGCGGCCAGGGCCGCCACGACCCTGACAGCCTCCCGGGCCCGGCCCACCAGGCTGGATGCCCAATCTCTCTCGACTTCGAACTCCCGGGCCGAGGGGGGTATCATCACGATCCGCCCCATCCTGGGGGTGAGGGGGGGCACGTTCCGGGCGGTCCCGCCGGCCCTCCCCCCGGAACCCCGGGGTCTGGTTCCCTCCCCAGGGAGGATCGACCTGAGGAGCCTAGCCGCCCTGGAGGCCAGATCCTCGCTTATCAGCAGCAGGCGGAGCGCGAGGACCTCGAGGTCCCCCCTGACGGAGAACTCCCTGAGGGCCTCCTCGACGCGGGACTTCGACTCATCCCGGGTACCTGGAGAGGTCAACCCCGACCACCCTCGATCTCCCGCCCGAGTCGGTCACGCCGAGAATCCTGTCGGCCTCCGACAGGGTCTCCCTCTTCAAGGACACCACGAGGACCTGGGATCCAGAGTAGGCCAGGATCCGCAGTATCTTGGCGAACCTCCGGCAGTTCTCCGCGTCGAGCATGGCGTCGGCCTCGTCGAACAGGTATATGGGGGATGGCCTGACCGCGGCCACGGCCGCCACGAGGGCCAGGGCGGCCACCGATTTCTCCCCGCCGGACAGCGACTCGAGCCTCGTCGGGGGCTTCCCTGGGGGGATCACCTCTATCTCCAGGGCAGCGTCGGGCCAGCTCCCGCTCAGCCACATCCTGGCGGATCCGCCGGACACCTCCCCGTAGATCTTGGAGAAGGCCTCCGCCAGCCTACCCACGGCGTCCGCCAGAGCCCCGTCCCTCTCCCCCGTTGCCCTCCTGAGCGCCTCCAGCACCTCCATTCTCTCCCTCTCTATCTCCTCCGCCTCGGCCCTCGCGAGCTTGACCTTCTCGAGCTCCCGACCGTACTCTTCCTCGAGCCCGGGATCGGGGGCGGGCAGCGACCTCAGCTCGGCCCTGACGGCCGCCAGGGCAGATGAAGGGTCGCCCCACCCGGGGTCGGCCGGTTCCACGTCCCCAAGGGAGTCGAGCTCACGAAGGATCTGCTCCTCCCTCGCCTCCAGCCTCCCCAGCTCTTCTGAGACGGCGGCCCTCCTCCTGGCCTCCTCGAGTCTCAGGCGGAGGATCCTCTCCTTGCGCTCCCTCAGCCTCGACAGGGAGGATCGGACCCCCCTCAGCTCCTCCGCCATCCTGCGGACGGAGGACTCGTCTGGAAGGGAAGAGACCCTCCTCTCCAGATCCGCCAACTCCGATCGCAGCCTCTCCCTCTCGGCCTCCAACTCGTCCAGCCTCTCCAGCCTTCCCCTGACCCCAGACCTGTCGGGGGTGACTATGACGCTCCCGTCCCTCTCCATGAGGTCCCCGTCCAGGCTGACGAACCTGGCCCTCCCTATGTCCCCCCTGGAAACGTCCCTCAGGTCCCTCACCACCACGGTCCCCCCGAAGACCGCCCTGGCGACACCGTCCAGGTCTGGATCGTAAGATAGGTGCTCTATCATGAGGCCGAGGGAGTACCCAGGCGGGGAGGGCGGTCGGCCCGGCCTGACCACGTCGAGCGGGATCAGCCTCACCCTCCGCCCGGACCTCCTGAGCGCCCCCCGGAGGCTCAGCGCCAGGTCCAGGCTCTCGACCACCACGTCCCCCGCCCTCCCACCCGCGGCCGCCCTGTAGGCTCGCTCGTAACCGGGCAGCGGTTTTATCAGCTGAGACACGGTTCCCAACACTCCCTCGACCCCGGATATCTCCCTGGGAACACCAAGCTCCCCCACCGAGGATAGGGTGGCCCTGATCGCCTCGATCTCCCTCTCCACGGCTGATAGCTCTCTCCTCTTGGACCTAATCCTCAGTCTGACGGACTCGGCCTCCCTCGCGATCCTCATGTGTTCGTCCGATTCCAGCTCCCTCAGCCTGCGCTCGGCCTCCCTTATGGCCGCCTCAACGGCCTCCATTTCCACGTCGGGATTAGAATCTCCCCCCGCCTCCCCCCCACCCTCCAATCCCAGGCGCAGCTCGGATATCCTCCCCCTGACGCGGTTCAGCTCCTCCAGCAGGACGGCCTTCCTCAGGGAGAGGGCCCTCCTCTCCAGCTCCTCCCTGCGCCTCATCAGTTCTATCCTCCGGGCCAGGGAGCTGAGGAACCTCTCCCTCTCAGAGAGCCTGGCCCTGATCACCTCCAGCCTCCCCTCCACCTCCCCGAGCCTGGTCAGTATCTCGGCCCTCCTCCTCTCGAACTCCCTGACGCCGCTTATCTCCTCCACTATCCCGACCCTCTCCCTGGGGCTCATCTCGACCAGCCTGGTGACGGTCCCCTGGGCCACGTAGGTGTACCAGTCCGCCCTGTACCCGAGCTCCCTCAGGAGGAGCTCGGCCCTGTACCTGGGGACGATCCTCCCCCCGATCCTGTAGAAGCCGGTTGACCCCCTGATCCCCCTGCTCACGGTCCTCTCGCCGGAACGAGTCGCTATCTTCAGGGTGACCTCGGCCCGTCTCGCCCCCCTGCTGACCAGATTGCCGAGGCGGGCGGCCCTGAGGCCCCTCCCCCTGTGGCCCAGGACGAAGGCTATGGACTCGAGCAGGTTCGACTTCCCGCTGCCGTTGGGCCCGGTTATGCCGGTGATCCCGGGTAGGAGGGGGAGGTTCAGGGATCTGAAGGACTTGAAGTTCCTTATCCTGACCTCCCTGATGGTGGGGAGCCTCTCAGGGCTCAACCGAGAACACCAGCCTCGTGACTCCCCTCCCCTTGTTGTCCCTCTTCAGTATCCTGAGGGACCCGACCTCGGAGGTCCTGGAGACGTGGGTGCCCCCGCAGGGGTCGGCGTCCACTCCGGATATCTCCACTATCCTGACGGTCTCCATCCCGGCCTGGGGCGCTCCCAGGTTCCTCCCGTACTTGGCCAGGATCTCCCGAGCCCCCTCCCTGGGGAAGAAGGCGGCCCTGACCTCGACGTCCGATGCGATTATCTTGTTGGCCGCGGCCTCTATGTCGGGCACGTGATTGGCCCTGATCCTCTCGGCGAAATCCATCCTGCCCCTCTCCACCGAGAGCCCGCTGCCCACCACGTCCACGACCCTGCCGAACACCCTGGAGACGGAGGCCATCAGTATGTGGGCCGCCGTGTGCATCCTCATGAGCCTGTACCTCCTGTCCCAATCCAGGGTCCCCCGGACCGGGTCCCCCTCGGAGGGGCGGCCGTCCGCCCGTCCCAGATGGACGATCTCTCCGCCCCCCCTCTCCTCCACGGACTCGACTCTGAGTTTCCAGGATCCCCCTGCCAGGGTCCCCGTGTCGGAGGGCTGACCTCCCCCCCTGGGGTAGAAGGCCGTCTCCTCAAGGACGACCCCCATAAGATCCCCCTCCTCCGAGACGGCCTCGACCCTGGACTCGAAGCTCTTGATGTACTGATCTAGGTAGTACAGCCTCTTGGTCGGCATTCCCAACCGAGATCCCGGATTCCAATTAAAAAGAGGTCGGGCCGTCCACCCACACCCTGATTCCCAGGGAGGACACCTCACCCAGGAACTCGCCTGGATCGAAGAACACCTCGGGGAGCAGGACCCCCCGGGCGTCCAGCCTCCCATCGACTATCCACCTGGCGGCCGTGGAAGCCGGGGCCGCCACCATAACGGCGTGAGACGAGATGGGCGGATCCTCCAGCGAGCGCGCCTCCGCGAAGGCGTCAACCCTGGAGTCTCGTCCCGCCGACTTGCCTATGGCCCTGACCATCATCAGATCGACGTCGTCCGGCCTCCAGTTCTTTCCAGACAGATTTTCCCGCACCAAGACCCCCAACAGCCTCAGCGGGGATATTTGACCGTCCAGATCTAGGGGCTCCGCCGACCCGTACCCGAGGTCGGAGAGGAGGCGGTACTTCTCGTACAGCTCCCTAGGGAATGAGAGCTTGTAGTCCACCCTCCTCAGCCCCCTGTCAGAGAGGGAGACTCCGACGCTCCAGACCTCCTGGTGGTCCACGTAGTAGCACTCCACCCTCCCCACCGGGTCGGGCATCTCGCAGACCTCCCGGCCCGACATGCCCGGGACCTTGACGACGTCGCCGTCCGAGAACACCTCGGCCTCGGACTCGAACTCGTCCAGTATGGTCTCCAGGGAGTAGGGGACCGGCAGGGGCACCCCCAGCGAGTCGTAGTCGACGAAGTCCCTCCACCCCTCCCTCATGCGCATCTCGGAGACCGAGTCCAGCCTGTCCGCCGCGGCCCTGGCCAGGACGTTTATGAGCCCGGGCGACCCGCCCATCCCGGGGACGGCGACAGTCCCCCGCTCCGCGAAATCCCGGGAGAGGGATATCTGCCACTGGAGGGTCTCCCTGTCGCTCCCCAGGTCGAGGTAGTTGGCGCCCGCGTCCAGGGCCCCGAGCGTGGACGCCGGAATGGTGTCGAACAGGGCGGCGTCTATCACGACGTCCGCGCCGGCCGCCGCGGCGGCCTCCGCCACGGCGTCCCTGTCGGAGGCGTCCAGCACGATCCAGGATAGGGAGGAGGACGCGCCCCTCCCTTCCAGCCGCTCCACAAGCGAGGAGGCCGCGTCTCGACGGACGTCCGCCACGGTGATGGCATCGGCTGGCCTCCCGAACCTGGGGTCCGAGAGGTAGGCCGCTATGGCCGAGGCCATCCTGCCGGCGCCTATCAGGAGCACCCTCATCACCAAGACCGGCGCCGCACAACGTTAAATCGTTCCGCGTCAGGTGGCCGGGACCGGACATGTACGAGGTGGAGCTGCTGAAGAGGCTGGTCTCCCTGAACACAGACTCCCTGAGGAAGAGCAACTACGGGGAGGCCGCCAGGCTGGTGATGGACGAGGCCGCCTCCCTGGGGATGGAGGCGGAGATAGTCGGCAGGGAGGTCCCAAACGTGGTGGCCAGGCTGGACGCCGGCGCCGAGATGGACCTGGCCCTGGTCAGCCACTACGACGTGGTCCCGGCCCGCGGTCCCTGGAGGGTCTCGGGTATGGAGTTAGATCCCTTCGAGCCGGTGGAGGTGGACGGCAGGATATACGGAAGGGGGGCGGCCGACGACAAGTCGGCTGTGGCGGCATCGCTGGCCGCTGTCAGGGAGCTCAGGGGGGAGAGACTCAGGTACAACCCCGTGGTGGTGGTGACGGGGGACGAGGAGGTTGGGGGGAGGGGGATAGAGGAGGTGGTGGAGGCCGGGGTCCCCGGGGACAGGGTCGTCGTGGTGGACGCCGCTGCCGACTACCTGAGCGTCGGGGCTAGCGGGGTGGTGCACGGCTGGGTCAGGGTCAGGGGGAGGGGGGGACACGCCGGGTACCCCCACAGGGCGCGGAACCCGGTGTGGTCCCTGGCCAGGATGGTCGAGGGGTTGGAGAGGTTCTCCGAGTTCAGGGCCGCCAGGCTCTCCGACCTCCCGAGCCCCCCCGGGAGCCCGGTCGGGAGGCTGTGGGGTAGGTTCACGGTCACCGTACTGAGGGCCGGCGGGAAGCACAACGTCATACCGGACTCGGCCGAGGCCGGGTTCGACATGAGGCTGATCCCCGGGGAGGATCCGAGCAAGGCCATAGAGGAGCTCAGGTCCAGGGTGGCCTCGCTGGCGGCCTGCCTGGGGGTGGAGGCGGAGGTGGAGATACTGGAGCCCATAAACGAGGGGTGGCGCACCGACCCGGACCACCCGTTCGTGGCCGAGGCGCTGGCCGCCATGGAGTCGGCCACCGGTAGATCCGCAGTGGCCGCGGAGCTGGGGGGAAACGACGGGTACTTCTTCGCGAGGATGGGGATACCGACGGTGGCCTTCGGGGCGATAAGGGAGGAGAACAACATCCACGCCCCCGGAGAGTTCGTCTACGTGGAGGACGTCGTGATGCTGAAGAGGTTCATAAAGTCGCTGCTCAGGGGGCGCGGGGGAGGGTAGCCGGCGACCGCGGCCAGGATCGAGGTCAGCAGGGGCACGTCCACGTTGTCCTCGATCCCGTAGGCCTCGATTATCCCGGCCGCCGCGGCCAGCACCAGGGACTCGGCGGGGGGGAGCACGGTCAGGAGGAGCGCCATGTAGGACAGGGCGCCGGCCGCGGTTCCGCAGACGGTGGCCCCCCTGGAGGCCGGGAGCTCCGCCGACGGCAGGGCCTCCCCCACCAGCGTGGAGAACACGTCCACCGTGGCCATCGCCGCAACCCCGTAGGCCGAGTACTCCCCCGAGATGAGGTAGGCCGCAGACACTCCGATTATCCCATTCAGGAGGCCGACCCAGCCGAGCCTGCGCTCGTACTCCCTCTCCAGGTCGGTCAGAGCGCCCCAGAGTCGGGCGGCCGCCAGGTTGATGGGCCTGAAAGCGGCCTCCAGGACGGGGATTCGGGATATCCTGGCGATGAGTGGGGGAGGTCCCCATATCTTCACGGCGTTGAGCCAGGCCGCGACCACCAGGGCCGCGGCGTAGACGGACTGGGTCGGGAGGGGGAACAGACCGGGTAGGGCGGCAGGCGCCAGGGAGAGGCACGCCAGGAGGGCGTGGACCGCCTTCCTGGCCGCGGCCCTCCTCAGCCTCACCATCCTCTCGGGCCGCGCCGGGGAGCTCACCTCAGCCTCACCACCCCGCCCTCCAGGGTTCGGGCGGCCTCCTCGACCAGCTTCCTGTCCACCGGGTCGGGACCGGCGCGGGACACCGACAGCCCTGCCGCGGCGGCCGCCGTGACAGCCGCCGAGACGGGGTCGGCCCCCTCGGCCGTGGAGATGAGGAAGACCGCCAGGAGCACGTCGCCCGCGCCGACGTCGGAGACTTGGGAGGCGGGCCTGTAGGCCGGAACGAACACGAGGTTCGAGTCGTCGGAGAGAAGGAGGCCCCCATCACCGAGGCTGACGAGCGCCGCCGGCCCCAGGCGAGACAGGGCCTCCGCGGCCTCCGCCGGGTCGG
Source organism: Thermoproteota archaeon (assembly GCA_027491915.1). Classification (GTDB taxonomy): domain Archaea; phylum Korarchaeota; class Korarchaeia; order Korarchaeales; family Korarchaeaceae; genus JAOZGC01. Next base: position 85,142 of record JAOZGC010000001.1, on the reverse strand, counting down.
CGGATCCCGTCAGGGCCGCGGCCTCCTCCGAGTTCGCGTGCAGCACGTCCACCGACCCGAGGACCGCCTCCAGCTCCGGCGACCTGGCCAGACTCACCCGACCGACCTCGTCGAACCTCCTGACGAAGCCCTGGGCGTCTACCCCAACCCTCACCCCGGAGAGCTTTGGGAGCACGTCGGGATCCACCTCCCCCGCCACCGATCCCACGTGGAGGACCGATGGCATCCACTCCGCCAGGGCCGATAGGATCTCCTCCTCGCCGAAGCGAGGGGCCGAGGAGGTGAGGATCCTCCTGGACCGGCCGCCGGAAGACACCACCGCGTACCTTGTCGTCGAACCCGACCTCAGCGCCCTCAGCTCGACCCCGAAGCTCGAGACTATCCTCAGCCACGGATCCGGGAAGTCGAGGCCGATCCGGACCAGCGCCCTGGCCTCCCACCCCATCCCGAGGGCCGCCATGGATCCGTAGAGCGCGCCGCCGCCGAGGGACCTGAACATCAGGCGGAGCCCCTCCCACTCCTCGTCGATCGTCAGGTGGCCCACGGCCGCGTAGACCCTCCCACCCCCGGCCTCGGATCGCGGGGAACTCACGCGGGTCATCTGCCGGTCCGACGGTAAACGTCGCTCAATTATATAATGGGGGGAGGCTGATGAGGCGAGAGTTCCATGGGCCTGCGGACGGTGCTGGTGATCCTCGCGTCGGCGGTCGCCGTCATAGCCGCCGGACTTTACCTGATGGGGGTCCCCGAGGCCGGCGGCGGGGGTGGGCAGGCGGGCGCGTGGGAGCAGGAGTGGATGAGGATCCTCCCCGCCGAGGTCGGCCCCCCCGTCAGGGTCTACTACATATCGAACATGGCGAGGGTCGGCGGCCTGGGCGACCTAGTTGGCGGCCAGGTCCAGATATTCGGCGTGAGATACCTGGTGCTGAGGCCCTCGGATATAGAGGTCCTCGTCGTGCCCGGGAGGGGCGGGTGCGTGGCCGACTGCGGTGGGGAGACCCCCCTCATAGCGGTGATCTACCAGCTCAGGGACGGATCCTCCGAAACCCTATTCAGGGCGATGGCCAAGAGCAGGCTCCTCAGGTATAAGGTCGGGAACTTCACCGTGTTCTACTCGGTCGGGAAGACGCTGACCGGGGACTACAACGGAGACATCGTGTCGTTCGCCGCGGTAGGAGACGACGTTCTGCTCATGGTCTCGGGGAACGCCAGCGCCGGCAGGGGGATCGTGGAGGAGATGATAGGCCTGTGGGGTGGAGAAGGGGAGAACGGCGTGCTGTCCGACGAGACCTCGAGGGGCGCCATGGAGAGGGCAATCGACGGCGATGGGGTCCCCCTGGCACTGAAGTTGACGGAGCGGGGCGTCAACGGATCTAGGTTGACCGTCCTCTACCTTTACAGGCGCGGTTCCTCCGCCGCCGGCAGGATGGTCGTGGCCTTCGACACGGAGGCCTCGGCCTCGGCAGCCCAGCGGGCCATATCGGACCTGACCCAAGAGTTCCGCGTGGCCGGGGTGGAGGTCGGGTCGGTCCAGGTGCGCAGGGACGGCAGGTACTACGTGATAGAGTTCCCCCTGTCGGAGGAGGAAATGGTCAAGGTGCTGGAGAGACTCTGATCGGGGGGATCCCCTTTGGGCCCCTCTCCATCCGGGATCGCCATCCGCCTGGGGGACGTCGCCTACAGGATCATGAGCCGGCTCCAGATGGGGGCGTACGAGAGGTACCTGGCGGAGAAGCTCAAGGGCGGTCCCGTTCCCAGGCACGTCGGAGTCATCCTCGACGGGAACCGGAGGTTCGCCAGGTCCCAGGGCCTAGACCTGAGGGCGGCCTACAGGCTGGGGGCCAAGAAGGCGAGGGAGATACTGGACTGGTGCGTCGAGCTGGGGATAGATCACGTCACCCTGTACAGCCTGTCGACGGAGAACCTCAGGAGGAGGGGCGAGGAGTTGGAGGCGGTGTTGGACACCCTCAGGGAGGAGATATCCAGGGTGCTCAGGGAGGACCTGGGGAGGCTGAGGGAGCTGGGCGTCTCCGTCAGGTTCATAGGGAGGATGGAGAGGCTGCCGGAGGATCTGAGGGCCCTGGCGGAGAGGTTGGAGGAGGAGACCAGGGGGAACGGGGGGAGGACCCTCAACGTGGCGGTGGCCTACGGCGGGAGGGCGGAGATAGTCGACGCTGTGCGGAGGATAGCCGAGAAGGTGGCCTCCGGGGAGATCCTCCCGGGGGAGATAAACGAGGACACGATAACCAGGCACACCTACCTGGCCGACGTGCCGTCCCCCGACCTGATAATCCGGACCTCGGGGGAGGAGAGGATAAGCAACTTCCTCCTGTGGCACTCCGCCTACTCTGAGCTCATGTTCCTGGACGTCTACCTGCCGGCCCTCAGGAAGGTGGATTTCCTGAGGGCCATAAGGGAGTATCAGAGGAGGAGCAGGAGGTTCGGGAGGTGACGAGGGGGGGGTGCTGTCTAGGGGGGCCTTCCGCTCGTACGACGTGAGGGGGGTGTACGGCCGAGACCTGGACGAAGACGGCGCCAGGGTTCTCGGGGCGGCCTTCGGGATGTTCGTCGGGCCCGGCGCCAGGGTGGCGGTGGGAATGGACGGGAGGACGAGCTCACCGGCCCTTAGGGATGGTCTGATAGAGGGACTGGTGGAATCGGGGGCGCACGTGGCGGACTTGGGGAGGATCCCCACGCCCCTCCTGTACTACGCGGTCGCCTCGCTGAACCTGGACGGGGGCGTCATGGTGACGGCCAGCCACAACCCGCCCGAGTGGAACGGGTTCAAGCTGGTTGGACCGGGCGGGGAGATGATAGGCATGGGCAGCGGGCTCGAGCGCATCGCCGAGCTGGCGTTCGGGTCCCATCCCCGCGGGGGTGGCGGGGGGAGCCTGGAAGAGATCGACGTTGTGGACGATTACCTGGAGGAGGCCCTCAGGAGGATCGGCGCGTCTGGTCCGGGCGGGGCGGGCGGCGGGATCCTGGTGGCCATCGACGCGTCCAACGGGGTGGCGGCGGACGTGGCTCCCAGGCTGCTGAGCTCGGCCGGGTTCGACGTGGGGGTGATCAACTGGCAGGTGGACGGGCGCTTCCCCGGCCACCCTCCGGAGCCCGGGCCGGAGACGCTCGCTGGGTTGGCGGAGATGGTGATCGAGTCGGGGGCGGACCTGGGCGTCGGCTTCGACGGGGACGGGGACAGGGCCATATTCGTGGACGACCGGGGCAGGATACTGGACGGAGACCTATCCCTGGCCATAATGGCCGCGGAGTACCTCCGTCGGTCCGGAGGGGGGGCTGTGGTCTACGACGTCTCCTGCTCGGCGGTGGTGGAGGAGGCCGTCAGGAGGGCGGGGGGGGTTCCCGTGGAGACCAAAACAGGACACGTTCACATAAAGAAGGAGATGAGGAGGAGGGGGGCCGTGCTGGGCGGGGAGAAGAGCGGTCACCTCTACTTTCCGGAGATGTACGGCTTCGACGACGCCATATTCGCCTCGCTGAGGATGGCCGAGCTGGCGGCCAGGAGGGGACCCCTGTCCTCGCTCGTCGACTCCCTGCCCAAGTTCTTCAACTCCGGGGTAATGGTGGTAGACTGCCCGGACGAGAGGAAGTTTGAGGTGGTGGCGGAGGTTGCGGAGAGGCTGGGGAGGGAGGCCAAGAGGATCTCGCTCATAGACGGGGTCAAGGCCTACTTCCCCGAGGGGTGGATCCTGGTGCGGGCCTCAAACACCCTGCCGCAGGTTAAGGTGGTCGCGGAGGCCAGGAGGGTGGAGGACCTGGAGAGGCTGAGGGAGATGGGCCTCGGGATGGTGATGGAAGCTGGGTGCGGGTAGGGTCGGAGGCGGAGGTGATCTGGACAGGGTCGTCTACGCCGGCAGGAGGTTCGAGGTCCACGTGAGGTGGGAGGGGGGGATCAGGGAGGAGGTGGTGGTCCACCCCGGGGCGGTGGTGGTCCTGCCGGTCGACGGGGAGTACGTGTACCTGGAGAGGCAGTGGAGGCCCTCGGTGGGCCGCTGGTTAATAGAGGCGCCCGCCGGGACCCTGGAGGAGGGGGAGTCCCCGGAGGATTGCGCCCTGAGGGAGCTGAGGGAGGAGACTGGGATCGCGGCTGGAACCCTGGAGCCGGCGGGGAAATTCTACTCCTCCCCGGGATACTCCACCGAGGTGCTCCACATGTTCCTGGCCAGCGACCTGAGCGTGGGGGAGCCCTCGCCGGAGCCGGGAGAGAGGATAGAGGTTCTGAGGGTCAGCCTGAGGGAGGCCGTCCGCTGGGTGATGGAGGGGAGGATAGAGGACGGGAAGACCGCCCTTCTGATCCTCCTCGCGTCATCTAAGGCGATCTCCCTCTCCCAGGAGCAGCGAGGTCAATCCGGACAGGGATAAGGCGGCCCCGAGGAGGGCGGCGGCCGCCGAAGCCAGGACCCACAGCGGGTCGGCGGGCCTCTGGTAGGAGGCCCTGATGTCTGACGACAGAGAGATGACCCCGGGGGCCGACAGCTCGTACTCGACCGAGCGTGGGATTCCCCCGAGCAGGTCCACCGTGGATACCTCCCCGACCCTGAGGGTCAGCTCGCTCGTCCTGCTCTCGCCGGCGTAGACCAGCTCAACCTGGGCCCTACCTGGACTGGTCGAGGTGATGTTGATCTCCCCGTAGCACCCAAGCACGTTGAAACCTTCCAGGGATTCGTCCAGGACGAACTCGTACCTCCCGTGGGTCGGGCCCAGGTCGGACCGGACCCAGTCGCCAGCCGACCTAGACTCAGCCGGCAGCACCATGTAGAGGGATGACGCCAGGGCGAAGAGCATCATGAGCAGGCCGAGGGTGGAGATCGCCAGAACCCGCCTCCTGACGCCGGCTTCCCGGCCGGCCCAGCCGGGGAGGTCCAGGCTCCCGATCAACCCCCGCTCACCAGGTGGCAGGCCACCCAGTGGCCCGGCTCCACCTCGACCAGCTCCGGCTCCTCCTTGTCGCAGGGCTCGAAGGCGTAGGGACACCTGGGGTGGAACCTGCAGCCCGGGGGGACGTTGGCGGCGCTCGGGACCTCTCCCTTTATCGGGATCTCCTTTATGACGTCCTTCATGGAGGGATCTGGCTCCGGGACCGCGGCCAGCAGGGCCTTAGTGTAGGGGTGGAGCGGGTTCTCCACAAGCCTGTCGGTCGTGGTGACCTCCACCAGCTTGCCCAGGTACATTATGGCTATCCTGTGGGCGAAGTACCTGGCGGTGGAGAGGTCGTGGGTTATGTAGAGGTAGGTCACCCCCCTCTTCCTCCTCACGTCCTCCATCAGGTTCAGTATCTCCGCCCTGATGGACAGGTCCAGCATCGACACGGGCTCGTCGGCCACTATCAGCTCCGGGCTGAGTATGAGGGATCTGGCCAGGGCCACCCTCTGCCTCTGCCCCCCGCTGAGCTGGTGGGGCAGCCTCCCCAGGAACTCCTCGGGGGGGGTCATCCTCACGTCCTCCAGGGCCCTGATTATCATCTCCTCCCTCTCGGCCCTGGACTCGCCGACGCCCGCGAGGAGGAGGGGTTCCTCCAGGACGTCGTAAACCCTGAACCTGGGGTTCAGGGACCCGTAGGGATCCTGGAAGACTATTTGAACCTTCTTCCTGTATTCCTTTTCTTCCTCCCTCGAGAGGACCGTGACGTCCGCTCCCTTGAAGTATATCTTGCCCTCCGTCGGGGTCTCGAGCTTGACCACCATCCTGCCTGTGGTGGTCTTCCCGCAGCCGGACTCGCCGGCGAGGGCGAAGATCTCCCCCCTCTTGATCTCGAAGGAGATTCCATCCACGGCCTTGACGGCCCTCGGGGGCTTTCCGGTGAGGAACTCTGAGAGAGACCTCCGGAGGTAGAAGTACTTCTTGAGGTTCTCAACCCTGAGTATGGGCTCCTCTCCCGGAGACTCCGTTACTCCCTCCATAACGCATCACCACGAGTAAAGGTGACAGGCCACCCAGTGGCCCGGCTCCACCTCGACCAGCTCCGGCTCCCTCCTGTCGCAGGGCTCGAACCTGCTCGGGCACCTGGGGTGGAACCTGCAGCCCGCCGGGGGATTGAGCAGGTTGGGAGGGGCGCCGGGTATGAACTCCAGCCTCTCCTGCTTCTGCCTCAGCCTCGGTATGGCGCCCAGGAGCTTTTGGGTGTAGGGGTGCTTGGGGTTGCCGTACACCTTCTCGGACGGTCCTATCTCCACTATCTTCCCGGCGTACATTATAGCGATTCTGTCGGCTATCTCGGAGAGGACGGCCAGGTCGTGGGATATCATGATTATTGACAGGTTCAGCTTCCTCTTCAGGGACTTCATTAGGTTCAGTATCTGGGCCTGGACTATGACGTCCAGGGCGGTCGTCGGCTCGTCGGCTATTACCAGGTCCGGATGCTCCAGGAGGGCCATGGCTATGACGGCCCTCTGCTTCATGCCGCCGCTGAGCTCGTGCGGGTACCTGTTCACTATGTCCGGGTCGAGGCCGACGAGCTCCAGGTACTCCCTGGCCCGAGAGATGGCGTCGGCCCAGCTGACACCCTGGTGGAAAACCAGGGGCTCGGCCAGCTGCCTGCCTATCGTGTGGACCGGATTCAAGGCGTTCATGGCCCCCTGAAATATCATTGAGATCTTGCGCCACCTGACCTCGCTCCGGAGGCGGTCCTCCGGCATGCCCACTACCTCGATCCCGTCTATCCTGATGCTCCCCCCGACTATCCTGCCCGGGGGCGGGAGGAGATTTATCAGGCTGAAACCGAGGGTGCTCTTCCCGCAGCCGGACTCCCCCGCGAGGGCCAGGGACTCGCCCCTCTCCAGGTCGAAGGAGACGTTGTCGACCGCCTTCACCTCGCCCCTGGAGGTCAGGTAGTACGACTTCAGGCCCTCGACTTCCAGCAGAGCCATCCCTCGACACCTCCATCACATGGCCATCACAGGGTCCTCATCTTGGGGCTCAGTATCCTGTTGAGGGCGGTCCCGAGGAGGGCGAAGGAGAGGCCGACCAGCATTATGGCCACCCCGGGCGGGATCACCCACCACCACATCCCCTTTATGGTGGCCGCCCCGGCCTCGGCGTCGTGGAGGATCTGGCCCCACGTGACCTTGGTGGCGTCCCCCAGTCCCAGGAAGGACAGACCCGCCTCCAGGAGGATGTATCCCGGGACGGACAGCGCTATGCTGGCGAACAGATATGGAAGTATCTGGGGGACCATGTGCCTGCTTATGATCCACCAGGCCCTGGCCCCCAGGGCCCTGGCGGCGTCCACGTAGGTGGCCTCCTTGAGCTGGAACCCCATGCTCCTGACGACCTTCTGCGTCCCGCTCCACCCCAGTATGCCCATCAGGATTATGACGGGCCAGATCGACGGTTTCCAGAGGCTGAAGATTATTATCAGGAGAGGGAGTACCGGGATGGAGGCGACTATCTCCGTCACCCTGCCTATGCCCTCGTCCCACCAGCCCCCGACGTAGGCCGCCAGAACTCCCAGGATGACTCCTATCCCGGTGGACAAGATGGAGGTCACGACGCCCACCACCAGGGACACCTGGGTCCCCCATATCAGGCCGGCGTAGAGGTCCCTCCTGTTGTTGTCCGTCCCGAGCAGCCCGTAGACCTCGCCGGCCATGGTGACCCGGACGTCCTGCACCTCGTCCCCCGGATTGAAGAGGAACAGCTGCACGTTGATGATGTACCTCCCCTTCAGGGGGACCGCCTGATCCTTCAGCATCATCCCCGGCTGTGCCTCTGAGAATATGGGCTGCAGCGGGTTGAGCAGCTGGGTGAGCACCTTGTCCATGTTCTCCGGGGTCTCGTACTTCCTCCCGAAGGCCATGGCGGCCGCCACGGCCGAGTCCTCCGCGGTGACCAGGATCCTGCTCCTCTTGCCGGGGGTTATCGACCTCAACTTCGAGTTGTAGAGTTGTATCTTCTGACCGTCGGGCCTCACTATGCTGACCACCATGGTCGGCGGATTCTCGGCGTCCGTCAGGTTGATGGTGAGGTAGACCATGAGGTCGGTCGGGGGATCGTCGTACTGGAAGTCGTAGGAGAAGTTCATGATCACCCTGCGTATGGCCCCCCCTCCCTGCACCTCGACCTCAGGGTTGGTGAGAGTCAGGTGGGGAGGCAGCTTTCTGGAGGAGAAGAGATTGATCCACTCTGGGGGGGCCGATCTGGGCAGCCCCTCCCAGTAGGTTATGTCCCTCCACCTGGTGGAGGCCTCCGGGGGGGCCAGGAGGGGGGCGCCCACCGCTATCCCGACGAAGAGGAGGAGGAGGGCCAATCCGGCTATCCCAGATGGCTCCCGCCGGAACTCGTACCAGAACTCGCCGATGGAGGCCTTGAGATCTTCCCACCTCATCGCCCACACCTCACAGCTTGGCGGCCGCCCCGACCTTCACCCTCGGATCGAGGAACCCGTATATTATGTCCATTAGGACCACCACCAGCAGGTACAGATCCACGCTTATGGTGGTGTTTCCCAGGAGGACCGGCACGTCCCTCTGCTCTATGGCTATCCAGTAAAGCCTCCCCATCCCGGGCCAATTGAATACTATCTCCGATATCATGGCCCCCCCGAGGGATCCTATGATCCCGAAGGCCATCATGGTCACTATCGGAGGGGCGGCCGCCCTCAGGACGTGGGAGAAGATCACCCTCCTCTCGGGGACGCCCTTAGCCCTGGCGGCCATCACATAGTCCTCTTGGAACTGATTTATCACGACGCTCCTCGCCGTGTAGGCCCACGCCCCGAACGACACGAATACCGCCGTGAACACCGGGAGGATCATGTGGTATCCTATGTCCATCATCTGGGCGAGGGATCCCTCCGGCGGGGGGGTGGATATCATCCCGCCGCTGGGGAGCCACCCCAGGTAGTAGGAGAATATTATGATGAAGAGCATCCCGGTCCACCACATGGGGAGGCTCGCCGTCAGGAGGGCGAAGACCGACAGGGACTTGTCGAGCAGGCTGCCGGCGGACTGGGCCGCCTTAAGCCCCAGGATCAGGCCTATCACCGTCGTTATTATCTGCGCCGTCGTGAACAGGAGTATGGTCCTGGGCAGGGCCTCCAGTATTATGGTGGCCACGTCGCTGGAACCGGACAGAGACTGTATTGAGGTCGACTTGCCCAGCTTCAGCCGCAGCTGATCCCAGGCGTAAATGAGCACCCTCTGCCAGAGGGGTTTGTCCAGACCGTACCTCCTGTAGAGTATCTCCCTCTGTTCGGCCTTCCACTGGGCTATCTGCTCCTGGGTCATGGACCTGAGGAGCTGGGGGTTGTTCCTCAGCTGGTTGGTGATCTGCTCCTCTATCCTGCCCCTGAGCTCCCTCTCGGCCTCGGCGCTGAATATGGCCGAAACTAAGAGGAGCGCTATCACCAGAACCAGCAGGGCGTTCAGAACCCTAACCACGATGAACCTGCCGAAACCCATTCACCGCACCCTGTTGGGTGGATCGCGCTCGAGTTTGCGGGCCGGATTCCCTATAAAATAGGTGCGGAGGTCCGGCGGCCGGATCCGGGATATATTATTAAAAAAAGAAAAGAAAGGGGGGAGTTTCTCACTTCTTTCTCAGTAGTAGGGCCGCTGCTATTATGATTATTACTACGATTATTCCCCCTATGAGCATCCAGTTCGGACCGGCGGCGGCAGGCGGCGGAGGCGGCGGAGGCGGCGGGGTCGGGGTGACGTTGCCGCTCGGCGGAGGCGGCGGAGGCGCGGGGGCGGTCACGACCAGCTCCTGGGTGACCACGGAGGCGCCCGTGGCCTGGGCCGTCTTGGCCGCCGTCACCCTTATGGTGTAGGATCCCTCGGCCTTGCCCTCTGTGGCGCTGCCCGGCACGCTCACCGAGAAGGTTCCCGGGGAGACCAGATCGGCCTGCTGCGAGAATATGGTGTTGCCCGACGGATCCAGGAGCTCCACGAGCACGTAGGCCTCCTCGGCCGGTTTGGTGTACTTCTCGGGGAACTGGCCCTGCTCGGTCACGCTGACCGTCACCGAGAAGTCCTCACCGGCCGTGATGCTGACCGGGGCGTCGACCGACTCGACGCTCTCGGTGACTATGGAGAGCCTGTTGAACCAGTAGTCCGGCGTGAACGGGTAGGTCGGATCCCTGTTGGCCACCAGCTGCATGAACATGGCGTTGGGATCGTACCTCACGAGGATGAACGGGCCGTTGGATATGGCAGCGTGGTGGTACTGCTCTATGAACCTGAGGGCCGCGTCGTACCTGGCCCTGGCCTGTCCTGGGGTCACCACCCCACTTATGTAGGGAGGCACGTAACCCCTGCTCCTGAACTTGTTTATGGCCGCCTTTATGTCGTCGACGTGGGACGGGGTTATCATGCTGATGTACTCACGTCCCTCGGTCTTGTACCAGCTGTAGTTGGTTCCAGACGCGCCTCCGTTGGCCACCATGTCGCTCATGGCCTCCATGACCTCCCAGGGTATGGTCGGCCACGGCGTGTAGTAGGTCGCGGTGAACGCGTCGGAGGCGACGTGCTTGTAGTTGTGGTAGACCACCACGGTGTCGTTGTCCGGGAAGAACTGGAAGCCCACTATCGTGTCGAGGATGGGTCCCATGCTGGAGGCGTACTGCTGATCGTAGTAGACGTCCCCCTCGCCGTCCAGGTGGGACCACTCGTAGTCCCACCCTATGGAGTACATGACGTCCGCCATGGTCATGGGCGAGCCGTCGTGCCAGTTGCCGAACAGCAGGTGGAAGTTGACCTTGGCGACCGCCTTGTGACCAGGACCTATCTTGACCCACGAGTCGTTGGACGAGTCGTAGACCACGGCGTCGGCCGGCACGTCCAGGGTCCCGACGGGTCCCTCGTCGGTCATGTTGTATCCCATGTGCAGGGTCCAGTTCACCCTGCACGGGATGGGGTCTACGTTGACCGGGTCCGAGGGGGCGCCCTCGTCGTGGATGGCCCTCCAGACCGCGTGGGAGTAGACGTCGTCGAATCCCCCTATCGGGTTCCAGGCAGAGGTGTACATGGCCGCCTGCTGGGCCTCGACGGCCACCTTGAGCTGCCCGTCCGAGGTCTCAACGGTCCTCCACGGCCAGTAGGACCAGAGGCCGGTGGTCAGGTCGTAACCGATCTTGGTGACGTGTATGTCGTTCACCGGGAAGTAGTCTATCGTCAGGACGGTGAACACCCTTATGCTCTCGTAAACCCCTATGTCCACGGCCTTCCTTATCCTGTCCCAGTAGGCCTCCATCCCGGAGATCTTACCCAGTATCACGTCCTGGGTCAGCTCGTCTATGGTCTCGTTCTGCCACTCCCACCATCCCTCAACCTCGTAGGCGGGCATCCACCCGTACCACGGGGCGTAGAACCAGGCGACGTCGTCGTCCGGGTACTTGGCCCCGTAGCCTGAGGTGGCCCCCCACCCGGCGGTGTAGAGGTTCCACTCGTAGTCCCTGGGGTCGGTGAGGTAGACCGTGTAGATGCACTTCTGGAAGTTGCCCTCTATCCTGTCGACCTTTATACCGGCCTTCTCTATCTGGTTGGCCACGTAGAGGCCTTCCTCGTGCCTCTCGTCCTCCACCCTTATGAAGAACTTGACGGTGACGGGCTCCCCGTCGAAGGTCCACCAGTATCCGGCGGGGGCCCTCGGATCCTGGGTCTTCACCAGCCTCCCGCCGAGCTCGCTGGCGGCCCTCTCCATGGCCTCCTCTATCATCTGGAGGCCTCTGGCCTCGTCACCCTCCTCGGTGAACCCGTACTTCTCATAGATGTCCTTCACCATGTCGTTCCCGGCCCCGAGCGGGTTGACGGCCCCGAACATGGGGACGCCGCCGCCGGAGAGGATCTCGTCGATCAGGTACTTCCTGTTTATGAGGTAGTTCAGGGCGAACCTGACCTCCCTGATGGCGAACGGATTGAAGTACTCCTTCCCCTCGACCGTGACTATGTAGGGGCTGTCGTCGTCGTGCACCGGGTTCATGGTTATCTCCCAGATCCCGCCGGAGTTGGGTATCAACCTAAGGTTGGCCTTCCAATCCTCGGGGATCCCGGAGTAGGCCGCTGGAGACAGGGACTTCAGATATGCGTCGAGCCTGCCGGTCGCCACGTCTCCTATTGCCACGTCTCCCGTGGCCCTCGTCTCGACTATGATCTCGTCGACCGCGGGTCCCTTCTCGGGCTGCGCGCTGACGGAGACGGCGAAGATCGATAGGATCATGGTGCCTGCCAGCACTAGGACGGCAGCCCTCCTCAATCTCTCGCTCCACATATTTCCCATCCCCTCCATAAACTGGGGGGCATCTGCCCGATTGGGCAGGCTATACCGCCCGGGTTGGGTAATAAATAAGTATGCCCCCCCGGCGGCACGCTGGGGCGCCCGGAGGTCGGCGACGTCGGCCGCTGGAGTCCCCCTGTTGGCGCCGGAACCTCCTTTTGGGATGGGGTCACTATGCGAAGCCGCAAACAGATTAAAAGGTGGGACCGAGCATCGCCGGGAGGCCGACCTGGCTTGGGGGGGGAGGTCAGGGTCGAGGATTACCGCTTGGAGCCCGGAATGACGGTCGCCGATCTGGCGCGCGCCCTCGGGAGGTCGGGGGGGTTCCAGGCGGTCAACCTGGCCAGGGGAGTGGAGATACTGTCGTCCATGTGGGGCGAGATGGGGGTCAAGACGTTCTTGGCCTTCACGGCCAACCTGGTCGCCACGGGACTGAGGGGGGTGCTGGCCCAGGTCTTGGAGCTGGGGATGTTCGACGTCCTGGTGACGACGGCGGGGACGATAGACCACGACCTGATCAGGTGCTGGGGGTCGTACCGCCCGGGATCCTTCTACGCCGACGATGCCGAGCTGCACAGAAGGGGTGTGGCCAGGCTGGGGAACGTCTTCGTGCCGATCTCTGAGTTCACGACCCTGGAGGAGAAGATTCAGCCGTTCCTCTCCTCGGCGTACGGGGAGAAGAGAACCTGGGGGTGCGCGGAGCTCGTCGGGAGGATGGGGGAGGAGCTTGCCTGCCCGGGATCGATCCTGAGGGCGGCGGCCGAGGCCGGCGTCCCGGTGTACGTTCCGGGGATAACAGACGGGGCGGTGGGGAACCAGCTCTGGCTGTTCAGGGAGTCGCACCCCGACTTCCAGGTGGACGTGCTCAGGGATCAGGTCGAGTTGGCGGAGCTGGTGTTCGGGGCGGAGAAGACAGGCGCGCTGATCCTGGGCGGGGGTATAGCCAAGCACCACACGATAGGGTGGAACATGTTCAAGGGGGGCCTGGATTACGCCGTCTACGTGACCACCGCGGCCGAGTACGACGGCAGCCTCTCCGGGGCCAGGGACAGGGAGGCGGTGTCCTGGGGGAAGATCTCGGAGGGGGCGGCCAGGGTCACGGTGGTGGGCGACGCGACCATCGTGACGCCCCTGCTCCTGGGGGCAGCGCTGGAGGAGGTGGGGTGGAGGAGGGCCTGCGGTCCCGGCGGGAGGGGGGGAGGGCGGCGGGACCCACGAACCGGGCCCCCTCAGGGCAGCGCGACTCCCGCCGTGAAGGCCCACGGGGTTGAGATCAGAGACCACAGGAACATCAGGAGCTGAATAGCAGTTATTATGACGGCCTTCATCTCGTCGACCTCGAACATGGCCCTGGCCGCGGTCCAGGTGTAGTAGTAGGACCAGGCCCCCACCGCCAGGTTGACGAGCCACGCCAGGGCTGGGCCTGCGGCCATCCAGGGGATGATCATCAGGATCCCGGGGGCCGCGGCGAAGGCGAACATGACGGCCAGCGACGAGAACTCCCCCATGGGCACCTCCACGGGCTCTCCCCTGACGATCTTGCCGATCACGTAGGATATCAGGGTCAGTATGAGCCACCCTATCACTCCCACGATCGGCCCGACTACGAGGGAGGTCAGCAGGGCCCGCGCGAGGAAGACGCCGGCCATTCCAGGGAGGGGACCGAGGAGGGTGTGGATGGCCAGGAAAATCCCCAGCAGCTGTCCCAAGGCTTCGAGCACGGAGATCAAGGCGACGAAGACGATGCCGGTGAGGAGCCCCGGGTGACTCTCCCTTATCTCCAGCATGGTGTAGTAGGCCCCGGCGGGGTTGAGCAGAAGGGAGAGGGCCTTCCCGATCATGTAAGACGGGTCAAACCTTCCCAGGTCGGCGCTCAGTCGGATCACCCGACGCCAGCGCTCCGCCTCAAAAGAAAAAGATTTCCAATCATCCCAGCAGGGCGAAGACCGATACCGCGATCAGGAGGGCGCCGGCCAGGACGTTGAGGAACCACAACCTCCTGCTCCTCCAGGACTTGATCCCCCTCTCCCACCTCTCCAGCAGGAGCACGGCCGCCAGTATGGCCGCCAGGGGGGCGACGAAGATCGCGTTGTACGCCAGCAGCAGAGAGACCCTGATCCCGGGGGGCAGTCCGGACAGGAGGGACGTCGCCACCAGGTAGGGCCCGGAGGAGCAGGGGAGCAGGGTGAGGCTTATCACGACGCCCCCCAAGAAGGCCAGGGGCACGCCGGCCGACGATGACACCCTGTCTACCAGTCCGGACGTGAGCCTGTAGAGCGGCCCGGGGAGGGGGGATCTGAATTCTCCCCCAAGGGAGGAGGCCACCTCGTAGGCCCCCACCGCCAGTCCCAGCGCGCCGACCGCGTACCTCACCCACGGAACGTAGGAGAACACCCCGATCAGGCCGAACCCCAGGGCGGTGTAGGTCAGGAAGACGGCTGCTATGAAGGCTGCCCCCGAGGAGGAGGCCCTCCTCCTGCCCCCGGCCGCGGCCGCCAGGAGGGTCAGGGCGGTGAAGACGCTGAAGGTGCAGGGATTGACTGAGTCGGCCGCCGCGGCAGAGAGGATGGCCGCCACCACCTCCCAGCCGACGGAGCGGCAGGTGGAGTTCCCCCCGCCTGGGCCCCGACCGACGCCGGTCTCTCGACCCCCCCGGAGGAGGGACTCCAGCCTCGGGATCGCCTCGGGCGGGATGGGCATCTCCTCGCCGCCCGGCCCGACCGCCACGGGAGCCCCAGATCTGGTCGAGAGGTCGAGCCAGATCGATTTTCCGGGGTTGCCCCTGACCACGGCCACCAGCCTCCCACCAGAGAACACGCCCGTCAGGGGGTAGATGGGGGGCTCGCCCGGGAAGGCCAGTTCTGACGCCTCCCTGAGGCTCTTCAAGTTGGTCTCGTTCCCCATTACCTCATAGAACCGGATGGACTCGGCACCGAAAAGGCTTGAGAGGGTGTCCTTCAGCTCGCAGCACTCTGGGCAGGCGGAGGAACCGAAGATGTGGAGGGAGATCCCCTCCTGGGCTCGGCAGACGGCGGCCGCGGCCAGGATCACGGCCGCGGCCAGGACCGCCGGGAGGACCCTCATCGCCGGATGAACCGGCGCTCATGTATAAAAAATGGACAGCCGCGCGGGGGGCGGAGGCCGACGGACCGGCCGGAGGAGTAATAAGTGCGGGGCGGCGGCGGACCCGTTGAGGGTCAGGGTTCTCGGTGGGATCGGTGAGATAGGGGGGAACAAGGTCCTCGTCGAGTGCGGGGATCGCGGGGTCCTGCTGGACTTCGGGGCCAGCTATCAGAGGGAGTCCCTCTACTTCGATCCTCCCTTCCTCGCCCCGACGGACGTCGGGGACATGCTGAAGACCGGCCTGCTGCCGCGCGTGGGCGGGCTGTACGGGCCGAACGCCTGGGATGGGGGCGCGGTGCTGATCTCCCACGCGCACTGGGATCACATAGGGTACGCGCCGGTGCTCGGACCCGGGACCAGGGTCTTCGTCGGGGAGGCGGCCTGGTCGATAGTGGAGGCCAGGGAGGAGCTGTCCGCCAGGAGGGATTGGAGGAGGAGATTTGACCACCTGTCCGTCGAGACGTTCTCGACCGGGAGGGAGATCGAGCCGGCCGGAGACTTCCAGGCGATCCCGATCCATGTGGATCACTCCATCCCCGGATCCTACGGCTTCCTGGTCAGGTGCGGCGGCGAGAGCCTGGCCTACACCGGGGATCTGAGATTTCACGGGGAAAAGGGTTATCTGACGGAGGATTTCGTCGAGGCGGCCAGGGAGGAGGGGATCGGCACCCTGATAACGGAGGGGACCAACCTGGCCCCGGAGGGAGACCCGGAATCGGCCGTCATCAGGCTGATAGAGGCCATGGCGTCCGCCAAGATGGGATCCAGGGTCCCCAAGAGGGTCAGGCTGGAGGCCAGGTCGGAGCGCGAGGTCGGGGAGAGGATGGGGGAGGTCCTGGAGGAGAGGCCCGACTCCCTGGTCGTGGTGGACTCGGGGCCCGCCGACGTGGACAGGATCAGGACGGTCTGGAGGGTCGCCGGGTCCGTCGGGAGGAGGCTGGTCATGTCGGAGTCCCACGCCGTCATCGTGGACAGGCTTGGTCGGTCGGGCCTCGTGGGGGACCTGCCCCGAGGGGGCGACTACGACCTCCTCCTCAGGAAGAAGAAGTTGAGGGGGGGATCGGGGGAGGCCTACCTGGAGGGCAGATCCAGGGCGGTGAGGTCCCTGGCCGAGGGTTTCGGCGGGGAGGTGATGTGGGGTGAGGAGGGCAGGGGGAGGCTCCTGAGGGATGGGGCGGGCTACATCGTGCTGACCGCGAACCCGGCCAGGCTGCTGAAGGACCTCCTGCCGCCCTCCGGGATCGACGCGGGGATCACCTTCGTGATGAGCAGGTCGGAGCCCTTCAGCGAGGAGACCGCCCTGGGGTTGGACAGGGTGCTGGGGTGGCTCTCCCTTTACGGGGTCGACGTGTACTACAGGATACACGTCTCGGGCCACGCCTATCCAGAGGATCTCGCGAGGATGGTCTCCGAGGTGGACCCCCAGGTGGTCATCCCGATTCACAGCCTCCACCCGGACCTCCTCCGGGCCTACCTGCCCCGACAGATCAGGGGCAGGGTCAGGCTCCCGGAAGAGGGGGCCCCGCTGACCGTACCACGATCGGCCAGGTGACCTCAGAGGAGGTCGGAGAGGGTCTTGGCCAGGAGGTAGACTGTCACCAGCCCTAGGAAGAGGAACGCGGCGTCGTAGACCGTCGGCGCCTGGTCCGCTCCGAAGGGAATGGCCAGGGCTGACCTACCCAGCTTCCCCAGGGAGAAGTAGATTATGCCCAGGGCGACCAGCCAGAGGGCCTTGGAGGCAGCCGACGAGGCCACGGCCGCAGTCCTGCCTCCCATAGAGCCGGCGAAGATGACGCCCACGGGGGTCCCCAGCCCGACCACCAGGTAGGCCAGAACGAGCGCCACGATCAGTACCAAGAGATCTCCGACGGTGACGAAGATGGGGGACTCTATTACGGGCACCCCTATCACCAGCAGGCGGGAGAGGGCCCACAAGAGCGTGGCCACCACGGATATGGCCACGATCTGGTTTATCAGCATCCTCACTCCTTCTCTATTAGCCATCCCACGGGCTGCCTCGGACAGATAATAAGCTAATGCCCCCGGGGGGACGGGAAAGCGTAATATCCTGGGGGGCGCCGACCTGCGGATGCCCGTACCCGTCAGCGAGTATGAGGGAAGGGTGGCCAGGCTCAGGAGGTTCATGGGGAGGAGGGGGATCGACGCCTGCCTCGTGGGGAACAGGGCGGACATGAGGTACCTGGCCGGCACCGCGGAGTCTTCCGTCCTCGCCATCCCGCTGGAAGGAGAACCCTTCTTGGTCGCGGTGTACGCGTTCGGCGACGGGTTGGCCGAAGAGGAGAGCCCGTTCTGGGTGGAGACCGTGATCCCTCACTACGGACTCGAAAGGAGAGACGTCAAGAAGGCGGACCCGCTGGGGAGGGCCGTGGAGATGCTCAGAGATGGGGGAGTCCCCCTGAAGAGAATAGGGGTCGATGGAAGTCTCGAATTCAGAGGAGAGGTCAGGAAGGCCCTTAAGAGGATTGTCGGCGGCAGGAGGAGCCTGCCGACCCTCGACGTCGGGAAGGAGATAGGCAAGATGAGGTCCGTCAAGAGCGAGGTTGAGATATCCCTGCTCAGGGAGAGCGCCAGGACGGCGGTGGAGGCGTTCTACCGCGCCGCCGAGCACCTCAGACCCGGAGTTACCGAGCGAGAGGTGGCCAACCGGCTCCTGTTCGAGATGAGGGAGCTCGGCGCGGAGGGACCTAGCTTCCCCCCCATAGTGGCCTTCGGGGAGCACACCTTCAACGCCCACCACGTCCCGACGATGAGGAGGCTGGGGGAGGGGGAGGCGGTCCTACTCGACTGGGGGGCCTCGGTGGAGGGCTACGCAAGCGACATGACCAGAACGTTCCACCTGGGCGGGCCAGATGAGAAATTCTCGAAGAGGTTCGAGGCGGTCAGGAGGGCCAAGTCGGCAGCGATGGAGGCCGTGAGGCCCGGGGTCCCGGTCTCCGAGCCGGACGCGGAGGCCAGGAGGGTGCTCAAGTCGAGCGGCCTGTTGGACTATTACGTACACGGGCTGGGTCACGGGGTCGGGCTGGAGGTGCACGAGATGCCCAGGCTGCTCGTCGGGGCCAGGGGGAGGCTGGCAAGAAGGATGGCCGTGACGGTGGAGCCCGGGGTGTACCTGAAGGGGTGGGGGGGAATCAGGATAGAGGATACCGTGGTGGTGAGGGCGTCCGGCCCCGAGGTGATCAGCGCCGGCCTGCCCGAGGGACCTCTTATCCCCGGGAAGGGAGGATGAATGGATTGGGGTGGAATCCCGCCGGGAGCCTCACGATCCGCGGCGAGGGAGTCGAGAGGATAAGGAGGGGCGAGCTGAACATCTACCTGAAGTGGATGACCGGCGTGGATTCGGCGGTCGAGCCGGGCGACGTGGTCAAGGTTAAGGACCCGTCCGGGGAGTTCCTGGCGTGGGGATTCTACGAGGGGATCGGCGCGGTGGCCGTGAGGGTGCTCTCGACCGAGAGGGACGAGAGGCCTGGCCCGGACCTCTTGGAGGAGAGACTGGAGAGGGCGGCGGCCTTGAGGAGGAGACTCAAGACGGGAGACTTCATGAGGCTGGTGCACAGCGAGGCGGACTGTCTTCCGGGCCTCATAGTGGACGTATACGGCGATGTCGGGGTTGTGTCCTCCACGTCCGTGGGGATGGACGCCAGGCTCTCCGAGGTGGCCGACGTGCTGGCCAGGAAGTTTGACCTTAGGGCCGTGTTCTGCAGGAACGACGGCAGGACCAGGAGGGAGGTGGGACTCCCGACGTGGAGATCCAGGATATGGGGTGAGGGGGGGTCCAGGGTCAGGATACACGAGGGCCCCCTGGAGTTCGAGGTGGACGTGATGAGGGGACAGAAGACGGGTTTCTTCATAGATCAGAGGGACAACAGGATGGAGGTGGAGGA
Source organism: Thermoproteota archaeon (assembly GCA_027491915.1). Lineage (GTDB taxonomy): Archaea > Korarchaeota > Korarchaeia > Korarchaeales > Korarchaeaceae > JAOZGC01. The sequence continues at coordinate 65,886 of JAOZGC010000001.1, read as the reverse complement.
GATCTCGCCCGAGGGGGGGGAGGTCCTCGATCTCTACTCTTACACCGGGGGGTTCGCCCTCCACGCCCTGGCGGGGGGCGCCAGGAGGGCCGTCGCGGTGGACGAGTCCGAGTACGCGGTGGAGGGGTGCCTCGTCAACTCAGAGCTGAACGGCCTCGCGGGGAGGGTGAGCGCCGTCAGGTCGAGGGTGAGGGACTACGTGGAGGCCGCCTCCAGGAGGGGAGAGAGGTTCGACCTGGTCGTGCTCGACCCGCCGGCCCTGGTCCCGTCGAGGGACAGGGTTAAATCCGGCGAGAGGACCTACCTCGCGGCCAACTCGGCGGCCATGGGGCTGGTGAGGTCGGGCGGGATCATGTTCACCAGCAGCTGCAGCAGGTTCGTCACCCCGGAGAGGTTGAGGAGGATAGTGATATCGGCGGCCGAGAGGGCCGGAAGGGAGATCAGATTCCTGGGCGGGGTCAGGGGCGCCTCGCCGGATCACCCGGTGGACCCGAGGCACCCGTGGACGGAATATCTCAAGGGGTTCCTCCTCTACGTGGAGTGAGGAGGACGGGTGGGTGGGGGAGGGCGGCTAGAGCGGGAGGACCGCCGCCCTGGACTCCCTCCTCGGGATGAGCCTGTAACACACCCCGCCCGGCTCCAGCCTGACCTCGAAGCGGTCCCCCCTGGCCACCGCCATCACCTCGGCCAGGGGCTTGGGGAGGGTGAGCACGAAGGAGACGTACTCCCTACCCTCCCTCTCCCACCTCTTCTCCTGCAGCCGGACCACGTACCTGGGCATGTGGGATCCCTCAGTTCAGGGGGCGGGACACGCCCCCGGTGCCCGGTATTATGGGCCTCAGCCTCCCGGACAGGTAGGCCTCCACCACCTCGCGGAGGGAGGAGAAGTCACCGCCGAAGACCTGGACGTCGTTCTCGATCAGGGCCACCAGGAGATCCGGCGGCACTCTCCCGCCGACGAGCGCGTCCGGTCTCAGGTCGAGGAGGACGTCAGCCGCGCTGGACGGGTCGGAGAGCTCCATCCTCAGGAAGGTGAGCATCCTCAGGATCCCGGACTCGTCTATGTCTATGACCGCCAGGCACCCCCAGGGGGGGCGCCCACCGAGCGGCCTCGCCTCCAGGGCCTCTCCCTCTCCCAGGGTCTCTCCCTCGACAGGGACCACGAGCCTCACAGAGGTCATCCGGTCGGCCGGGCTCCGGGCCCTTAAAAAGAGGTGGAGGGGGGTTAATAAGGGGGGTTGATGGGGGGTCAGCCCCCCTCGACGAGGCGGAGCTCGTCCCCCCTGAGCTCCAAGTTCGCGTCGCGGTGGGATTCCAGGTATCTCTGCAGGGCGGCCAGCCTCATCTCCGGCGGGACCATGGTCAGCATGGTTGCCGGCGCCCTCCCCCAGACCTTCAGCATGGTCGTTATCCTCCTCTCCACCTGGGACCACCCTGGCCCCCTGAACACGTTGTCGTACTGATCCAAGAATCCCCTGAGCGAGTCCATGGCCTCCTCGGCCCTCCTGACCGACTCCCCCGCGTGCTCCAAGTCGCCGAGGCCCAGGGCCACCTCGGCCTCCGAGACCACCTTGGCGACCTCCCTCAGCCTTCCCTCCAATCCCGGGATCCCCTCGCTAAGCCTTCCCCGTGCGGCCTCCAGGTCGGATCTCACGGCCCGCAGCCTTCTCGAGAGGGACTCCTCCAGGGGCTCTACCTCGGCCTCCGACACCGGCGCCGACGCCCCGACCTCGACCGCTCCCTCGCCAGCGGTCTCCTCCGGGGGCGCGCCCGGCGGCGGGGGCCGGATCGGGGCAGCCGGCCCGGCAGGGGCGGTCGGGGTCCTCGGAGCCGGCCTGGCCCCCCCGCCGCGCCTCCCCAGCAGGTATACGGCGGCCCCCACCATGACCACCGCCGCGGCGGCGGCCGCGGTCTCCCAGGGTATCCCGATCCACGGGACGCCGGACGGCTGCTGGCCCTGGGGAGGGGCCCTGCCTGGGGGAGGCGGGGGCAGGGAGACTACCCTGACCTCCCCCGCCTCGGCGGAGTCTATCACGCTCCCGTCGGCCAGGACGGACACCACCGGCTTGACGACCCCCTGGGCCGAGGCCACCCCCTCAACGGTCGCGTTGACGGACTCGCCCGCCCGGAGCGGACCAACGGTCACGGGGGCGAGCTGGGACAGGCCCCCGTCCCCAAGCCTCAGGGTGAAGGTGGCGCCGTCCCGATACCTGTTGGTCAGGGTGACCCGGAGGCTGAGCACGTCGCCCAGCGTTACCTCCTCCGAGGCCGGACTCAGGCGGTCTATGATGGATCCGGCCGCCGCCCTGAGCGACCCCCCTATAGAGTAGACCTCGACGCCGTCCAGCAATATCGAGACGTTGACCTTCAGCTCTCCCTGCCTGAGCGGCGTCGCCTCGAGCCTGATGAGCGTGGACGAGTTCGGTCCCAGGTGGACGGGAGAGGCGTTAAACACCGATATCCCCTCGCCGGAGGCCGAGACCGAGATCTCCCCCTCACCCCAGACGTTGGTCACGTTAACACCTATCCACGTGGGCTCCCCGACCACCGCCCCGGGCGGGATCACCAGGTTCGCCGGCGACCCGGCCGCGGCAGGGGGCTGAGGCAGCGGACCGACCGCCAACTGGACCTCCTCCTCCGGGGAAGTCCTGGCCCCCACGGAGGCGGACAGGTAGATCCGGTCGTAGGCCGTCGCCCCCGGAACGTATATCAGGTCCTCCATGCAACCGCCGTCGGCGAAGGACAGGAAGTCCTCCTGGGCCAGCACGTCCCCCAGCGGGGAGGTAACCGTTATCACCCCGGGGGAGGAGGTCGAGAGGAAGGCGCAGGCGACGAAATCCAGCTGGATCCCGTCACCCTGAACCTCAAATCCCCTCGGGTACACCTGAAGCAGCGGAACCCTGAAGGCCGTGAGAGACCCGTCGGCCGAGTATATCAGGGCTATCTCCCCGTCAGGCGTCAGGCCGAAGTCGGACGCCGGCGCGTCCGGGAGGCTGGACTCCAGCAGGGTGGGCATGACCCCCCGGGGGTTCCAATCCATGAAGTAGACCTCTCCGAACTTCCCCGCGGCGAGGAGCAGCCCGTTCACGAGGGAGGGCTGGCGAGCGGGGAGCAGGTCCAAGTACCTGGGGAGGGAGGAAACGTCGTACGACCGGGCGCCGACGGCGAATATCTTCGCCCTCTGGGTGGCCACCAACACGGCGTCAGCCCAGACGGGTATCCTCCCGGGGACGGGGGGCTCCCTGGGGAGCTGGGCCTCGCCCAACTTGTTCCCGCTGGTCGGGTCTATCCCGTAGAGGGTGGATCCCTCGGTCACCACGTAGACCGCCGTCCCGTACCTCCCCATGGCGACGGGCTCGTCCCCGGAGTCGAACTTCCACAGGACGGCGCCGGTGCCCGGGTCTATCCCCACGACCCCCGCCCCGTCCATGACCACGAGGATCCCCGAGACCAGCATCATGTCCTTTGCCGTCCCCGACAGTCTGACGGACCACTTCTTGTTCCCGTACTCGGCCCCTATGCCCCACACCTCGCCCGATTCCATCGGAACCGCGACCACCCCTCCCCCGTAAACTATGGGCACGTCCCTCAGGGCAGTGTCGAGCTCGACTCCGTCGGGCCATGGCATGGCCCCGTCGCTCACCCTTATGGCGTAGAGCCTGGTGGACCAGGGCTTCCTGGCCCACGTCAGGACGTAGACGAACTCGCCAGACGAGGTGAATTGGGAGACCGGCACCCTCCCGAGGTCCACGGTCCAGAGGGGGGAGGCGCCCCCCTCACCCACGTCCAGGAGGGAGACCGACGTGATGGAGGGGTACACGGCCACTACTCCCTGGGCCAGGGGCATCGGGGTGGGCAGGGTGAATCCCTTCGGGACGGGCGCCCTCTCGAGCTTGACGGACCACAGACGACCCTCCTGAGGCGTTGAGAGGGCTCCCGGGATCGGGGCCATTACCGATATCGCTGCCAGCAGCGCGACCGCCCTCCTCATGTTCAACAGCCCCCTGAAACGGAGACGTTATTACCGGGGGGTCCCAACCCTTTTAACCTGTTTTGGCCGTCCGGTCCACAGATGGACGTCGGGGAGTACATAGCGCAGTTCGCAGAGTGGCTCGACTCTAGGGGTTACAGGGCCGGGACGATCAGGCAGTACTCCTACGACGTCAGGAGGTTCCTCCGGTGGCTCAACAAGTCCCCGGAGGAGGCCGATCCGGGGGACGTCGAGGGGTACCTGGGGTACCTGAGGAGGGAGGGGGGATTATCCGCCAGGACGATCCTCAGGAGGATAGCCTCCCTGAAGACGTTCTACAGGTTCCTCAGGTCCAGGGGGATCGCCGAGGGAGATCCGGTTCGGGTGGACAGGCCCAGGGTTAGGAGGCGCCTCCCCTCGGTCCTGAGCAGATCCGAGGTCCGCAGGCTAATAGAAGCCGCTCCGACCCAGAGGGACCGCCTGATGCTCCGCTTCCTCTACGCCACCGGGCTCAGGGTGTCCGAGCTTTGCGCCCTGACCTGGGACGACGTGGACCTGGAGGAGGGGGTGGTGGTGGTCCGGGGGGGGAAGGGGGGGAAGGACAGGTACGTCCTGGTGGATCGGGAGACCTCAGATCTCCTCCGTTCGTACGCGGCCGACGGAGGATCTGACCGCAGGATCTTCCCCGTCTCCCCCCGCACGGTCCAGAGGGTCGTCAGGAGGGCCGCGGCCGCCGCGGGAATAAAGAAGAGGGTGACCCCGCACACCCTGCGCCACAGCATGGCCACCCACCTGCTGGAGGCCGGGGCCGACATCCGGGCGATACAGGAGCTCCTGGGCCACGCCAGCCTGAGCACCACCCAGATATACACCCACGTCAGCAGGGAGCACCTGAGGAGGGAGTACGGGAAGCTGTTCGGCGCCCCACCGAGGGGGAACTCGTCAGATTTGAGTTAAAATTATTAATTATAGGGACGCCGGGGCGAGGGGAAGCCATTGCAGAGGCTGGTCATCGTCGGATCCGGACTGGGAGGGCTGGCGTCCGCCTGGGACGCGGTCAGGCGTCTCTCGGACGCGAAGGTCACGGTGGTGGGTGACGAGAGGCCCTACGTCAGGCACAAGCTCAGGCTGGTGGCCGCCGGGAGGGACATCACGGTCAGCACGAGGCACGTCGAGGCCTGGGGGGCCGAGTTCGTCGGGGGCGAGGTGACAAGGATAAGGCGGGACAAGAGGGAGGTGATCCTAGAAGACGGGAGATCCTTGGAATACGACTACCTGATACTGGCGACCGGGGCCAACTCCTCCAGGCCGAGGTGCCCCGGGGCCGAGAGGACTATAGGATACAGGAGGGTGGGGGACGTGGAGAGGTTGAGGGAAGAGTCCCCCAGCAGGGTCGCCATGGTCGGGGCCAGCCTGGTGGCGCTCCACGCCGCCGACACGTGCCTGGCCCTGGGGGCCGAGCCCCACGTCTTGGTCAGGTCTAGGCTGGTGAGGAAGTCTCTTGAGCCGGAACTCTCCAGAGAGCTGGAGGACAGGCTGTCCCGGGAGGGCGTGGTCTTCGACCACGGGAAGGTCAGGGAGATAACCGAAGGAGGGGTGAGAATGGACGATGGGACCCTGATCGACGCCGACGTCGTCGTGTCCGCCATGGGGGTGACGCCGGAGGTGCGCCTGGCCAGGGAGGCGGGCATCGACCTGTGGGAAGACTGGGCGGTGATGGTCGACCGGCAGGGGAGAACGTCCGACCCCAGGATCTTCGCGGTGGGGGACTGCGCGGTGAGCTACGACCCGGTGACCGGGAGGCCGGGACACTTCGCCGTGGGGGAGGTGGCCACGCTCATGGCATACAACGCGATCAGGGCGATCTCCGGGAGCAAGGCGGCGCTCAGGACCCCGAGATACATAAAGGACGTTTTCATTGGCGGCAACTTCCTGGTGTCCGTCGGGTTCACGAGCGTCGAGGCAGAGAAGGCGGGATTCGACGTCGACAGGAGGGATCTGAGCGGGACGGAGTGGGGGGACAGGGCGTTCCTGGTCTACGAGAGGGGAACCGGAAGGATCCTCGGTTTCAGCGCCGTCTCAAGCAGGGACCTCTCCTGGAAGGCAGCCGAGATGGAGAAGGCGGTGGAGAGGGGGCGGAAGGTGGGAGAAGTCCTGGGAGGTTGAGCCGCATGAGCAGGGAGCTTATCCACGCGGTTAGGATAGAGGTGGACCTGGAGAGGTGCATAGGCTGCGGGATATGCGTGGACGTGTGTCCGGTCAGCAACTTCGAGGTCGAGTCCAAGAAGGCCGCGGTGACCGACGGGGCCGAGGAGCGCTGCTTCATCTGCAGGGCGTGCGAGGTCTCCTGCCCGGTCACGGCCATACTGGTCCACGAGTCCCTCGGGTGAACTGAGAGATCATCCCCCGCCCTCTATCCCCCCCTCGACGCCCTCGTCGGTGGCCGAGGCCCAGAACAGGCCGTAGCCCATCTGGGCCACCCCCACCCTGCCCGATCGGTCCACCACTATGAACCCGAACTCCCTCCCGGTCTCCCGCCTGATGATGTCCAGGACCTCCTCGGCCGCCCTCCGCGGGTGGAGGCCCCGGCCCACCGCCTCCACGACCCTGAAGGCCCCCGCCTCAACTATGGCCGCCTCCCCAACCCCCGTCCCGGAGCAGGCCGCCCTCCCGTCGGCGTACGTCCCGGCGCCCACGACGGCCGAATCCCCAACCCTGCCCGGGAGCTTCAGGGTCAGCCCGCCCGTGGACGTGGCCGCCGCCAACCTCCCCTCACCGTCCAGGGCCACGGCGCCGACCGTTTCCCCCACGCCGTAAATCCCGATGAGATCCCGCGCCGGCATCGTCCCCCCAGCGGACCCCCCACCGAGCGCCCCCCTCAGGGCCTCTCTCCTCGCGGAGACCCGACTCTCGTGGACTAGATCCTCGTCTCCACCCAGTCCCAGCTTCCTGGCGAATTCTCTGGCCCCCTCCCCGACTAGGAGGACGTGGGGGGTCCTCTCCATAACCGCCCTGGCCAGGGTCACCGGGTGGAGGACCCCCCTCACCGCGCCGACGGCGCCGGCCCGCATGGTGGATCCGTCCATTATGGAGGCGTCAACCTCCACCTCCCCGACTAGGTTGAGGGCCGAGCCGTACCCCGCGTTGAAGGTTGGGTCCTCCTCCATGATCCTGACGGCCTCCTCAACGGCGTCCAGCGCGGAGCCGGCGAGTAGGACTCGGCGCGCCCTCTCCGCCACGTCCATCAACTTGTCGACTATCTCCCCGTCTCTGGACCGCCCCCCGGGCCGGGGCCTCGATATCCTCACCCCGCCGTGAACCACGACGACCCTCATGGTGACCGCGGGTGATCAGCCGTGGGAGCGTATCAACTTGACCGTGGCGCCCTCCCTCCCGTCGACCCTGGCGAAGCCGAACCTGACCAGCTGGACCAGGTCCCCCTCCCTCAGCTCGGACATGGCTGGCTCCCCGAAACCCCCGAAGGACTCGTAGCTGTAGGCGCTCTTTGGGGCGAGGACCACCGCCGGCGTGGCGCCCTCCACCGGGGCCCAGTGGATTATGGGGACGTCGGTCCTCACCCCCGGCAGGTACCTCAGGGTGAGCCCGTCCGGGGTCACCCCCCTGACCTCCGCGTTGACCAGCCCCCTCAGCCTCACCTCCTGACCCCGGCGGAGCCTCCTGTGATCCGACCAGGAAACGTAGACCTCGACCACCCCGGCCCGAGCCGGCACCCTTATCCTCCTGACCCCCATCTCCGGCCTGTCCGGGTGGACCCTGACCTCGGCCGTCAGATCTCCGGGCGCCCCGTGTATCTCGGCCCTCACCGGGTCGGCCACGAACATGTACCTCGGCACCCTGGGGTCGAGCCACTTCCTGTTGTAGGAGGCTATGGCGTCCATCGTGACGGTGGAGTCAACCTTGCTCGGACCGAGGTCGTACATCAGGGCGACCAGGGCCTCCGGGGCTATACCCCTCCTCCTGAGGCCCCTGAGGGTGGGTATCCTGGGGTCGTCCCACCCCCAGAGTATGCCCGCCGATACCAGGGGCCTTATGTGCCTCTTGGAGAGGGGGAGCCCCTCTACGGTTATCCGGCCGAACTGGATCATCTCGAACTGCCTGAAACCGAGCATCTTCAGTATGGTCCTCTGGACCTCGACGTGCGGCTCGAACTCCTTGCTCCTGAATGCGTGGGTCACCCCGGTGAGGGCGTCCATCACGCTGACGGCGAAGTCGTAGGTCGGGTAGACCCTGTACCTGTCCCCCTGTATGGGGTGCGGGTGGTCCACTATCCTGAAGATGCCGGGATCCCTCATAGTCAGGTTGGGGTGGGTCATGGAGGTCTTCAGCCTCAGGTGGGCCTCTCCCTCGGCGAAGCCCCCCTCGAGCATCCTGTCCCAGAGCTCGAGGTTGACCTCTGGGGGCTGATCCCTGTGGGGACAGGCCACCCCGGCCGACCTGTTCCTCCTGACCCTCTCGGCGGGGCAGGTGCACACGTAGGCGTTGCCGTCGGAGATCAGCCTCTCGGCGTGGGAGTACATCTCCCCCAGGTGATCCGACTCTATTATCTCCTCGTCCCACCTCCCAGGGGACAGGCCGAGCCTCCTCTCCGCGGCCTCCAGCACGATGGAGAACTCCTCCCTTATGGCGTCGTAGAACTCCAGCCTCTCCACCCTTGGATTGGTGTCCTCGAACCTGAGCAGGAACCTCCCCCGGTACATCCTGGCGTAGACGAAGGGAACCATCAGCCCCTTGACGTGGCCCAGCGTGGGGTGTCCGTTCGGCTCGGGGGCCACCCTGGTCACCACGGTGCCCTGGGGCCCGACCCCCTCCAGGGGGGGCCACCTCCTCTCCCCACCACCCTCCCCCCGGCCCCTGGCCGGGGCCAGGGAGGCGAGGGACTCCAGCTCCCCGGGGTCCATCGAGTTGACCCTCTCCACAGCCTCCCTGACGATCGGCAGCAGCTCCCTGACCCTGCCCTTGAGCCCGGGGTCGACGGCCAGGATCTTCCCGAGCACCGGTTGGACCCTGGCCTCACCGTGCTTCAGGGCGTTCTCGGCGGCCAGAGCCATGGCGAGCCTCATCAGATCCTCCAAACCGGTGATCACCCTCCCGGAAGTCAGGGGAACCGCGTTAAAAATAGGTGGAGAGAGGGGGGTCGGTTACTCCAGGGCCGATCAGGGATCACTCTGGGATGGCCACCTCATCCCCCCGGTCCCGGGGGAAACCCAACCATTAATTAATGGGGGGTAATCGCCCCGACGGGAGCCGACTTGAGGATCCTCAGGGGGAAGGATGCCTGGGCCGCGGTGGCCTCCCTGGAGACGAGGAATGCGGAGGGCGCCATATTCCGCGAGGCCGTAGCCCCCATAATAAGAGAGATAAAGCTCAGGGGGGACGACGGGGTCAGGGACGGCCTGTCAAAGCTGTACGGCGTGGACCTGCCGCCAGAGGAGTTCCGGGTGGCGGCGGGGCTCCTGGAGGATTCGCTCGCGAAGATTGGCAGGAACGAGAGGGAGGCCCTAGAGGCGGCCATAGAGAGGATAGAGACGTTTCACAGGATGGAGATGCCGGGGGACGTCATCCTGAGGGAGGAGATAGGGGAGTACGGGATAAGGTGGCTCCCAATATCCAGGGTGGGCATACACATACCGGAGTTCGAGGACGTGCCCTACGTGTCCACCCTCCTCTTCACGGCCATACCGGCCAGGGTGGCGGGGGTGGAGGAGGTGGCCGTCTTCACCCCGCCCCTGCCTGGGGGGAGGGTCCACCCGATCCTGCTGGCGGCCTGCGCCATGCTGGGGGTGGACGAAGTCTACAGGGTGGGGGGGCCGCCGGCCGTCGGGGCGATGGCCTACGGCACCGCGGCCATACAGGCCGTGGACAAGATATTCGGATCGGGAGACAACTACTTCATGGCGGCTAAGCAGATGGTGGCCCAGGATGTGGCCATAGACGGTCCGTCCGGCCCGTCGGAGCACGTCGTCCTGGCAGATCCCAGCGCCGATCCCGGGGAGGTGGCCATGGAGCTGGTCTCCCAGGCAGAGCACGACGTCGACTCGTTCGTGGCGCTGATTACGACGAGCGAGGAGTTCGCCGAGATCGCTCTGGAGAGGGCTTTCCGCATAGCGGAGGACCTGCCCCGGGGAGAGGTGGCCAGGGTGGCCATGGACAGCAGGGGGGTGGCGCTGGTGTTCGACTCGGTGGGAGAGGCGGTGGAGGCTGTGAACGCCCTCGCCCCGGAGAGGGTGGCCCTGCTGGGGTCGGAGGTGGAGGGCCTCCACGGGGAGATAAAGACCGCCGGGGCGGTGTTCGTCGGGGCGAGGACCCCGAGCTCCGTGGGCGACTACGCGCTCGGCGTGAACCAGCTCCTCCCGACCTCGGGCTTCTCCAGGAGCTACGGGGTCCTGACCACCAGAGACTTCATGAGGGCGGTGGCCTTCGCCAGACTTAACGGGAGGCCCGCCCCAGAGCTGGCCGAGCTCGTCAAGACGCTGGCCGCGTTGGAGGGTCTCCCCGGCCACGCGAGGTCCGCCGAGAGGCTGGCCGGCTAGGTCCCGGACCTCTCAAGACGGCCGATCGGCCGCGTCACCACTTCCTCCCCGCGCCCTCCCGACGCCCTCCGGCCATGGCCCTCTCCCTGGCGACCCTCGCGACGACGCTCGCCGCCGCCACGCTGGGAAACCTGGAGTCGGCCCCGGGAACCACAACAAGCTCGGCGCCCAGCCTCTCGGCCAGCGGCCTCAGGGCTGCCGTCAGCCTCCTCTCGTCGAAGGAGTCCACCGCTATGATGTCCACCCGGCCCGCGCGCTCTGCCGCCTCCTCCAGCACCTCCAGGTGCCACCCGGTGAGCAGGTCGTTCAGGTTGCCGCGGGACCAGACTCTCCTGAACTCCGACACGGTGACCAGCCTGACAGCGACGGAGAGGGCCTCCTCCTCTATCTCGGAGGCGATCCTGGGGAGGGCCGACCTGGAGATGGACTTGGTCTCAGCCAGCCCCCTGGCCCTCAGCCTGACCGCGGCGGGGGGATCCAGGGCGACCGCGGCGACGGCAAGGGGACCCTCGGACTCTCCCTTGCCGGCCTCGTCGGATCCGAGCTCAGTCCCATGGGGCGGGGTGAGGGCGGCCTCTACCAGCTCGACCAGCTCCGGGTGGTAGACCACGGCCCCGCTCAGGTAGGCCACCAGGGTTGATCCTCCCAGGGTGGCCCGGAACTCCTCGTGCGGCCCGGGATTCAGCAACTGCGCCCCGGCACCGACGAGGAGGTCCAGGAGCCGCCCCCTCTCCTCTCGGGAGAGCCTAGCGCTCACCTGCCTTCGGCCTGCGCCAGGCGTACCCCATCACCAGCCCGACCGCCAGGGCGCCGGCGACCAGCATCAGATCTGCGGGGACGGCCAGCCCCCCTCCCGATCCCCCCGACCGGGAGACCGAGATGGCGGCCTCGGCGCTCGCCTCCCTGGCCTGGGGAGGGTATGCGTCCCTCCATGAGACCTCGACCTCGACGGTCAGGTTGCCGGCCCCCCCGGACCGGAGGTTCACCACGACGCTCCTGACCTCGTAGCCCCCCAGGTCGCCGAGGTAGACCTCGTCCCCGACCCCGCCGGCCGCCGCCCTGACGGAGACGGACTTGGCCGGGAAGGGGGAGTAGTTCCTGACGGTTATATTGACCGGGAAGGTGGAGTTCTCGTCCACCTCCGCCGGCAGGTCCAGGGACTCCACCCTCACGTCGGCCTGCTCCACTATCTCCAGGTCGTCCCTGACGATGACCGACCCGGAAGTCGGCCCAACCGACCCCGAGACCAGGGCCACTACCTGGTGGGCCCCGGCCGGAACGCCGTCCGGTAGGTCGTAAACCCTGTTTATCACCTCCACCCGGCCTGGTCCGACTTCCCCCACCCGGATCACGTCCTGTCCGCCCATGAAGGTGGAGGTCAACGCGACCGCCGCGTCCCTTATGGTCAGGTTGACCATCTCCAGCCGGCCGCCCGGCCTGACCACCCAGAGGGCCGACGGGTTCCCCACGTCCACCCTGACGGCGATCCTCCCGGGGGGAGTTATCCTGGAGGGGAACACCCTCAGCTCGGCCGCCGGGTGCCAAGATCCGACCGTCAGGACGATCTTCTGGGTGGCGTTGAGATACCTCACGGATTCGTTGGGCAGGATCTCCTTGCCTAAGGCCAGTACCCTTATGGGATAGACCCCGGGGGTCGAGTTCAGCGGCGCGATCACGGAGGCCCTCAGGGTCACGGACAACACGTCCTCCCGGTGCCTGACCGAGATCCTGCGGCCGGAGACCGAGACCTCCACATCCTGCGGGTCTGCCGACACGGTGAGGTTGGTCACCGCCAGCTGGGGCGGTAATACCAGGGTCAGGTTGGCCTCCACCAGCCTGGCCCTGCAGCTCATCACGCCCTCGGGGACCTTCATCCTCTTGGAGAGGTTGAAGCTCAGGTTGGCCGCCTCCCCGAGTATCAGCTGAGAGGGGGTAACCGCCAGCGACGAGAAGTGGGCGTCGACCCTCATCGGCCCCGGACCCGGGTTGAACGCGACGACGGCCAGGAGAACCGAGGAGACCGCTGCCACCTTCCTCCAGCGCATCCGGCCGCCCGGACTCGCTGGGTTTAAAATCAATCCCCCGGGCGGCCGGAGGTATGCCGGCGGCCGTGGCCACCGTAGGGCTGACCAAGGCGTTCGGGGATGTCGTTGCCGTGGACGGGGTGAGCTTCGAGGTGGAAGAGGGATCGGTGTTCGGCTTCCTCGGACCTAACGGGGCCGGCAAGACGACCACGCTGAGGATGATATACGGGGTGCTCAGGCCCGACTCGGGGGACGCCGTCGTCATGGGGAGGAGCGTCACCAGGGACCCGAGGGGGGTCAGGGAGGTCATCGGGGTCATGCCGGAGGACACGGGCCTCTACCCCAGGCTGACCGCCGAGGAGAACCTGATCTACTTCGGCAAGCTCCGGGGGATGGAGGAGTCGGAGCTGAGGGAGAGGGTGAGGGACCTCCTGACCAGGTTGAGCCTGTGGGAGAAGAGGTTCACCCTGGCGGACAGGCTGTCCAAGGGGATGAGGGCCAAGCTAACCTTCGCCAGGGCTGTCCTGCACGAGCCCCCCGTCCTGCTGCTGGACGAGCCGACGTCCGGGGTCGACGTGATGAGCGCCAGGGAGATTAGGGGGATGATGAGGGAGCACGCCGAGGCCGGCAAGACGGTGGTGCTCAGCACCCACAACATGTGGGAGGTCCAGAAGCTGTGCGAGGCGGTGGCCGTGATAAACAGGGGGAAGGTGGTCTACCGCGGCGGCGTCGAGGATCTGGAGAGGTTGACCGGCCTCAGGGAGTTCGAGGAGATATTCGTCAGGCTGGTCAGGGGTGAGATAACGGCATGAGGCTCTGGGGGCGAATAGGATCCGGGGAGGTCAAGGTGACGCGCGGGCTGGGGCTGGCCGGGTACGGAATACCGAAGGCCGCCCCGGTGGTGGTGGCGTGGAAGGAGATCACCGAGGCCCTGAGGGACAGGAGGACCATAATCAACACGATAGTCCTCCCCGTGGTGCTGATCCCGCTGGCGATGGCGATCCCCATACTGATGGTGAGCCCGAAGACCACCCCCCCGGTCGTTGAGCTGGTCCTCCTGGACGACGGTGGGGCCGCCGGGAGACTCGCCTCGGCGATCTCCGACCAGGGCGGGATGTCCCTGGTCGTGCGCACCGGGCGGGTCAACACGTCGGCCGAGATACTGGGGGGGAGGGCCGACCTGGTGGTGGTCATACCGGAGGGATTCACGGCCAACCTGACGTCGGGCCTGACCGCCAGCGTGGACTACTACTACGACCCCTTCAGCATGAAGTCCTCTACGGCGATCTCCATGGTTTCGGCCGCGGTATCCCGGGTGGAGGAGGAGATAGTCAGCGAGAGGCTGCGCCCCCTGAACCTCAGCCTGGATTACGTGCACCCCCTGGTTGAGAGGGAGTTCCAGGTAACCTCCACCGGCAGGGAGGTGTCGCCCGAGGTGGTGGTCGGGTCGATGATGCTCCCGATGATGGTGGGGGTCATAGCCATAACCGGGGCCGGGACGTTCGCCCTCGATATGATAGCGGGGGAGAGGGAGAGAAAGACCATAGAGGCCCTGCTCACGGCGCCTGTGGGCAGGTTGAGCATATTGGCTGGGAAGTACCTGGCCATGACCTTCTTCTCCCTGCTGGCCGGACTGTCCACCATAATGGCTTCCATCCTGGGCCTGATCCTCATGGCGGAGGAGTTCTCAGCCGGCCTCCAGGTCACCGGGGGAGTTGGCCCCTCGGGGATCGGGCAGGCGGCCGCTGCCGCCGCGGCCGCCAGGCTCATACCGGAGGGGGTGAATCCGGCGCTGGTGCTGGCCGGCGTGGTGGTGGCCATGATACTGGCCGGCCTGACGGGGAACGCGGTGATCGTCATGACGTCCTCGTTCGCCAAGACCTTCAAGGAGGCCCAGCAGTACCTGGGGGCGACCATGGGGGTCCTCGTCCTACCGATGGTGGCCGTCCCCTACCTGCCTCCCCCCATGATGGGCCCGCTCAGGCTCGCCCCCGTGACCAGCATAGCCATGCTGGTCAGGGATCTCCTGGTGGACCCGGGGAACGTCGCCGCGCTGGTCGAGTCCTTCGCCTCGTCGGTGATCTACCTGATGCTCCTGCTGATCGTTAGCGCGAAGCTCTTCGGCAGGGAGTCCGTGATATTCGGCTGAGGGGAGTCGGAGGAGGGGAGCGGAGGGGGAAAGAGTGGAGAGGTGGGGGGCCAGGGGATCACAGGATGGAGGGTAGGTTCAGCGCCACCCCGGCCGCCCCGAAGGCCAGGGCGAAGGTCGACATGCGGACCCTCCTAGCCGCCGAGAGGAGGATCCTCAGGGATATCAGGCCGACGGCGAAGCTGACGGAGACTAGGACCGCCATCTGACCGAGGGAGAGTTCGGGCGGGGGTGAGAGCGCGGACGCCCCCATGGTGGCCGGTATCCCTATGAGGAAGGAGGCCCTCAGGGCCTCCTCCGGATCGGATCCCATGAGGAGGAGGGCGGCCACGGTCGAGCCCGACCTGCTCACCCCGGGAATCGCGGCCAGACCCTGGGCCAGGCCGGCCACCACCCCCTCCCTCGGGGAGATCCCCCTCCCGGACGGGGGACCCCTGGACTCGGCCACCCTGAGGACCGCGCCGACCGCCACCAGGACGAGGGAGAAGGCGATCATGGCCGCCCCCCCGATGGAGGGGGACGCTCCCTTTACGGCCACCATCACAGGGAGGCCCACCAGGGCCGAGACCACCACGGAGACGACGACGAACTTGGAGAAATCCTCCCCCCGGGGTATCCCGGCCAGGGCGTCCGCCACCTCCTTCCTCAGCGCGACGAGGGCGGCGAGGGCGGTTCCGAGGTGCAGGAAGAGGGCCTCGTTCAGGGCCCTCTCCGGCGGCATCCCCAGGGCCAAGATGGAGATCTGGACCAGCTGGCCCTCGCTGCTGACCGGCAGCCACTCCAGTACGCCCTGTAGGATCGCGAGCGCCATCTCCCCCACGTCCAAGTCAGACCCCCCTCACCCTGCCCTGGATCGACTCCCAGACCTTGTAGGCCTCCCTGACCATCAGGGAGACCCCCATCATGGTCTCCCCGGCCCTCTCCATCCTGACGACGGAATCCAGATCGAACCACCCCCAGTCCTCGTGTTCCCTGGGCCTCAAGACAGGCTCGCCCGACCTCTTGACGGTGTAGAGGGGGATCACGAACTCGACGCCCGTGTAGACGAAGCCGAAGGAGTCCACCGGTATGAGCTCCCTCGGGTGGACGTCGAACCCGGTCTCCTCCCTGAGCTCCCTGGCGGCCCCCCGCCTGGGGGTCTCGCCGAACCTGAGGCTCCCCCCCGGTATCTCCCACCTGTCCCTGAACCTCTTGTTCTTGGACCTCCTCAGTAGGAGGACCCTGAAGGAGTCGTCGAATACCACGACGCAGGGGACCACGTGTATCTTGCCGTGCATGGCTCCCGCCTTCACGCCGCCGCGGGAAGGCCCAGGATCCTCCTCTGGCGTCTCTCCTCCCCCCCGCCCTTGACGTATATCCTGGCCACGTAGACCGGGCCCCCGCACTCCGGACATCGCTCTCCGGTCAGCATGCCGACGTACTCCCCATCGGAGAAGTTCCTCTCGGCGGAGTGTCCGCAGTCGACGCACTGGATGACAGAAACCACCTCCACGGGCTTCTCCCCGCTGGACAGCCTCATCCTGGTCATGTCGGCCAGGGACTTCCCGGCCAGGGCCAGGCCAGCCAGCCCCATGATGAATTGGAAGAAGGCGTTCATGGCGTCTCTGCCCGCCCTGATGTCCAGCACGGAGAGCCATATAAGGAGGATCGAGAAGGCCGCCAGGCCGATCACCAAGGCCATGAGGAGGGCCAGGTGTCCCACGCTGACCTCACGACGCTGCTCCCTCTCTCCGGACCCCGACATCGGAGTCACCCCTCCCCCCGCGGGGTATCTCGTTTCCCACCCCCACGGTGTTGCCTATCCCGGCCACTATCACCACGTCGCCCGGGCGGTAGTCCGACTCTATCCTCTCTCTTATCCTGGATATCACCTCGTCCGCAGCCGAGTCGACCTCCCTGGTCATGGGGGTGAGGGCCTCCAGGGGGCTCATCTTCACGGCGAAGGAGATCAGGTCGATCCCGGCCCTGGCGGCCACCTCCTCTATCTTCCACTTCTCGGGGCCGGGATCCCCTATGGCCGCCCCGACCCCCTCGGCCACCTCGCCCGTCTCCTCTCCCTCTAGCTTGGCCGCCGCGTCGACCATTATGATGGCCCTGATCCTGCCGCCGAACATGTCAACCAACCTGCCTATCGCCTCCCCCGGCTTCCCCAGCCTTCCGCCGGGACCCTTGGACTTCACGACGAGGACCCTCCTGCCGCCCACGTCCACCTCCCCGTAGATCACGTCCTCCGCTATCTCCCTGGTCTGCGCCCCGTCGAGCAGCCTCAGGGCCACCAGGGGGCCGACGCTGTCCCCGACCGGGACCCCCTTCCTGAAGGCGTCCGCCGACTTCCAGTAGGCCTTAGCTATCCTAAGGATCTCGGGTATCATCATCTGGATCTGGGCTATGTAGATCAGGTTCTGGGTCTTCTTCCCCAGGAGGAAGTAGTGCCGGACTATCCTGTAAACCCTGTCGAGCATTATCACCCCGGCCAGCTGATCGGTCAGGTTCATCAGCTTGTCGTCGTCCGCGTTGGGGGCGATGGACCTGACGAACCTCTTGAAGCGGTCCCTCTCAACGTCCAATATGTGCTCTAGCCTCCTTATGGCCCCCGCCGGGTCCAGGGTGACGGGGGCTATCTCGAAGAAGGATTTGAATCCCCTCACCCTCTTCGAGAGCTCCTGCCTCGAGAGGCCGAACCTGGAGGCCTCCTCGATCAGGGAATTCTCGGCCTCGGAGGTGTACCTCTCCAGCTGACCCAGGGCCCTCATTATGTCGTTCATCCAGACCTGGACCTGCAGCTTCCCGGCGTAGTAGTTCATCACCCCCAGGAAGAGGAGCATTATTATCCAGTTGAGCCAGGTGTCCCCCCCTCCCTGCTGGAGGAGGAAGGAGGAGAGCCCCCACGCAGCACGGGCCATCAATTCAGCACCTCTCCACTCTCGAGCCGGCCGACCGGGTCAACCCTTATTAAAGGTCTCCTGGGTCGGTGGGGAGACTCCCATGTCGGCGGCAAGTGGCAAGATCTGTCCGATCCTATCGGCTGGTGGGGGAGGAGGGGGGAGGGTCGAATGCCTGGGAGAGAGGTGCGCGTTCTTCATAAGGGTGGAGGGGGTGGAGGAGGGGTCCTGCGCGATATTGGAGGGGATGATAGGGCTGAGCGAGCTGAGCAACATAATGGAAGAGATACTCGAGACCTACAAGGAGGAGACCCCGGGAGGGGGATGACGGCTGGCGGGGTCAGACCCGGCCTCGTAGCCTTTGACATGGACGGGACGCTCATAGAAGGGGGGGTTTCCTGGGAGATCCTCCACAAGGCCATGGGTACCTGGGAGGCGGCCCGGGCGAACATGGAGGCCTACCTCTCCGGGGAGATATCGTACGACGAGTGGTTCAGGAGGGATGTAGGACTCTGGGTCGGCAGGCGGATAGACGCGGCCCTAGAGGCCCTGAGGTCCCTCAGACCTGTGGAGGGCGCCGTAGAGGCGATCAGGCGCCTCAGATCCGAGGGGACGATCGTCGGAATAGTCAGCTCAGGCCTGGACGTGGTGATGAGAGGGGTCCTCGGCGGGGTGGAGCTGGACTTCGCCGAGGTCAACGGGCTCGAGTTGGGGGGAGACGGAGTCGTGGTCGGGTGGGAGATCAGGGTCCCGTTCTCGGGCAAGGGGAGGATAGTCCGAGAGACGGCGGAGAGTTTCGGAGTTCCCCTCGGCTCCGTAGCCGTCGTCGGAGACGCCGAGAACGACCTTTCCATGTTCGCGCTGCCGGTCGGACTGAGGGTGGCGTTCAGGCCCAAGTCGAGGGATCTCGCCGAGTCGGCCGACGCGGTCGTCTGGGGTTCTCTGACCGACGTCGCCGATCTCATAGTCGACTGGTTCCGCGCCGGTCGAAGCACTCGCAGGCCGGTTAAATAGGCGCCCCGGACCGCCCAGTCCGGGGGTGGACTTGACCGATCCCATGGTGGTCGAGATAGGTCACCCGGCCGCGGCGGTTCTGGGAGCCGAGCTGGCCAACGACAACGGACGGAGGATACTCTCCTCCCTGGCCGAGGGACCGAAGAGCGCCAGCCAGATAGCCGGAGAGTTGGATCTACCCCTCACCACGGTCGTCCACCACCTTGAGAAGATGTTGGAGGCCGGCCTGATATCGGTGGAGGGCAGGAGGTCCGGGAGGAGGGGGAAGATGAAGGTGTACCGGATGAGCTCCCCGGCGATGGTGATACTGACCACGCGGGAGAGGGGCAGGGCGATCAGCGCGCTCAGGAGGTGGATCTCCCGGGCCGCATCCCCAAGCTGGGGCCTCAGGCGCGCCGTGTTGGGGCTGGTCCTCCTCTGCGTCGGCCTGGGAGGGGTGTGGTCCCTGTTCCTGGGATCTCGGTGGTGGGGCCAGCCGTTCGGCGCCGCCCCGCTGGGGGTCGGGCCGCCCCGGGCTCCGGCTGAGGCCGGCCCCAAGGTTTACGGGAGTCCGCCCGGGGAGGCGGTCCCGCCTTGGGGCCCCGCTCTGCTGGCGGCGGCCTCGTCGTTGGGGGTGATCGCCGGCGCGGCCTACTGGTCCCGGTTCCGACCAGGCCCGGGGTCAGGGGAAGTCGGAGAGGGGATCCCCCCTGCAGTGGACGACTCCGCGGTACCTCCTGACGTAGTTGGGGCAGGCGAAGCAGACCAAGAAGCTCACCCTCTCCCCCAGGACGGGGCAGTCGACGGCGTCCTTGGAGAATCTCGCCAGGGTGGATCTTGAAATCTGGGCCTCCAGTCTCCTCCTTATCTCCCTGGGAGTCCTCAGGGCCCTGCTTAGCCTGACGACGGGGACCTCGTACCTGTGATCCGAGGGCAGGCGCTCACCCGGGCCGCCCGGATCGGGGCAATTAATTATTTGATCCGACGATCCCGAGGGCGGGAACGTGTGATGGGGGCGGCGCTCTTCGACGCCTGGATGACCCTAATAGAGCCCACCGTTCCCGACGTTGAGTACCACGAGGCCAGGGTCAGGGCTCTCCTCGAGGCCTCCGGTGTCAGCGTCGGGGGGAGGCTCCAAGAGGCCATGAGGGTATACAGGGAGGTCAGGAGGAGGCTGGACGATCTGAGGAGGAGCACCCTCCGGGAGGCATCCGCGGAGGAGGAGATATCGGAGTTCCTGAGGGGGCTCGGGATCGAGGCGGAGGTCGGGGAGGCCCACTTGGAAGCCTACGCCTATCCCTTCGTCAGGCTGACCAGGCTCAGGGAGGGGGCCGCGGAGGCCCTCGAGGTGATCCGCTCCCTGGGCCTGAGGGGGGCCGTGGTGGCGAACTCCAGGTCTGGGGAGATGGTGTCGAGGAAGCTCGAGGAGGAGGGGGTGCTGGATCTCCTCGATGGGGTCGTCGCCTCGGGCGAGGTCGGATACGCCAAGCCCCACCCGGAGATCTTCAGGAGGGCCCTGGAGCTCACCGAGAGCGAACCTTGGGAGAGCGTGATGATCGGAGACGATCCGGAGGCAGACGTGGCCGGGGCCAAGGCCGTCGGGATGATGGCCGTCCACGTCCCCGCCAAAGGTGAAGGAGATCCCAGGGCCGACGCGGTCGTTGAGAGGCTTTCAGACCTTCCCTCGATTTTGAACAGACTTCTGAGGTGAGATTTGGTCGGGCCGCCGGGATTCGAACCCGGGACCTGCCGGTATCCGCGTGTCGGAGCGGACCGCCGACGGGGACGCCCAGGGCAGCCCCACTACAGCCGGCCGCTCTCTGGTGCGCCGACAGGCGTACCACTGAGCTACGGCCCGACGGTCGATTCACCGACCCCCGACTAAAAAATCTTCCCCGGCCGGGGGAGGGAGGAGGGGCACCCCCCCGTCGACCCCGAACCTGGAGCCGCACGAGGGGCATGTCAGCTCGGCCGCCAGGATCTCCCTGCCAAGGCACTCGACGCAGGGGGAACTTGGCCCCGGCGGACCGCCCGTGGCGGCGCAGTACCTCTCGCAGACCGGAACGGGGACCTTACCTGAAACTTCGATCCGCTCCTCCGATATCACCTCTATGGCCAGCGGGGAGGCCCCGCAGCCGGGGCAGAAGAGAACGTCCAGGAGACTCAGCTTCATTCCGGGTCCCACGGGACGGGCTGCGATTTAAAGCTCCCGGCGGACCGGGGCGCGATGTCCCCAAGCAGAAAGAGGTACCACATATCCAGGAGGGAGACCAGGGAGATCATCAGAGGCCTGATCTCGGCCGAGCCCGGTTTGAGAGAGGTGATCCCGGAGGGGATGGAGAAGAGATCACTCATGGCGGTCGAGTACGGTGAGAGGGGAGGAGTGGGGAGGGTTCTGTTCCACGAGGGGAGGCCGATCCTGGTGCAGCTCCCGGACGGAGAGGTGGTCCCCTTCCTGGGAACGCTCAGAGATCCCTCGGTGGGCCTCCCATCCGTGATTGTGGACGAGGGGGCCGTCAGGTTCTTGGCCAACGGGGCCGACGTGATGGGCCCGGGGATAGTCGGGGTGGAGGGCGACCCCAGGGAGGGAGGGCTCGTGGTGGTCAGGGATGAGAGGTACCTGGCGCCGGTGTGCGTTGGCAGAACTCTGAGACCGGCGCGGGAGCTGAGGAAGAGGGGAAAGAGCGTCAAGAACCTACACCACGTCGGAGACGGGGCGTACCGGACGGTCCGCGAGGAACTCGGCGGTCCGAACGGTGGGTATCAATTTTAAACTATTTATCCGAGAGAGGGGAGGGGGATCCTGCTTGGGACTGTTGTCGGAGCCGGGTAAATTGGAGGTCCTCCTAGGAAACGAGGCCATAGCGAGGGGGGCCATAGAGGCCGGCTTGGACGTGGCCGCCGCCTATCCGGGGACGCCCAGCACGGAGATCGGTGAGGCCCTCTCGGCGGCGGCCAGGGAGGTGGGATTCCACTTCGAGTGGGCCGCCAACGAGAAGGTCGCCACCGAGGTGGCCGCGGCGGCCGCGTGGTCCGGGCTCAGGTCGATGGCATTCATGAAACACGTCGGCGTCAACGTGGCGGCGGACGCCGTGTTCACCCTGGCCTACGCCGGGGTAGTTGGCGGGATGGTGTTCGTCTCTGCCGACGATCCCCACGCCCACAGCAGCCAGAACGAGCAGGACAACAGGCTTCTGCTGAGGGCCATCAACCTGCCCACCGTGGAGCCAGCCGACCCTCAAGAGGCCAAGGATTTTACCAGATCGGCCTTCGACCTGTCTGAGGAGTACGGCCTCCCGTTCGCCCTCAGGACCACCACCAGGGTCAGCCACGTGAGGGCGCCGGTCGTGCTCGGCCCGATCAGGGAGAGGAGGGGGAAGGGGAGGTTCTCCCCGGATCCGCCGAGGAGGTACGTCCAGGTCGGCAGACTCGCCAGGGCGCACCACAGGGAGCTGCTCGAGAAGCTCTCGAGGATAAGGGAGGAGGTCGCGGAGGGGGGGGAATTCCTGAGGGTTGAGGGACAGCCAGGCGCTGAGTTGGGAATAATGACCTCCGGGGTATCCTACAACTACGTGTGGGAGGCGGTCAGGAGACTCGGGGTGGAGGCCCAGATAATGAAGCTCGGGATGACGAACCCCCTTCCCGAGGGGAGGATCTCAGACTTCCTGAGGGAGGTCGACACGCTGCTGGTGGTGGAGGAGCTGGAACCGGTGCTGGAGGCGGACGCGGCCAGGCTGGCCAAGGAGGCCAATCCCGACCTGAGGATAGTGGGCAAGTTCTCGGGTCACCTGCCCCGGGTCGGGGAGCTGGACCCGGTCTCGGTGACGGCCGCCGTGGCCGAGGCCGCCGGGGTCGAGTTCAGCCCCCCGTCTCGAGGGACCGGCGCCGGGATCGACCTGCCGCCCAGGCCCCCAGTGATGTGCCCGGCCTGTCCCCACAGGGCGACCGGCTTCGCCCTGAAGAGGGTGGCCGGCAGGGCGGCCTTCATGAACGACATAGGGTGCTACGCCCTCCTGTTCCAGAAGCCCTTCGAGCTGGCAGACGTCACCCACGCCATGGGTTCCTCCGTCGGTTTCGCCAACGGGCTCAGCGTGGCAACGGACAGGCAGGTGGTGGCCCTTATAGGCGACTCGACATTCTTCCACGCTGGGATACCCGCCCTGATAAACGCGATCCACCACGGGAGGAAGTTCCTGCTGGTGGTCATGGACAACAGGACCACGGCTATGACGGGGCATCAGCCCCACCCGGGGACGGACCTGGACGCCCTCGGCAGGGAGGCCTTCCCCCTGGACATAGAGAGGGTGGTCAGGGGGCTGGGGGTGGAGAACGTCTGGGTCGTAGACCCGTACGACTTCGAGGAGACCCAGAAGGCCATCAAAGAGGCGATGGGCAGGGATGGCGTCTCCGTGATAATATCCAGGAGGGAGTGCGCCCTGCTCACGGTTGGCAGGCTCAGGAGGGAGGGAAAGAAGATCGTCCCCTACAGGGTGGACCCGGACAGGTGCACCCACTGCCTCGTGTGCGTCAAGACCTACGCCTGCCCGGCCTTCGTGGACACGGGGGAGAAGGTGAGGATAGATCCCGCCGTCTGCTTCGGATGCGGATCGTGCGTCGACGTGTGCCCGTTTCAGGCCATAGTTCCCCAAGAGGGTTCCCTGGATTGGAGGAGGGATGGTTATGGGGTCTGATGAGCTGGACGAGTTCAACATCATAGTGGCCGGGGTGGGAGGTCAGGGAATACTCTTCACGAGCCGGGTGATAACGGCGGCGGCCCTAGAAGCAGGGATGAGGTTCGTCCAGAGCGAGGTTCACGGGCTGGCCCAGAGGTACGGCTCGATACACACGGAGATCCGGTTGGGAAGGGACGTGAGGAGTCCGCTAATAATGCCCGGAACGCTGGACCTGCTGATAGCCCTGGAACCAATAGAGGGGGCCAGATTCGCCGGATACATGAGTGGAAAGACTTCCGCGATCGTAAACACGTACATGATACCCCCGATATCGGCGTTCGTCGAGGGGAGAAAGATACCTGAGCTGGAGGAGATCCTGGAAGCGATAAGATCAGCCGGGCCGGGGAGGCTGGTGCCGATACCGGCCACCGAGCTGGCCGCCGAGGCTGGAGACCCCGTGACCACCAACGTCGTGGTCCTCGGGGCCGCCGCGGCCATGGGGGCGCTCCCGTTCGACGAGGGTGACGTCAGGGCGGCGCTGGGGAGGGTGACCCCCGAGAGGTACCTGGAGGTCAACCTGAGGGCGTTCGACCTGGGGAGGGACTTCGTGCTGAAGGGAGCTGGCAGGTAGGGTCGGAGGGAGCCTCGGGGGGAGAGGACCCAGACCATGGTGCAGAAGAGGAGAAGAATCGCCGTGGTTGACAGGGACTCGTGCAATCCGAAGAAGTGCGGTCGAGAGTGCATCAAGTACTGTCCCAGGGTGAGGGCGGGAGAGAAAGAGACCATAAGACTGGAGGACGGGTTCCTGATAATAGACGAGGACCTGTGCGTCGGGTGCGGCATCTGCGTCAAGAGGTGTCCTTTCTCCGCCATATCCGTGGTGAACCTCCCAGCGCCGGTCGAGGGGGAGGAGATACACAGGTACGGGCCGAACGGCTTCGTGCTGTACAGGCTGCCCCTGGTCAGGAGGGGATCTGTGGTGGGCCTCGTGGGGCCCAACGGGGTGGGCAAGACCACGGTCGTGAGGATACTCTCGGGGGACCTGAGGCCCAACCTGGGCGCGGTGGGAACGGACGAGGAGGGGGAACCGGACTGGGAGGAGATCCTAGATAGGTTCGGGGGATCGGAGCTGCAGGACTACCTGAGGCGACTCTCGCGCGGAGAGGTGAGGGTCGTCAGGAAGCCGGAGAGGATCGATCTCATACCAAAGGTTGTCAGGGGGACCGTCAGGGAGGCTCTGGAGGGCGCTGATGAGACGGGGAGGGTCGACGAGGCTGCCTCCGTCCTGGGGCTGGAGGGGCTCATGGACAGGATGGTGGGGGACCTCAGCGGGGGGGAGCTCCAGAGGGTCGCCCTCGCGGCCGCCTACTCCAAGGACGCCGACGTCTACTTCTTCGACGAGCCCTGCAACTACCTGGACGTCTACCAGAGGATCAGGGCGTCGAAACTCATAAGGCGACTCCCAGAGATGGGGGCGGCGGTCCTGGTGGTGGAGCACGATCTGGCCATGCTGGACTACATGAGCGACCTGATACACGTGCTGTACGGGCGGCCGGGGGTGTTCGGGATAGTCAGCTTCCCCCATGGGGTGGGGGAGGGGATAAACATCTTCCTGGAGGGATACGTGCCAGAAGACAACGTCAGGTTCAGGGAGGACTCTATAATGTTCCTGTCCAGGGCCGGCGGGGGGGAGCCGGTCGGGGAGGTCTTGACGTCGTTCACCGAGCTCAGGTTCTCCTACGACGGGGGATTCGAGCTCTCTGTTGGTCCGGGGGAGCTTAGGGAGGGGGAGGTCGTCGCCGCGCTGGGGCCGAACGGAATAGGTAAGACCACCTTCGTCAGGCTGCTCGCCGGGGAGCTGAGGCCGGCCGAGGGGGAGATATCATCTGGGGGACTGAAGATCGCCTACAAGCCCCAACACGTCAGGTCCGATTACGGCGGGACCGTGGCCGAGCTGATCAGGTCTGCCGTGGGGGCCAACTTCTCCTCCAGCTTCTTCAGGGTTGAGGTGATCAGGAGGCTGGGGCTGGAGGGGCTCATGGACAGGATGGTGGGGGACCTCAGCGGGGGGGAGCTCCAGAGGGTCGCGCTGGCCTCGGTCCTGGGGATGGAGGCCGACCTGTACCTGATAGACGAGCCTAGCGCCTTCCTGGACGTCGAGATGAGGATGGCCGCGGCCAAGGCGATAAGGAGGAGGGTGGAGGGCGAGAGGAAGGCCGCGCTCGTCGTGGAGCACGACATAGTTACGATAGAGGCCCTGGCCAGCAGGGTCATGGTCTTCAGGGGCGTCCCGGGAGTCAGGGGAGAGGCCTCCGGCCCGATCGACATGGGCAAGGGTATGAACGACTTCCTGAGGGACGTGGGGATAACCATAAGGAGGGATCCGGAGAGTGGGAGGCCCAAGGTCAACAAGCCAGGGTCGAAGTTGGATCAGGAGGCCAGGAGGAGCGGGAGGTACTACTCTTGAGGTTGTTGGATGCCCTGGAGGCCGAGATAGAGAGGATAGAGGCTGGTACGGCCACGTGGAGGACGCCGACCCTGGCCGCCGTTTCGATCCTGGCGCTGGGGGCGTTCCGGGGGGCTCTGGCCTGGAGGGCCATGGCGCTGGAGACAGGCTGGAGCCCGGGGGCCTGGGCCGCGGCCGCCGGGGCTGAGGGCGCCGCCGTCCTCCTCGCCGGGCTCGTGGTTGGGGAGGGCGCCGACGGCGGGCTGAGGTGGGGTTCCACCTGGAAGAGAATCTTGGCCTCCATGGGCATTGCGCTGGCGATTCCAGGGGCGGCCAGCGCGGCGGCCCTCGCGGCCCTGGCCCTCTCCCCCGGGGTGGTGGAGGATTCCCCTTCTCCGATCGTCCTGGCCTTCGCGGCCGGCCCGCCCGCGATGAGGGCTGCCCTGATACTGTCGGACGTCGGCTGGATCGGAGGCGCCCTCGCGGCCGGAGCCCTCGTCAGGAGGGCGGCCGGCCCCAGGTGCTCCGCGGCCGGGGCGGCCATGCTCGCCGCGCCGATCCTCCCCAGGCTGGCGATCCTCAAGGCGGCGGGCCTCATATGACCCCGGTCCTCTCGGCCAGCTTCCTGGCCGCGCTCTCTGTGAGCCCCGTCTCCCCCAGTATGGTGTACCTGTCCCTCACCCTGTGGGCCAGGGTAAGGGCCCTAACGACGACCTCCGGGTCGAGGCCCGCCTCCCGCGCGGTGATCGGGGCGCCCGCCTCCTCGAGCTTCGATCTTATCATCCTCCAGTCCTGACCCTGGAGGTATGCCATCATGATGGCCCCCAGGCCGCACTGTATACCGTGAGGTGCCCTGGAGACTCCTTCCCGCTGAGATAGGAGGTCTATCGCGTGGCTGAACAGGTGCTCGCTCCCGCTGGCCGGCCTGCTGGATCCCGCTATGCTTATGGCCACGCCGCTCCCTATCAGGGCCTTGACCAGCAGCCTCACGCTCTCCTCCAGCCCGGGCTTCAGGTCTCCCGCGTGCTCGACGGCGAGGCGCGCGCTCAGCAGGGACATCGAGGCCGCGTACTCGCTGTACGGTTCGTCCTTCAGCCTGTGGGCCAGCTCCCAGTCCCTAACCGCGGTGAACTTGGCGATCAAGTCCCCGAAACCGGCCCTCATGGTCCAGTCGGGGGCGTTCTTTATGACCTCCGTGTCTGCTATGACGGCGGTCGGCGACTCCGGCCTGGCCCACTCGGGCCCCCTGTACTCCGAGACGGCGCGGGACAGCAGGAAACCGACGGAGGGGGAGGCCATTCCGTCGTGGCTGGCGGAGGTGGGGACGGAGAGGTACTTCATCCCGACCCAGTGGCTGGCCAGCTTGCCGACGTCGAGCGCCCTGCCCCCTCCCACGGCCACGACGAAGGAGCAGCCCTCCCTCCTGGCCGCCTCCGCGGCCCCCTCTACGACCCTCGGGGTGGGCTCCCCCTCCCCTATCCTGAACAGGTGGAAGGGGTGACCCTCCTGCTCCAGGGCCTCGCCCAGCTTCCACGCTATCTTCTCGGTCTTCGGACCGCCGGTCACTATGAGGGCCTTGCCGGAGATTCCCAGCGCCATCAGGGTCTCGGCCGACTTCTCGATGGCCCCGGGACCGAAGAGTATGTACCTGGGTGACTCCAGGAACTCCAGCCTTCCCTGGTACTTGGGGGATAGCCTCTTCAAGTCGCTCCCGGGCAGGGGGGAGGGGAGATAAATAAGCATGGGAGGGGGCAAGCTTAATGTATAGGGCCCCCCAGGATCGGCGATCTGGATTGCGGGAAGGCGCTGAGGGAAGAGACATTAAGCTGTACGCCTCGCTGGCCCTGGCAGTCGGTCTCGGAGTACTGCTGCTGGTGATGCCCCGATTCCTGTGGGCCCCCCCGCCGGTATCCGTGGCCGTGGACCCGAGGAACGTCCCCCTCAACGGAAACTTCACCGTCTCGGTCAACGCACCATCCGAGGCCTCTGACGTCACCGTCCACGTGCTGCAGGGCCCGCAGCTCAGGGAGATAGAGAGCTTCCACCTCAACGGGAGTCGGGGAATCCTGAGGCTGACCGCGCTCGAGGGCAGGTACTCCGTTGGACTGCACGTCGTCAGGGTGACCGCCACCCTGGCTGGAAGGGACGTCACGGTCGACGAGCCGTTCACGGTGTACTACGGTGGGAATCTCTCGGTCGAGGCGTCGGTCACCCCCGAGGAGGTGAACGTCACGCTGGGACCGAACTCGACCAACATAAGCACGGCGCCCAACGTGACGGTCGTCCTGAGGGTGAGGGTGCTCAACGAGCTGGGGAGGCCCGTCGGGGGGGCCAGGGTGTGGCCCGTCTCGGGCATGAAGAGGGCCGGGCTGGGGTGGTTCAGCCCAGATCCGGGTAAGACGGACGCGGACGGCTACGCCGAGATGAACTACACGGTGAAGGCGTTCAGAAATTGGACCGAGGAGGTTAAGCTGGTGGTCGGCGCCCCGGGCCACCCGATAGCCAAGTCCACGGTGAGCTTCAGGGTGGTCGTCCACAGGGCCCAGGAGAGCGGGGGAGGGGAGGGGGACTGAGGGGCGCCGGCGGCCGGCCCCAACCGCTAACCCCGATCCCTCCTGATCTCCTCTAGCCTGGCGATGAGGTCCTCCCTCGAGACCTTGGAGAAGAGGGGCCTCGGCTCCCCTATCTCGTGCCCCCCGGGCACCGGGTTGAAGGCCTCACCGTAGGTCACCCTGTGGACGTCCCCGTCCAGGGCCAGCATGCCCCAGATCTTCTCGGCGGAGAAGGGCAGGAAGGGCTCTATGAAGACGGACAGCATCTTAACCATGGAGACGGCCGTCCTGATGGTCGCGGCGGCCGCCTCCCTGTCCACCCGGATCTGGTCCCAGGGGGCCCTGGAGTTGAGGTACCTGTTCCCGATCCTGGCCACCTCCATGACCTCCTGGAGGGATCTCCTCATTCTGAAACCCTTCATCTCCTCCAGGGACCTCTCAGCGTGGGACCTGGCCTCGGCCAGGGTCTCCGAGGATTCCCCATCGATCTCGCCGTCCGGGACCACCCCGCCGAACCTGGACCTCACGAAGGTGAGCACCCTGTGGACGAAGTTCCCCAGGACGTCGTTGAGCTCGCCGTTTATCTTCTCCTCGAAGTCGGACCAGCTGAAGTTGGCGTCCTTCCTCTCGGGCCTGGTCGCCAGCAGGTAGTACCTCCAGTAGTCGGGCTCCAGGAGATCCAGCGCCTCGTCCATCCATATCCCCACCCCCTTCGACTTGGAGAACTTCATCCCCTCGTACATGAGGAACTCGGTCGAGGCCACGTTGTAGGGGAGGACGTACCCCTCGCCGCTGGCCATCAGGAGGGCCGGGAGTATTATCACGTGGAAGGGGATGTTGTCCTTCCCTATGAAGTAGACCGCCCTGGTGTCGGGCGACTTCCAGTACGTGTCGAAGGCGGCGGGATCCCCCGCCTCCTCGGCCCACTCCCTGACGGCGGAGACGTAGCCCAGCACCGCCTCCATCCAGACGTATATGGTCTTTCCCTCGGCCCCCGGGAAGGGGGCGGGGATTCCCCAGGAGTTGTCCCTGGTGAGCGACCTGGGCTCCAGCCCCTCCCTTATCATGGCGAGGGACATGTTCCTCGCGTTGTCCGGGAGGCGTTCGTTCCCCGACACGTAATCCTCGAGGGGGCCGGCGAACCTGGGGAGGTCGAAGAACCAGTGCTTGGTCCTCCTCAGCACCGGGGTCGATCCGCAGAAGACGCACCTGGGGCCTATCAGGTCGGTCGGCTTCAGGAGCTTCCCGCACCTGTCGCACTGATCCCCGTAGGCGGACGGATTGCCGCAGTATGGGCAGGTCCCGGTGACGAACCTGTCCGGGAGGAACATCCGACAGTTCGGGCAGTAGAGCTGCTCCACCTCCCTCTCGAAGACGTACCCGTTGTCGTAGACCTTGGAGTAGAAGTCCCTGACGAAGTCGACGTGCACGGGACTCTCGGTCCGGGTGTAATTGTCGTAGCTTATGCCGAACCTCCGGAACAGGTCCCTGAGCCTCTCGTGCATCTCGTCCGTGAGCTCCCTCGGATGTATCCCCCTCCTCCGCGCCTCCGCCTCTATGGGAGTCCCGTGTTCGTCGCTTCCCGAGACGAAGACCACCTCCTCCCCCATCTTCCTGAGGAACCTGGCGAAGACGTCGGCCGAGAGGGGCGCCCCTATGAGGTTCCCCAGGTGGGGGATGGAATACGCGTAGGGCCAGGCGCTGGCCACTATCCACCTGCCCAAGTCGGACCTACACCTCCTGTGCCCGCGGAGCCCGGCCCCCCGCGATAAAAAAGGTGGGCGCGTCTGGGCGGGGGCGCCGGGCCGCCGGCGCGAGGGATGCCGCAGAAGGCCGCCGGCGCCCCCCGGCGGCGGGGGAGATCCGGTATATATCGCTTCTGGTCTCCCATATTCGACACAATTTCCGGATAATTCATCCTTTTTTTCAATTATCTGGAATCTTTGCAGAATATCCTGACGATCCTCTCCACTATGTCGGTCGTCGAGTCGTGCTCGCAGGGGAACTTCGGGAGCCTCACGATCGACGCGCGCAGCCCGGCCTCCCTGAGTCTGCGCTCCAGCTCCCCCTCGTCGGGCCACTGATCGTAGCCTAGGGCGATCACGTCGGGTTTCTCCCTGAGGACGGAGTTGATGGGGTCGTTTGGATCTCCGAGTATGGCCCTGTCGACGGGCTTCAGGCTCGACACCACAAACAGCCTCTCCTCCTCCGGCAGGATGGGATCCCTGCCCTTGAAGCGCCTGACGTTGGAATCCCGCGCCACGACGACCACCAGCTCCCCGTCGGGGCCCGCCATCCTCTTTGCGCTGGAGAGCATCCTCACGTGTCCGGGGTGCACGATGTCGAAGGTTCCGGCGACCAGGACCTTCCTGCCCATCCCGCCTGTGGGCGAGCCCAACAGTTATGAACTCGCCGCCGACGGCGCGCCCGATGGTCGGCCCCTCCGAGTTCCTCAGGTCGTCAGGCCGGGGACCTCCCCTCAAGATCTTGACGCACGGGGAGGACCTGGACGGGCTCGTGTCGGCGGCCCTGCTGGTCCAGTCGATCGAGGACGTCAGGGTGAGCTTCGCCGCCCCGAGCGAGGCCCTCGTCTCTGAGAGGGAATGGGGCGCCGTGCTGGATCTCCCACTGCCTCGGGGAGGGGCCGAGGTCTGGGTGGATCACCACCCCCACCGGCGGCGGGGGACGTCGCGGGCGAGGCTGGAGGTGGTGGATCCGAACGCCCGATCCGCGGCAGAGCTGTTGATGAGGAGCGAGCCGGACGAGCATCCGGGCATGGGGGCTACGGTGGAACTCACGTCAAGGGTGGACTCCGGAGAGCTCGGGATGGAGGGGGCCAGGTTCGCGGCGGCCGTGAAGCGCATCTTTCGGACCAGGCGGACGCGCCTGTCCAGGGTGGTGGATGAGATCCTCAGGGTCCGACCCGCCGAAGAGGGGGACCTTGTGGGTCTCCCGACCATAAAGAAGGAGCTTGAGATCATAAGATCCGAGGCCGGAGACCTGCTCTCCAGGGTGGAGAAGATCAGATTCCGCGGAGAGGGAGACGGAACGGCCATCCTGGTAGACCTGAGGGATGCGCCGGGATACCTGGGGGTCGTGGCCCTGTCGACTTTGACCGGGGCGGCCGACCTGATCGGGACCATAGGGCCGTCTTCCGGAGAAGCCTACAGGGTGTCGCTCAGATCGAGGGGAGGATCCGACGTAACGGCCCTTGAGCTGGCGAGGTCGTTCGGCGGGGGGGGACATCGGCACGCCGCGGGCGCAAGGCTTATCGGACAGAGGGATCTGGAGGCGCTGGTGGCCCGGATCAGAGAGGCGGGATTGAGGGTGGAGATACTCCGTCCCTAGTCGCCGATATTTTTATTTGCGTCGACCTTAGGCCCCGGCTTCGGCCGCCCGATCGGAGGGAGTGGGGAGTCCGTTGACGGTGGGACTTATCTCTCGGGGAGACGCCGCGCTGCTGATCTACGGCGAGAGGGACGGGGCGGTGGACCTCGTGACCTCTATCGTCGGCGAGATCGTCGGTAGAGGCGCCAAGCTGGGTCTCGTCTCCAGGAGGAGTTCCGCACTCTGGGAGAGACTCCGAGACGCGGCAGACGCCCTCGTAGCGATAACGGTGGGAGGCGCGAGGCCCACCCGGGAGGCCGGGTACGAAACGGTGCCGGCCGACCCGGTGCTGATAGCGGCGAAGGTCTCGGAGGTCATGTCGCTCCTCGGACCAGGGGCCGTGATACTGATGGACGACCTGACGGACCTGGTACTCCTAGTCGGATTCGCGGAGACCTACAGACTCGTCAGGTTGATCTCATCCGAGGCCAGGGAGAGGTCGGTCGGCCTCCTGGCAATGATCAATGAGGGATCCAACCCCAAGGAGTACGTGGCCGCCATGGCCTCCCTCTTCCCCAGGGTACTGGGCCTGGGGAGATCCGGGGGGGAGTTCTCTCCCGAGTTTAACATTAAAGCGATTGGTGGGAATAGAAAGACCCTGTGAGCGTCGTCATTTTTTAAATGTGGAGACCGGAGCTCCCGGAGGATGCCATGGGTTCTCAGATCCCGAGGTTCTCCACCGGGGTGCCCGGTCTAGACGAGGTCCTCGGCGGGGGGATCCCCCTGCCCACCGTGCTCCTGGTGGCGGGTCATCCCGGCACGGGGAAGACCACCCTGGCCGGGCAGATCGCCTATCGGGCGGTGAGCCGCGGCGAGAAGGCGGTCTACCTGACCCTGACCGATCCCGCCGAGCACATAAAGCTGTTCTTCAGGACCCTGAACATGGATTTTGGTGAGTACGAGAGGGAGGGGATGGTCAGGTTCGAGGAGCTTCCCCCGGGGGTGGGCGACCCGGTCTACACCAAGAGGGTCCTGGAGAGGATATTCGGGGAGGTGGAGGTCTTCAGCCCCAGGGTCCTGGTGGTCGACAGCATATCTGCCCTCACACAGTTCCTGACTCCCAGGGAGGTAAGGTCCGTCGTGGTTACGCTGGCGAGGATGGTCCACAACAGGGAGATGCTGGGGATATTCCTCTCCGAGATACCCATGCTCGGGGGGGCCGCGGGCGTCGGGGTGGAGGAATTCGTGGCGGACGGGCTGATTATATTGGAGCACGTCCCGTCGGGGGGAGGCCTGGTGACTAGGATGACGGTGGTCAAGCTCAGGCTCTCCGACCACAGGAGGGAGTACTACAGGGTGGCCATAACGGAACGCGGATTCGAGGTAATAGGGCCCATGAGGTGAGGGCCGTTGGTGGAGTTCCCGCTGCTGGCGAGAGGCAAGGGATTGAGGGACGTGAGGGCCTTCAGGGTCAGGATGGTGAACAGGCCCGGGGCGATAGCGGAGGTGGCCTCGATCCTCCAGGAGGCCGGGGTTAACGTGCTGAACGGCGCCCACTCGGCCGAACCTGGGGAGGACGAGGGGGAGTGGGTGTTCTTCGCCGACCTGTCCGAGGTAAGGATGGACCTGGTCGACCTGCTGGGGAAGTTGAGGTCCACCCCCGGGGTCGTCGAGGTGGACGTCGGCGGGATGAGGGCCGGCGGCATCGTGATCAACGA
Source organism: Thermoproteota archaeon (assembly GCA_027491915.1). Classification (GTDB taxonomy): domain Archaea; phylum Korarchaeota; class Korarchaeia; order Korarchaeales; family Korarchaeaceae; genus JAOZGC01. The sequence continues at coordinate 32,601 of JAOZGC010000001.1, read as the reverse complement.
CCTGAGCCCCGGATTCACGGTGTTGGGGATGCCCGCCTCGGTGATGAGGTGGGAGTGGTTCTACAGGCTGCTCGAATCGGTCAGGTCTCAGTGGGGCGCGGCGGGGGAGGCCTTCCTGTACCACATGGGGTACGGTGCGGGGAACGCGGTTCAACCCTTCTGGGAGGAGAAGACGGGGTTGAGGGGCAGGGATCTCGTGGAGGCCGCCCTCTCCATAATAAGGGCCATGAACTGGATCAGATCCTTCGAGCTGGTAGAGTACGACGAGGGGGATGAGAGGGCCACCGTCAGGATAACCGGCTCCTTGGAATGCGAGATGGGGAAGATCAGGGGAGCCAGGGGACCCTACAGCCAGTACATAAGGGGGGTCCTGGCCGGATTCATAGGAGGAGTCTTCGGAGAGCCCACCATAGCGGAAGAGACCAAGTGCATCGTCTCCGGGGACGAGTACGACGAGATCAGGGTGCGCGCGATAAAGCTCGCCTGATCGCGGCCGGCGTTTTATATGCCGTGCCGCGGAAGTCGGGACGATGGGCTCCGACATGAGGGAAGAGATCCGATATAGGTTGGACTCGATTATGGCCGGGGAGACGGATGCCCCCTCAGAGGCGGCCGACTTCTGGGCCGTCGTGAGGTTCCACTTCGAGGAGGCGGCGGAACTCATCTTCGAGGAGGGTTACAGGGGGCCGGTAACTGAGTTGATAAGAGAGGGCCTCTCCTACGCGGACGAGGACCTGCTGCTGGTCGCAGAGGAGCACGACTCCGTCAGGAGCATGGTGATCGAGGTCGTGGGAACCATGACGCCGGAGGAGCTGGAGGAGGCGGCGGACGCGGTGGTCAAGAGGGGGATGGAGAGGACCTCCATCGGTCGACTCATCCTGAGCAGGGCGAGCAGGGTCATGAGGAGTTGACGGAGGTTCGGCCGGCAAACCAGAAGGGGAGAGCGCCCCGGCCGGGATTCGAACCCGGGTCTGGAGCTCGACAGGCTCCTATGCTGGCCGGGCTACACCACCGGGGCGCGAGCGAGGATCGAGCCCGGCCCGTTGGACGGGATGCCCCCATTTAAAAAAGTTCCCAGGCTATCGGCGCCGCGCCCTCTCGTAAGCCTCCCTCATCTTCAGGGCGTCCGCCTCCAGGTTCGGACTCTCGGATATCACGAGCCATCTCACCCCCCTGGAGGCCATCTCCTCGGCCAGGGGATCGAACGGCGGACCGTACCCGGTTCCCAGTTCGTGGTGCCGCCTCTCGCCTACGCCGGACGATGTGACCTCCACCTCCGTGAAGTGGATCACCAGGCCGTCCAGGGTCCCGAGCCTGTCCTCTATGAGGTCCAAGATCCTGGCGTAGTCCGACCTTCCGGAGATGGACCTCCCCTCCCTGGCGTGTATGTGGGCGAAGTCTATGGTCGGCCAGACTCCGTCCACCTCCTCGGCCATCCTGAGGACCTCGTCCAGGGAGCCGAGCTGGGATGGCTTGCCGGTGGTCTCCGGACCGAATTCCGCCCTGATCCCATCGTCCCTGGCCTCCCGAACCGCCCGAGAGAGGGCTGACATCGCCATCCTCAGGGCCTCCTCTGGGGGCCTGCCGGAGTAGTACCCCGGGTGGAAGGTGACGTGTCCAGCCCCGAGGGCGTCAGCCGCCCTGGCCGCGGCGATTAGCCTCTCCACGCTGGCCTCAATCTTATTTTCCTCCCTCGAGGCCAAGTTTATGGCGTAGGGGCCGTGCAGGCTCATCCTTATGTCGTTGGCGGCGGCACGCCTGGCGATGGCCGCCAGCCTGTCCAGCCTCCTCGGGACCGCCCTGACCGCCTGGTACTCCATGGCATCCAACCCCATCTCCCTCAGGCAGGAGAAGGCGGATTCCCTGGAGCACACCAGGGGGAATCCCGCGGGGCCGAACCTGGTCCTGTCGAGCAGCAGGAGGACACCACCGGCGGGGGTCGGGCAGCCCGGTCATATTAGTTTTTTTGACCTTGCCACGCCTGCGAAGAGTTTATTACCGGCAATCCCCATGGTAGCACGCCGCCCGGCGGAGCTTGGGGCCTCGGCCGTCCTCGGAGGGCTGACGACCTTCGCCCCCTTTGGGGGAGAGGGGGGCCCTCTGTCGGCCCCTTCGCCGCGCCCACGGAGCATGGGATGCGGTGAGCTCCGAACCGCCGGGCGGCCCTCGGGGTTGTCCGCCGTCCGGACGCGGGCCGCCCCCGAGTCCTTCCCCCGAGATCTTCGGGTGGTGCGCCGTTGCGCCTCGGATCCGGGAGGCCTGATCCCATTCCCACGGAGATGGAGGATGAGGTGCGGGAGTCCATCCCGAGGTACATGGAGGTGGCGGAGGGAGGCGCCGACGCCCAGTTCTTGTTGGCCTCGTCCATCGAGGTCGACAGGCCCAGAGACGTTGAGGATGGCTGGGAGATCCACGGAGAGGCGATAGGGGAGCTGAGGGATCGCCTGATGGGGGACTGGGCGCGCGGGAGGGTCGGCGGTAGGGAGGTGGGTGTAGATTTCAGCCTCTTGGACCTCAAGGTCTGGCTCGCCGAGAGGCTCTCCGAGGAGTGCTCCCTGTGCGAGTGGTCCTGCGGGGTGAACCGCCCCGGCGGGGAGAGGGGGGTCTGCGGGGTGGGGCCGACTCCCAAGGTAGCCTCGGCCTTCATCCACATGGGCGAGGAGCCCCCAATATCGCCCTCCGGGACCATCTTCTTCTCGGGATGCAACTTCAGGTGCGTCTTCTGTCAGAACTGGGACATATCTCAAAGCCCGGATTCTGGGGTGGAGACCCCGGCCCGGGAGATCGCCTCCATCGCCGGGAGGCTCAGGGCCGCCGGGGCGAGGAACGTGAACCTGGTCGGGGGGGAGCCGACGCCCAACATCCCCTCCATTCTGAGGGCCCTCAGGTCGATCCGTGTGGGCGTCCCGGTGGTGTGGAACTCCAACATGTACATGTCGGAGAGGGCCACCGAACTCCTCCTCGGGGTGGTCGACCTGTGGCTCCCGGACTTCAAGTACTGGGACGACGGGCACGCCCTCAGATACAGTGGAGTCCCCAGGTACAGGGAGGTAGTCTCCAGGAACATCTCGGCTGCCTATAGGTTCTGGCCAGAGATGGTGGTGAGGCACCTGGTGATGCCGGGACACGTGAGGTGCTGCACGGTGCCCATACTTAGGTGGCTGGCCGAGAACACGCCCGGGGCCCTCGTCAACGTGATGGGACAGTATCGGCCGGAGTACAGGGCCGGCGGATATCCGGAGATAGCCAGGAGGCCGGACCCGGAGGAGATGCTCGCCGCCTACTCGACGGCCGAAGAGTTGGGGCTCAGGTGGAGGAGCGTCAGCTGACCCTCCGGACGGCCCTGAACAGCCTCTCCCTGAAGGTCTCGACGTCCGAGTCGTTGTTTACGAAGACGTCGGCCAGGGCGAGGGCGTTTCCCAGGTTGAACCTCTCTATCTCCTCCCGGTCCTCCGCGACGAACTTCGCCCAGCTGGCCGGGTCGAATCCCTCCCGGCCCCTCCCGAGGAGCCTCAGGAATCTGGCCCTCCTCGGGGCCACCAGGCCTACCACCACGGCCTCGTCTCCCAGGGCGGCCCTGAACTCGTCCACCTCCTCCGGGTTCCTTATGCCGTTGACGACGAACCTCTCCACGCCCTCCCCCTCCAGGGACCTGATCCTCTCGAGGACCATCTTGGCGACGGCGGCCGGCCCCATCCTGCTCCGGAGGGCGGAGCCCACGTCCCTCAGGGTCTCCCTAGTGACCTCAAGGCCGGACTTCTCGACCTCGAGCCGAACCAGGTCGCTCATCCTTATCGGGAAGTGACCGAACTCCCTGGATATCAGGCCGGCGGCGGCGTCCTTCCCCGATCCGGGCAGCCCGACCAACAGGATGTACCTGTAGACGTCGGCCGACATCTCGGCTCGGCAGGGGTTCAGGATAAAAAGGGATCCCGATCAGGCCGCGGGGGGCCGATGCCGGTCCGAGGAGTGGTCTGAGATGAAAGGGGACTTCACGTTCCACGTGCTGGAGGTAATCCTGATCTCGGGTGGTGAGGGGGAGCTCCCCATATCGGGGGGACCCTTCAGGAGGATTCTCCTCCACGCTCTGGACTCGGTGGATCCGCTGACCTCCAGGAGCCTGAAGACCTCCGGGGCCTACTCTAACCTGGTCGTGACCCCGCCGTTTGACGGGGAGCGGCCGTCGATCGGGTGCGGGGACAGATCCATCCCGGTGACTAGGGGGATGGAGATGAGGATCAGGATCACGTCCGACAGCCGCAAGATATCGGAGATAATGAGGTCCTGGCTCGGCAGGAAGCCCTCCATGAGGGTGGGGGACGTGGTCTTCGAGGTCGGCGGGGTGAGGTCCCGGGAGGTGGGAGTCCCCCCCCTGGGCAGGAACCCGCCGAGGTCGTTCAGGTTGAGGTTCCTGACGCCAACGTCGTTCAGGAGGGCCAGCACCCCCTACTGCAGACTCTTCCCGATAGCCGCGATAATGCTCCCCAGGATGGCGAGGGTGTGGAACAGGCTTATCGGTTCCGACGACGTCAACCCGGGTGAGATCGCCTCTTGGGCGGATCTGAGCGTGGTGGAGACCGGACACAGCATATGCACAGTCATCCCGGCCAGGTTCGAGGGCGGAGACCTGGTGGGGTTCGTCGGCTGGGCGAACTACAAGATAATAGACCACCCGTCCTGGACCAAGGAGGAGCACGAGTTCATGGCCGCCTGGGTCGCAAGGCTCCTCAGGCTAGCCGAGATAGTGGGGCTGGGATCCGGCCGCCAGCACGGGATGGGGGTCGTCAGGTTCATACCTAGGTCAGGGCGGTGAGGGCTGGGCGCGGGGCCCAGCTAAAAGAGACCACCCCTGACCTGCTCCATTAGGGACACCCCGCTCCTGAGCTCCAGGGAGTAGCTCTCCCTTGGGGAGAGCATGTCCCTTATCATCCTGAAGACCTCCCAAGTGCTCTCGGCGTCCTTGCAGGATGAGACCTCAACGGAGGCTCTCCCGATCTCGGGCCACGTGGTCACTGCCACGTGGGACTCCCCTATTATCGCCACTGCGATTAGACCACCCCCATCGTGGGGATGGACGTAAACGTCGAACAGGGTCAGACCGGATTCCGAGACCGATCTGACCAACACGTCGGACAGGAAGTCGACGTCAGAGAGCCTATCCGGGGAGACCCCCATCAGCTCCCCGACCACGTGATACTCGAAGGCCATCCCCATAACACGCACCTCCGCCGTCCGGGCATGAAGGTCCGGAAGTTCCGTTTTTTAAATTTGTCCCCAACGCAGGAGATGCCACCCGGGCCAAAACCAAAAAGCCTGGTGGGAGTTTCTTCGATTAAAATGGTTCTCCTCTCGTTTCGGCGCGGTCGGATCGACTCGGAGCTGGACAGAGGGGGGGGTCCCGCGTGGCGGCGACGCCTTGGGGCCCGGATGGGGCTGGGTGAGAGTCTAGGCGAGCGTCAGCTTCGGGAGACCCCGGATCTTCCTCCCTCTCCCGGCTCCCCTCCACCCTGAGCGCCTATAGATCCGACCAACCTCCCGAGACCGGGATTGCCGGACCCGAGGGCCGCCTCGTTGGCCGTCAGATCGGAGAACCTGTCCCTCAGGCTGGAGATTATGGCCCCCAGCGCCTTGGAGGATATCTTCCCCCACAGGGTCCCGTCCAGCAGCAGGGCGGGGAGCGTGGACCACTCCGGGAACTTGCTCAGGCTCACTCGGCCGGCCTGCCACCTGCGGCGGACGAGCTTCCCCCCCAGGTCGGGGGCGACCATGTCAAGGTGTATCCAGTAGAGCCCCGCCACGACGTCCAGGTCGACCGACGCCCGCCCCCTCTCTCCTCGCGCCGAGACCTCCCCGGTTAAGACGAACTCGTCCACCTTGGGGACGCTCCCCCGGAGGTCGCCGGATCTGAGGGCCTCCAACTCCAGCAGCCTCATGATCTCCAGTCCTATCTCGAATCTCCTGTCGAAGTCCCCGGCGGTCCAGGACCCGAGGAGGATGCCGAAGCGGATGCTGAAGCTGAAGGCCCTGTCCTCCAGGGTTCCCGCGTCCAACAGGGACGAGATCTTCTGCAGGATTCCGGAACCGGGACCTCCCGATCTCCTCCCGGTGGAGGACCTGAAGGAGAGGGAATCGAGGATCGCCCGCTCAGCCTCCTCCAGAGTGGGGAAGATCCCCCCCCAGATCGGCTCCGGGGCCATCCCCGAGATCTCCTCGGCCAGCTCCTCCCAGTGACGAGACGGGTCGGATATGGCCTCATCGACATCCTCCTTATTGAGGAGACCTAGCAGGGACCAGTATGATGGAACCAGCCTCCATCCTCCCTCGGCGGGCACCGCGACCGCGGCCTCCAGGACCTCCCCGCTGGAGGGGCCGCTCATCATGGCGAGGCCCATCGCGCCCCTGCCCCCCCTGAGCCTCCTGGTAACGACGAGGGAGACGTCGCCCTCCGGATCCAGGATCCAAGAGCCCCTCTCTCCCAGGGCCTCGGCGGCGAACCTGGAGAAGAGGGTCCTGTTGACGCGGGCGGCGGGGCACATCTGCCTCGGGGTTCAGGGGCCCCAGAAGTTAAAAAAAGGATGGCGTTACTTCCCCTCCGCGGGGAGCCGAGAAGAAGGCCTCGTATGCGGCCACGCCGGGATCCAGGTCGAACTCGGGGGCCGATATCTCGTAGGGTGAGTGGATCCCGATCACCGGGAGGCCCAGGTCTATCACCTGCATCCCCCGACGCGCCAAGAACCTGGCCACGGTTCCACCGCCCCCGGCGTCCACGGTCCCGTAGTTGCCGAACTGGTGGGGGATGTCGCGCCGGGTCAGGATTCCCCTAATCCAACCGGAGTATTCCGCGCTGGCCTCGCTGGTGCCGAACTTTCCTCCCTTCCCCGTGAACCTCCTGATTACCGGCCCAAGACCCAGTCTGGGCACGTTCTCCGGATCGTGTACATCCCCGTGCACCGGATCCCAGGCTCCAGGGGTGTCGGCCGAGACGGCGATCGACCTGGAGAGGGCGCACAGCAGGTCCGCGATGCCGGCCCCCTTCCCCATGATGGAAGAGAGGAAAAGCTCCAGGGTCGCCGACTGGGCTCCCCCCTCCCCCTCGCTGCCCGTCTCCTCCCGATCCACCAAGGCGACGACGGAGGTCTCGGTCGGATCTTCCACGCGGGAGATCGCCTTGAAGAGAGAGAACACGCAGTACCTGTCGTCCTGACCGTAGGCACCGAGCATCGACCCGTCCAGACCGACGGGCGCCGGGTGGAAGGCCGGCACCAGCTCCAGCTCGGCGCTCGCGAGATCGTCCAATCCTATTCCGTACTCCTCCCTCAGCAGGCGGACCACCCCCTCGGCCGCCCCCCCTCCGGGCCTCAGACCAACGAGGGGCCTGAGCTCCTCCCCCCTGACCACGTCCAACCCCCTCCTCTCGCCCTGCTTCGTGGAGGCCACGTGGGGGAAGAGGTCGGGGATCACCAGGAAGGGCCCACCCTCCCCGCCTATAGACACCTCCACCGTCTCACCACCCCTGAGCCCCACGACCCCCCTCAGGATGAGGGGGATGTGGACCCACTGGTAGGGTTTTATCGAGCCGTAGTACCTGGTGCGGAAGAAGGCCACCCCTCTCCTCTCCCCCAGCGGGTGGTACTTCAGGTCGATCCTCACGCTGTCCGTGTGGGCCGCGGCCACCCTGAACCCGCACTCCGCGGGGTAGCAGTCTCCCAGCACGGCCAGGAAGACCGTCCCCCTGAGCGGACCGAATAGAACCCTGTCGCCGGGCTCGAGTCGATCCAAGTCGGCCAGCCTGGAGAATCCCAGGCTCCGGGCCTCGGAGGCGATCCACCCGGCGACCTCCCTCTCGGTCCTGTTTCGATCGAGGAAGTCGGCGTAATCCCGAACCAGCCCGCGCATTGCATCGCCACATCCGGGAATCGTTTATACGATTGGGGTCCCCTGACCCCGATCCGAGTTGAGGATCAGGACGTTCGTCGCGGTCGACCTTGAGGGGGAGAGGGAGAAGAGGGTTATCGGGGACATACAGGCCGAGATAGAGGCCACCGGGAATAGGGTCAAGATGGTGGAGCCGGAGAACCTGCACCTGACGCTTAAATTCTTGGGGGAGGTAGACGAGTCCCTTATACCCGAGCTGGCGGGGGTGTTGGGGGAAATAGAATTCGAGGAGTTCGACGCGGAGCTCAGGGGCTTGGGGGCCTTCCCAGGGATCTCGCGGCCCAGGGTGATATGGGTGGGATTCGGAGAGGGGAGAGATCTCCTGGCAGATCTCATGCGGAGGGTGGAGGCCGCCGTCTCCCGGCTGGGATTCAGGAGGGAGAGGAGGCCGCCGTCTCCCCATCTCACCATATGCAGGGTGAAGTATCTGAGCGATCCGGCCGCCCTCAAGAGGGTGATAGAGGGGCTATCCGAGATCGAGGTCGGCTCCATGAGGGTCTCCTCATTCAAGCTCAAGAGGAGCATCCTGACCCCGAGGGGTCCCGTCTACGAGGACCTGAGGTCGTTCGCGGCCCGGGGAAAGAATTAAATACTGTAAATCCCACCAGTAGCAAGAAGCACGCCGAAATGAGCCCGAGGGGTGCGATTCTTGTTGCCCTCCTTGCCGCGACCCTGATCCCGATCGCTGCCCGGGCCGCCGCCGGCCAGGATGGGAGGAAGATCACGGAGGTCGTCAGGCTGGAGGGGCCCATAACAGAGGGGGCGGCCAGCTACGTCGAGGGGGTCGTGAGGGGATCGGATCCCGCCTCCGTGTCCGGGATAGTCCTGATAGTCAACACCGACGGCGGTTTCCTGAGGGCGACCGAGAGGATCGTGACGGCCATCTCGACTTCTCCGGTCCCGGTGGCAGCTTACGTTCCCCGGGGTGGGAGGGCCTTCTCCGCCGGGACGATAATACTGATGTCCGCCGACGTGGCTGCGGCCTCCAGGGGGGCGGCGATAGGCGCCGTCCAGCCCAGGCCGGCCGAGGAGAAGGAGGTGAGCGCCATAGCCGGGTGGGTGAGGGGTCTGGCTGCGGCCCACGGGAGGAACGCCACGGCCGCCGAGGAGATGGTGAGGGAGAACCTGGTGCTCTCGACGGATGAGGCCCTGAGATCGGGGGTCATCGACCTGCTCGCGAAAGATCCGGGGGACCTAGTGAGAGAGCTCGGCTGGTCCGACGAGGTGGTGGAGGTCTCTCCGGATTTACCGGCGGCCGTCCTAATCCTGATAACGGACCCCCTCAACGCGTGGCTCCTGATCATGGTCGGGGCGCTGATCCTGCTCCTCGGCCTTACCCACCCGACCTTCGTGGGAGAGGGGACGGGGGCGGCCCTCCTGCTCATGGGACTCTACGGGGCGGGCCTGATAGGGGCCAGCCTCGCCTCGCTCGGGGTGATCCTCCTCGGAGTGGCGACCATGTTCCTGGAGCTGAAGACGGGGCACGGCGTGCTGGCCCTGGCCGGATCGGCCATAGCCTCGGCGGGGCTCTTCATGCTGTATGGGGGGGCTCCCCTGATTAGACCCGGGGCGGGGGCCTGGGGGGCGGTCGCGGTCCTCCTGGCGACCTCGGCCCTGGTCGGGTTCTACCTCTACAAGATCAGGGAGAGCATGAGGTTCCCCTCGGCAATACCCTCGCCGGGCGACATGGTCGGCAGGACCGGGGTTGTCAAGAGGGAGATCCCGCCGGGAGGGGAGGGGGTAGTTCACGTCGGGGGGGAGCTCTGGACCGCCAGGGCGGATCGGGGGATACCCGCCGGGAGGAGGGTCAGGATCGTATCCGTCGAGGGGTTCGTCCTCAAGGTTGAGGAGGAGTGAGGGATATGCAGGAGATGCTGTTCGACCTTTGGTCGACCATCCTCTTGATGCTCGGCTTTCTGGCCGTCGTACTGTTGGCATCCGCCGTGAAGGTGGTGCCGGAGTTCAAGAGACTGGTGATACTGAGGCTCGGGAGATTCGCGGGGATCAGGGGTCCCGGGGTGGTCTTCAGGATACCGATAATAGATCAGCTCCTCTGGATAGACCTCAGGGAGAGGTACTTCGACGTCCCCCACCAGACATGCATAACAAAGGACAACGCGCCGACGGACATAGACTTCATAGTGTACTACAAGGTGGTGGACCCGGCCGCCTCGGTCCTGAACGTCTCGGACTTCAGGGGCGCCGCCCTGGGCATATCGACCACGACCCTGAGGGCCGTGATAGGCGAGATGATGCTGGACGAGGTGCTGGCCAAGAGGGACGAGATAAACTCGGTGCTGAGAGTAAAGCTGGACGAGGTGACGGAGAGGTGGGGCGTGAAGATTACCAACGTGGAGATAAGAGAGATACTGCCGCCCAGAGACGTGCAGGAGGCCATGATAAAGCAGATGGCAGCCGAGAGAACCAGGAGGGCCATGGTAACCGAGGCGGAGGGGAAGAAGGAGGCGGCCATAAAGGTGGCAGAGGGGGAGAAGCAGGCCGCCATCCTGAAGGCGGAGGGAGAGAGGAAGGCCGCCATCCTGAAGGCGGAGGGTTACGCCACCGCTCTCAGGACCATATCCGAGGCCGCCAGGGAGCTGGACGAGAACACCATGAAGCTCCAGTACCTGGAGGGGCTGAAGGAGATAGGGAAGTCTGACGCCACCAAGATCGTGATCCCGCTGGAGGTCCTGGATATGCTCAGGGGCTGGCTCGAGCGGGGCGAGACCTGAGAGGCGGTATCAGGAGGCCGGGGGGGGAACGGGCCTCCTGATCGCCAGGCCCATCATGATCAGGAGGGCCGACACACCCAGGAGGAACGCGAGGGCCACGGCCCTGAGATACCAGAGGGCTACCTCCTCCCCGGCGGCCACCAGGGCCCAGGTGGAGAGGCCGGCCAGCCCGGCTCCAGCGAGGACCATGAGGGTACCCCTCCTCCTGAAGTCCGTCATCCGCGCAGGGCGGGGTTGTCAAGATTAAATGACTCCCCCCGGGCGGACGGTCAACCATGGTCGTGATCGGGCTCCTCACCGACTTCGGGAACGGGGACTACTACGCGGCGGCTATGAAGGCGGTTATCCTCTCCATCTGCCCGGAGGCCCGCGTGATCGACGTGACGCACGAGGTAAGTCCCTTCAACGTGAAAGAGGGGGCCTTCTTACTCTGGCAGGCGGCCAGGTGGTTCCCGCAGGGCTCGATCCTGGTTGGGGTGGTGGACCCCGGGGTGGGGGGAGGGAGGGCCGCCATAGCCGTCAGGGCCGGGGGCAGGTATCTGGTCGGACCGGACAACGGCCTGCTCTTTCCCGCCGCCGAGTCTCTGGGGGAGCCGGAGGTCAGGGAGATATCGGAGGATCTCACGCTCGAGAGGAGCGGGACGTTCGATGGAAGGGACGTGTTCGCCCCCGCCGCGGCCCGCCTGGCCGGCGGCCTGCCGTTCGAGGAGATCGGGCCGCGCGCCGACTGGCGAGTCCGGCTGGAGCTGTTCCGGTACCGGGCGGGAGAGGGATGGATAGAGGCAGAGGTCCTCCACGTCGACAGGTTCGGGAACGTGGTGCTGAGCGCCCCCTCCGGGGAGTGGAGGTGGGGGACCGCCGGCGAGGCGGAGGTAGGAGGGAAGCCCAGGAGGTTCAGGCTCGTCCCATCATACTCGGCCGGGGGGGAGGGGGAGCTCCTGCTGATAAGGGGCAGCAGCGGCCTGCTTGAGATCTCCATGAAGGGTCGGAGCGCCGCGGAGACCCTCGGGGTGTCGCCGGGAGACGGGATCGTCTTGAGGGTTGATAATAACGTTATATAATCCCCGGAGAGGGGGCCGGCATGATCCGGTGATCTCGATGGGTGATCAAGAGGCCCTGATCCTGTGGTTCGAGGACGTCAGGAAGGAAGACGTCCCCACAGTCGGGGGGAAGGTGGCCAACCTAGGGGAGATGATATCCTTCGGGCTGCCCGTACCCCCGGGCTTCGCGGTGACGGCCCACGCCTACCGGAGGTTCATAACCGAGACGGGGATAGCCCACAGGATATACGAGATAATCAGGGAGACGGTCAGGCGGAAGAGGCCGGAGGAGTACGAGGAGGCCTCTAGGAGGATAAGGGAGCTGATAGAGTCCACGGAGATGCCGAAGGACATAGAGATGGCGATCAGGTCCGCCTACAGGAGGATGGCCAAGAGGCTCGGGGTGGCCGCCCCGCTGGTGGCGGCCAGGAGCTCGGCCACGGCGGAGGACCTGCCGGGCGCCAGCTTCGCCGGACAGCAGGAGACGTACCTCGGCATAAGAGGGGAGGAGAACCTGCTCGACAAGGTGAGGAAGTGCTGGTCCAGCCTGTTCACGCCCAGGGCGATTTCCTATAGGGAGGACAAGGGGTTCAGGCACGAGGAGGTCCTGATAAGCGTGGCGGTCCAGAAGATGGTGAACTCCAGGTCCGCCGGGGTCATGTTCACCATAAACCCGGCCAGCGGCGCCGAGGACGAGATGGTGATAGAGGCCAGCTGGGGACTCGGGGAGACCGTGGTCGGGGGGAAGGTCATCCCGGACACCTACGTCGTGGACAAGGAGACCCTCCGGATAAAGGACAAGAGGTTGGGGGACAAGAAGGTCGAGATAGTGCTCACCCCCTACGGCGGAACCGTGGAGAGAGACGTCCCGGAAGATAGGAGGAAGAGCTGGGCCCTGGACGACGAGGAGATAGTCGCCCTGGCCCGCTTCGGCAGGATGATAGAGGAGCACTATGGCACCCCCATGGACGTGGAGTGGGGGATAGACGCCGACGTGGAGCCGCCCAACAACATATTCATACTGCAGGCCAGGCCGGAGACCGTGTGGAGCTTGAAGAAATCTGAGATCGAGGCTCCGACCCGAGCCGAGGTCCAGGCCGAGGAGGCAGAGGTAGTGAAGCCCGGCGTTGGGGGGGAGGTCTCGTCGGAGCCGGTCGTCAAGGGTCTGCCGGCCAGTCCCGGGGTGGCCGCCGGGACGGCGAAGGTGGCCCTAGAGGTTGAGGACGCCAGGCGGATGATAAAAGAGGGCGACGTTCTGGTGACCAAGATGACCTCACCCGACTGGGAGCCCTACATGAAGATCGTCAGCGCCATAGTCACGGACGAGGGCGGCATGACGAGCCACGCGGCCATAGTGAGCAGGGAGCTCGGGATCCCCTGCGTCGTCGGGACCGGCAACGCGACCAAAGTGATGCAGACCGGCGGGGAGTACACGGTCGACGGGGGCAGGGGATTGGTGTTCGAGGGTATCAGGGAGGATCTGATCAAGCCGAAAGCCCCGGCGGCGGCCGCAGGAGGCGCGCAGCTCGTACCAGCCGGGCCCTCCCTGGAGATACCCATAACCGGGACCAAGATATTCATGAACTTGGGCGTCCCGGAGAAGATCGAGGACTACAAGGACCTCCCGTTCGACGGGATAGGGCTGATGAGGATAGAGTTCATAATAGCCAGCTGGATAAAGCTCCACCCGCTGGAGGCCATAAAGAGGGGGAAGGCCGACTTCTACGTCGACAGGCTGGCCGAGGGGATTGGCACGGTGGCCAGGGCCATATATCCGAGGCCGGTCGTCGTCAGGTTCAGCGACTTCAAGACGAACGAGTACGCCAAGCTGGAGGGGGGGAGGGAGCACGAGCCGGAGGAGGCGAACCCCATGCTCGGCTGGAGGGGCGCCTCGAGGTACATATCGCCGGAGTTCGAGCCGGCCTTCAGGCTCGAGGTCAGGGCGATAAGGAAACTGCACGAGGAGGGTCTCAAGAACGTGTGGGTCATGATACCCTTCGTGCGGACGACCTGGGAGGCGGAGAAGGCGATAGGGATCATGAGGGACGAGGGCCTAGAGCCCGGCCGCGACTTCCAGGTATGGGCCATGGCGGAGATCCCGAGCACGGTCGTGCTGGCGGACAAGTTCAACAGGTACTTCCAGGGCTACTCCATAGGGTCTAACGACCTGACCCAGCTCACCCTGGGGGTGGACAGGGACAGCGGGGTGCTGCCGGCCATAGACCCGAGGTACTTCGACGAGAGGGACCTGGCGGTCAAGAGGATGATATACCACCTGATCAGGACGGCCCACAAGGGCGGGAGGACCGTGAGCATATGCGGGCAGGCGCCCAGCGTCTACCCAGACTTCACCGAATTCCTGGTCAGGGCGGGAATAGACAGCATAAGCGTCAACCCGGACGCCGTCGTATCCACCAGGAGGCTGGTTGCCAGGATAGAGAGGAGGATCCTCCTGGAGAGGGTGGCCAAGATAGAGGAGAAGATAGGCGAAGTCGGAGGGGAGGAGTGGGCCTGGAGCCCCGAGTGGTGAGGGGTCGGTGGGTGGGCGAGCTGGCAGCCCGCGCCAACTCACCTCCCGCCGCCCGAGGAGATCCTCCTGGAGAGGGGCACCATGTTCCTCAGCTTGGGTGGGGAGTAGAGGCCGCACCCGGCGAACAGGTCCCCGAACCTGACTATCACCAGGCCGGGCTCCAGGTCACCCCTCTCCCCGATCTCCAAGTCCCCGCCGCGCATCCAATCGTCGAGGAGGTCCTCTGGTAGGGAGAGGACGTTCTTCCTCGCCAGGGGACCCAAGATCTGCGTACCCTCGATGCTGAGCAGGGGACCCATCGGGGTATCCTTGACCACGTAGACCCCGATGACCCGGCCAGCCGTCAGCGCGGCCGCCTCCTCCGAGGCCACCCGATACTTGCGACTTCCGGAGGGAATCAGGACAGCCCCATCCGGAACCCCGATCAGCCCGAACCTCTCCCGGAGCGCGGCCAGGATGCGGTCCACCCCGTCCCCGACCTCGGAGCTCAAGATCTCGACCTCCTCAGCAGGGCGATGAAGAAGGCCTCGGTGTCGTTGTCCTGGGGGTAGATCCTGACGGTCCTGGCCAGGGAGGGATCTAGTTCTCTACCCTCCCACCGGGTCAACCCGGGCCTCGTGACCATCCCAGGCAGGGACACCTCCTCCACCTCGGCGCCTTCCGACAGCAGCCTGTGGATCACGAACTCGTTTTCCTCGGGGTCCAGCGTGCAGGTGGAGTACACCATCCTCCCGCCGGGCCTGAGGGATCTCAGGGCCTCCAGGGCCAGGGAGACCTGCAGCCTGGAGATTCTCCGGACGGACCTGAGGCTCCACCTCCTGAGGGGAGTCCAGTCCCTCCTGGCCGCCCCCACGGCAGAGCAGGGAGCGTCGAGGAGCACCGCGTCGAAGACGCCCTCCCCGAGATGCCTGGTTATGGTCCTCCCGTCGTAGGAGGTGACGACGACGTTGATGCTCCCCATCCTCTGGACGTTGGCGGCCAGCGAGTTGGCCCTGGAGGGGGACGGGTCGTTCGCCACGACGACCCCCCTCCACCCCATCATCTCGGCCATCTGGGTGGTCTTGGACCCGGGGGCCGCCGCCAGATCGAGCACCCGCTCCCCGGGCCTGGGATCCAGGGCGACGGGCGGCGCCATGGACGCGGCCTCCTGAACGTAGTAGAGACCCAGCTGGTGCTCCGGGGTGTTCCCCAGCTTGGCCGGTCCTGAGATGACCCTGAAACCGTGGCGGTACCAGGGCAGCCCCTCCAAGATCCAACCCCCGCGCCTCAGCCTGGAGAGGAGGATGTCCGGATCCAGCTTCATAGGGTTGACCCTTATGGAGGGGACCGGCATCCTGGCCGTATACCTCAGGAACGCCTCGTAATCCGGGCCCAGGAGCCTCCGGTACCTCTCCTCGAACGGTCTCTTCGGCAGCCCGGCGGGAAACCCGTAGACCCCCATAGAGCCTCCGACCTGGGAAGGCCAAAAATGGATCGCGCCGCGATCCACCACGCGTCTCCCGGGGTCCCCGTGGCGGGTTCTAAATCCGGTTTCGGTCCAGCCCGAGGCGGGCGGATGGATAGGCGCTGGGCTGAGAGGGAGAGGTTGGGCCAGACGTCCGACCGGAGAGCGGCCAATTCTTGGTACGAGTCGCCTCGGGACGACTAGCTCAGTCTGTCCGGCTCAGCTGTATTCCCTCCAGGTGTACTTGCACTTCACGCAGGTGTATATCCTGGTTGGCGGCTCGTCGGCGGACCTGGTCTGCTCTATCCTGAGCCAGGCCTCCGTGTTGCCGCAGTTGGGACATATCACCTTTACCTTAGGCAGCGATATCAGCTCGTCCGGGTTGTCTATTATCACGGGCTTCTCCGCCGGGTCAGACACGACCTTTGAGGTGACGCTGAATCCGGCCCCGGCTCCCGGCCTCGCCTCATGCCCGCAGTTCGGGCAGACGAAGACGATCTTCCCGCCCTTCTTGGTCGGCCTCATCAGGGAGCCGCACTCCGGACAGAGCATCCAACCGTCGGCGGCCAACCCGCTATTTTTGCTTTTCCCCGAACCGCTTAATATATTGGAGCCCTTCCGGCGTAGGGATGAGCGAATCCGGAGGCGGCCCCCTGAGAGTCCTCAGGAGGGTCGGCAGGAGGAGGGGAGGAGGCAAGAAGATCGCCGTCGTAGTTGACGGTCCGAACATGCTCAGGAGGGACGTCGGGGTCGATCTTGAGGAGATATCGGAGAGATTGCAGAGGTTCGGTTCGTGTCGGATAAAGGTGGTGGTCCTGGACAAGAAGGCTCCCGAGAAGCTGGTGGAGGCGGTGGTCAACGCCGGTTACAAGACGGTCATATCGCCGGGCAAGGTGGAGGTCGACTTCTCCATAGCGGCGATGGAGGCCATAGGGGACAAGAAGATCGACGCGATCGCGCTGGTCACCAGGAGCGCCGCCTACGTGTCCCTCGTCTACAAGGCCAAGGAGGCGGGTAAGGAGGTGATAGTGGTCGGCGCGGAGCCCGGGTTTAGCGTTGCCCTGAAGAAGGCGGCCGACTCCTACCTGGTGCTCCCGACCGAGTCCGCCCAGGCGGTCAGGAAGTGAGGGGAATCGCCACCGTCGGCTGGGCCTCCCCGCCGGGGGTCGATCCGGTACGGGTCGACCTGAGCCTGAGGAAGAAGATCAGGGAGGAGGCGGCGAACGCGAAGGCGGCCGCCAGGCCCAGCACCAAGGTCACCAGGCCGACGCTGCCCTCGAGGTAGAGGGCCACGAAGTGGACGGCCAGCCACCCGGAGAAGACCGTGCTCACGCCGATCAGCCTCTCCCTGTAGTCGCTCTTGCGCGATATGTAGGCCTCCGCGGCGGCCCCCAAGAACATCACCTCCAGGGAGACGAAGACGTATAGGCTCCCGGCCCGGAGCGCCTCGGCCACGACCAGCATGGCTGGCTTGACGGCTGACTCGGACACGGCGACCTGGTAGACCTGGAGGGTCGCCAGGCCCAGCCCCCCCAGTCCGAGGAGGAAGGACAGGACGCCCACCGACCTACCGAAGTAGGATACGAGCGAGGATATCTTGGCCCTCAGGGAGAATCCCTTCTCCATCAGGAAGATCCCCAAGACGGAGGCAATTCCGACGGCGAGGTAACGCTCCAGCCTCAGCAGGGAGAGCACCGCCGACAGGAGTATCAGGGATCCGGGGATCCCGAGGGCGTAGACCCTGGCACTGGGGCTCTCCAGCAGTTTGGCTATGTATCTCTTGAGGAGGAAGTAGGTATCCTCGAGCTCGGGGTGCTGTTGAACCACGATCCTCCTGGCGCTAACGTTCCTGACGAATCCGGTCAGGATGGGGAGTATCCTCTCGTCGTCAGCGCCGTCCGACACCAGCACTATGTGATCCGGCTTGAAGTCCCCGACGACCTGCTCCAGCTGCCTCATGACCTCCGTCCCCGCCAGCAAGTCGCTCTTGTGGTCTCCGGTTATGGTTGCCACCTCGACCTCGACCCCGGGTATCTCTTCCTTGATCTCCTCCATAACCTTGACTGCGTAGAATATGGCGTTGGCGTCCGCCTCAGCGGGATCGGCCAGCGCTAGCCTCATGGCGGCCTGGATGTTGGCCTCCTTCCCGAGGACCGGACCCCTTATCCCCGTCTTGAAGCCGAGATCGTCGTCCCTGTCTACGCAGAGCACCAAGAATCTCCTCGGCTGTCGGGGTTGGGTCCCCTGCGCGGAGGCCATGGAACCTCCCACTCGGACGTGGAGGTCCAAGGTAATAAAATGGGGGGATTGCGGGGAGAGGTCAAGCCTCGGACCGAGAAGACTCCGCCGATCCCTCCGCCGCGCCCAGACCCCCCGTCTCCATCAGGGCCTTGAGCTCCTCGAACGACAGCTTCTCCCCGGCGCGGTACTTCTCGCGGGCCTCCTCGGCCAGCCTCTTCCTTATCCGCTCCTCGGCCTCCCTGACGGTCTCGGTCTCTACGGAGTAAATTTCCTTCATCTTTTGCCTCACTTCCTGAATTTGTTTAAATATTACATCCATCTCTGCCTTCATTTCATCAACTTTTTTGTTCTTCTCCGCAATCTCCTCGGTCAGCTTATCTATCTCGGCCCTTGTGGAGTCCAACTCTTTCATTATGGAAGAGATCTGGCCGCTGAGCTCTCTCAGCTGAGATCTCCTCTCCTTTATCCTCTCGTTAGCATCTCTGACGAAGAACCTCCACCTCTCGGCCTCCGCCATCGCCTCTATGTACTTCCGCCTGAACTCCTTGGCTGCCACGAGGGATTGGAGCTGGGCCTCCAGGTGTCCTATCCTCATGACGAGCTCTCTCTCGACGTCTATGGACAGCGATTGGGTCTCTATCCTTCGCTCGAGCGCGGCAATTCTCCTCCTGAGAACCCTCTCCGGCACCCCCACCTCCGAGACGACGTCGTCGTACTTTCTCTTCCACTCCTCGGCCGTCTCCCTGGCCTTCCTGTAGTTACTGAGGGCTTCCTCCTTCTGCCTCTTTATCTCGTCTATCTCCCTCCAAATCTCCCTGCGCCTCTCTATCAGCTCCCTGGCCTCTTCCCTCATTGACCTGACCCTGTCTATCATCTCCCTGCGCTTCTGCCTTAGGGACTTGAGCTCCTCAATGATGCCGGCCCTCTCGTCCCTTATGGATCTCAACCTCGACCTGAGATCGTGCAATCTCTGCCTGAGGACATCAACGGTCTCCTCGGCCGCTTCCATGGAACTTCCTCCTTGAATCCTGTCGTCCGGACGAGCGCCCAGGTGCCGGCCCCCGCCGGGCCGTGGGGGCACTCGGGTCTCAATTAAAAAAGCTTCCCCACGGATCCCGTCAGACCGCGACCAGGTATATGTCCCCGCAGGCCTTGACGCTGGAGTAGGGTATGGTCCTCCTCTCCCTGCCCTTCTCGTCCAGCCTCACAACGATGGCCGCGAGCCTGCCGTCCGAGTCGTCGAATATCAGGTCATCGACGTCTCCTATGTAGAAGCCGTCGAGGTTGTAGACGGGAACGTCGTAGAGCTCCGAGATCCTTCTCACCTCGCCTCACCCCCGGACGGGCTTAGTATCACCCTGGCGTCCACCACCTTTAATCCCTTCGGATAGGCCATGACGGGGTTCAGGTCCATCTCGGATACCTCCGGGTGATCTAGTCCCACCTGCCCCACCCTGATCAGGGCGGACTTCAGGGCCTCCAGGTCGACGGGCTCAGCCCCCCTGTAACCCGTCAGCAGGGGGAAGGATCTTATCTCCCTCATCATCTCCTCCGCGTCCAGATCCCGCAGCGGGGCTATCCGGAAGGAGACGTCCTTGAATATCTCGACGAAGATCCCGCCTAGGCCGAACATGACGGTCGGCCCGAACTGCGGATCTCTCATCAATCCGATTATCACCTCTACCCCCTTCGGGGCGAACTCCTGAACGAGGATCCCCTCCACCCTGGCGGACGGAACCCTGGACCTCACGTTGGACAGTATCCGGCGGTACGCCTCCCTGACCTCGTCCTCACACTCCAAACCGACCGCGACCCCGCCCACGTCGCTTTTGTGTAAGACGTCGGGCGACACGATCTTCAGCACCACGGGGTACCCGATCTCCCCGGCGAGTCGAACCGCCTCGTCCTCGCTCCGGGCCACCGCCACCCGGGTAACGTCAATTCCGTAGAGGCTCACCAACTCCTTCGCCTCCGGCTCGAGGAGGACCTTCCTGCCCTCCCTCAGGGCGCGCCGGATCAGGTCGGCTCCGGGCTTCATGGAATCACCGGGGGGGGCGCCGGCGTCTTAGTTAAAAGATTTCCAGCCAGAACCCGGGGGCCGGGGAGATCTCCCCTCAGACCCCCCTCCTCTTCCTGAGTAGCCTGAGGAAGGATTTTGACACCTTCCGTCCGCCCGGCGGGCCAATTCTCCTCTCCAGCCTCTCTTCTTCCCTTCCCTCCCCGGTCGCATCAGGGGGGGCCTCCAGCACCCTCCTCGGGACGTAGTACCTGCCCGATTTGTCCTTGGCCAACACCCCCATGGCCACCAGGGACTCCAGGCGGGGGTACTCCAGAGAGGTCGGGATCTCCACCTCGGTGGCCACCCTCCTTATCTCCACCGGACCCCCGTCGAACTTCTTGACCAGCGCCCAGACGTCCCTCCTCAGCCTTGGCGGGACCCTCTCCAGGAGTCTGAGCAGGGGGGCGTCGGCGGACACCACCTGATCTATGATCTCCTCGGTTATCCTCGTGCGGCCCAGTATGGCCGCGGCGTCCACGGCCTTCGCCAGTATCTCCAGCAGCCTCTTGGGATTGCCCTGGGCCGCGGCGTTCGCGGCCCTGACGGCCTCCTCCTCGACCGGGTCCAGGGGCCACTCCGGCTCCCTCGACCTGGCCGACTCGAGCCTCTTGGACACCAGCTGGATGGCCAGGTCGTCGGACAGGGGACCCAGAGATATCCTCTCGTGCAGCCTGGAGACCAGGGCCGGGTGCTTCCTCTCCAGGTAGGAGAAGGCCTCGTCGCTCGTCGTCATAGCCACGAACATTCCGTCCCCCATCAGGGAGACCAGCTCCCTTATCATCTCGAAGAAGAAGAAGGACCACCTCCCGCCCTCCATCAGGGCGTTCTGGACGTCGTCCAGGAGGAGCGCGACCGGTTTGACGCTGGACAGGAAGTCCACCAGCGCCTCTCCCGCCTCGGCCGGGGATGTCCTGAGCCTCTCAAGCTCCTCCTCCGAGAGGTCGCTCTCCCCGAGTATCAGCTTCCTGAGCTTCTTCTTCACGCTCCTGCTCTCCAGGTAAGCCAGATTCAGCAGGTCGTCTATCGCGTCTGGTCCCTCCAGGGGATTAACCTCGTACAGTATGTGTCTGGCGCCCTCCTCCCCGCATCTCTGGGCTATGCAGGCCAGTCGGAAGGATCTACCGGATCCGGGAGGACCCGTTATGGCGACGAAGGCGGACCCCATCCCAGAGAGGGCGTCCTCGACGTAGGAGTAGAGGGGGGGGTCTATCTCCGTCTCGACTAGGAGGGACAGGGGGGACTCCATCCCCAGGAGAGACGACTCCACAAAGGGGTTCCTCCTCAGACCAAGCAGCAGCTCAAGGGTCCCGCCGACCCCCGGCAGTCTGCTCAAGCTCGCCACCGGGTCCCCCGGCGGGATCCCTATTTAAGGTCGGGAGGCCGGAATCCTTTTTAAACCGGTTCAGGGAGCCGGCCCGGAGAAAGGGTGGAGGCAACTTGCAGAGGTACAAGAGGCTGGTCGAGCACCTGTCCGGGCTCATGGGCGATCCCCGGAACATAAAGAATATGGGGATAATCGCCCACGTGGACCACGGGAAGACGACCCTGTCGGACAGCCTGCTGTCCGCGGCCGGTATGATAAGCAGTAAGATGGCGGGGGAGATGAGGTGGCTCGACTACCACGAGATAGAGCAGGCCAGGGGGATAACCATAAAGGCGGCCAACGTGTCCCTCTACTACGAGAAGGACGGGAAGCCGTTCGCCATAAACCTGGTGGACACGCCGGGGCACATAGACTTCACGGGACACGTCACCAGGTCCCTCAGGGTGATAGACGGCGCCCTCGTGGTGGTGGACGCGGTGGAGGAGGTGATGGTCCAGACCGAGACGGTCACCAGGCAGGCCCTGGAGGAGAGGGTCAGGCCCCTCCTCTTCATCAACAAGGTGGACAGGCTGATAAAGGAGCTCAGGCTCTCGCCGCAGGAGATACAGAGGAAGTTGGCCAGGATAATATCGGAGTTCAACGATCTCATAGAGGCCTACGCGGAGCCCCAGTTCAGGGAGGATTGGAAGGTAAGGTGGGAGAACGACAGCGTGGCCTTCGGGTCGGCCCTCCACGGATGGGGGATGACCGCCGGGATAGCCCAGGCGAAGGGGATCAAGTTCTCCGACATAACCGACGCCTACTCGAGGGACGACAGGGAATTCCTGAAGAACAACCTCCCGCTGCACGAGTCCGTGCTCGACATGGTCGTAAGACACGTTCCCAATCCCATAGAGGCTCAATCATACAGGATAGACAGGATATGGAAGGACAAGCACGATGAGGAGATAATAGAGGCCCTCAAAACCTGCGACCCCGATGGGCCGCTAATAATCGGCGTGAACGCCGCCAAGGTTGATCCCCACGCCGGGATAGTGGTCACCGGCAGGGTTTTCAGCGGCAGGGTGAGAGAGGGGCAGGAGATTTACCTACTCAACGCCAAGAAGACTCAGAGGGTCCAGCAGGCCTCCCTCTACATGGGACCCTACAGGGTGAGGATGCCCGAGATACCGGCCGGGAACATAGCGGCGCTGCTGGGGGTCGAGTCGGCCAGCTCCGGAGAGACCCTGGTGGCCCCGTCGATAAAAGACAGGGTCCTGTCCGGGTTCGAGGCAATAAGATACGTCACCGAGCCCGTCGTGACCGTGGCCGTGGAGGCCAAGAGCCCGGCCGAGCTGCCCAAGCTGATAGACACCCTCCGGAAACTGTCCCTCCAGGATCCGAATCTGATAATGACCCACAATCAGGAGACGGGGGAGATCCTGCTCAAGGGGACGGGGGAGCTCCACCTGGAAGTATCCCTGTATGAGGTCAAGAAGGCTGGGATAGGGTTCACGGTGAGCGAGCCGACCGTGGTCTACAGGGAGAGCATAAGGGGCGCCTCCCCCGAGCCGGTCCTGGCGAAGTCGCCCAACAAGCTGAACAGGATCTGGATAACCGCCGAGAGGATGAGCGACGAGTTGTTCGAGCTGCTGAGGTCCGGCGAGGTCAGGGAGAGGATGGATCCCAGACGGGCGGCGAGGCTCCTGAGGGAGATGGGGGGTCTGCCGACGGATGACGCCAGGAACGTGTGGAAGTTGGATGAAGAGAACCACAATCTGTTCATAAATAGGACTGTAGGCGTCCAGAGGTTGGACGAGGTCAGGGAGATACTGAAGCAGGGGTTCAACTGGGTCATGGGGGAGGGTCCCCTGGCCGGGGAGCCGGTCATGGGGGTCATAGTGAGGCTCGTCAACGCGATGATACACGAAGATCCGGCCCACAGGGGTCCGGCCCAGTTGGTTCCGGCCATAAGGAGGGCTATCTTCGGGGCCCTGCTGAGCGCCGACCCGGTCCTCCTGGAGCCCATATACGAAATCCAGGTGACCACCCCGCCCGAGCTGATAGGGAACGTGGTGAGCCTCCTCTCGCAGAAGAGGGGCAGGGTCACCGGGATAGAGGAGAGGGGTAGGATAAGCGTCGTCAAGGGTTACGTCCCGGTGAGGGAGACGTTAGGCGGGTTCAGCAACGAGATGCGCAGCGCCACCGGGGGGAGGGCCTTCTGGCAGACGAAGTTTTCCCACTGGGCACCCCTCCCCAAGAGCATGATGACGGATGTCATAATGGAGATAAGGCGCAGGAAGGGGATGAAGGAAGAGATCCCGAGGGCGGAAGACTACATGGACACGCTCTGACCCGACCTCAACGCGAGTATGGGCCCCGTCAGCAGGAAGGCGAAGGCCGCCCAGCCCAGCGCGGGCCCCGCGGCGGCGGCGACTCGCTCCGGGGCCAGCACCATCGCGGCCGGCACCATACCCCTCAGAGACCACGCCGCGGCCCTCCACCCCCCCCTCCCCCCGAGGGAGGACTCCTGGGACCTCGGGTACCGTATAGGCAGGGCGGCCATGGCCGAGGCCAACAGTATCAACGCCCAGTGCGGCGTCCCGCCAGCCAGGGCCTCCCCCTCTATCATCAGGGCGGGCACGAAGAGGGGAGCCCCCCTGAAGAGCCTCCTGTCCCGCGGCATGGCCAGCCTGACGGCCCCTACTATCACCAGGCTGGAGGCGGCGACGAGATCTGGAAGGTCCCCAGAGCCCGCCATCAGCACGGCCGGGGCCAAGCACTGTGATATCCTGTCCACGAACCTGTCGAGCAGCTCCCCGCTCGGGGTCTCCCCCCGAATGGCCCTGGCGGCCACGCCGTCAAGGTAGTCGAAGAAGGCGGAGAGGAAGAAGAGCCTGGCTGCGAGCCTTGGATCTCCCGAGGCTGCCATGTATATAGAGAGGAAAGCGGCCTCGAGTCCTGACAGGGTGATCAGATCGGGGAGGGCTGAGAGCAGGTCTCCGGGGCGCGGCGACGGGTTCGACATAAGGGTGATACTCGTCGAGCCCGAGAACTCCATAAACGTTGGCATGATAGCCAGGGCGATGATGAACTTCGGTTACTCCGACCTGTGGCTCGTGTCCCCCATGTTCGACAGCCTGGACAGGGCGGAGGCCGCGGCCATGAGGGCGGCAGACATCCTCAGGTCGTGCAAGATCGTGGTCAGCCTGGAGGAGGCCCTAGAGGGGACGGACCTGGTCGTCGGGACGACCGCCAGGGTGGCGATTCGGTCCCCGCTGAGGAGGGCAGTGGAGCTCAGGTCATTCGCCGAGTCGCTCAGGTGGGGCGGGAAGGTGGGGCTCGTGTTCGGCAGGGAGTCCACCGGGCTGACGAACGAGGAGCTCTCCCTCTGCGACGTGGTCGTCACCATACCGACCAGCAGGGAATACGCCGCGATGAACCTGGCCAACGCCGCGGCCGTGGTGCTCTACGAGATGAGCATGGCCTCCCGAGGGGGTGGGAAGGTCGAGCCGGTGCCGCGCGGGCTGAGGGAGAGAACGCTTATTTACCTGGGTGAGATCCTATCCCGGATCGGCCTCCCGGACCACAAGGAGAGGAGACTCATGCTGACCCTGGGGAGGATCCTGGGCCGCGCGTACCCGTGCGGGGTCACCAGGGAGGAGGCGACGTACCTGCTGGAGGCCGTGGTCAAGGTGAAGAATAGGCTGGAGGTGTGTGATCGTGTCGCTTAGGCCGGCCAGAAATTACAGGGCCATTCAGAGGCCCTACACGAGGCTGGAGTACATAAAGAGCAAGCCCTACAGCAAGATACAGAAGTTCGACCACGGGGATCCCAACGAGGACTACGACTACGAGATCAGGATAGAGTCAACCGCCCCGTTCCAGGTTAGGAGCAACGCGCTGGAGGCCGCGCGGATGGCCGCGGTGTCTCAGATAAGGAAGAGGATAGCCGGCCCCTACTTCATGAAGGTGGTCCCCTATCCCCACCACATACTCAGGAAGCACGCCATGGCCGGGGTTCACAAGGCAGAGAGGCTGCAGAAGGGTATGAGGCTCGCCTTTGGAAAGCCGGACGCGAGGGCGGCCCAGCTCCGCGCCGGAGAGACCATAATGCTCATGAGGGTCAAGGCCGAAGAATTGGAACAGGCCAGATACGTCATGGAGGTGGCAAAGATCAAGCTTCCCCCCATGACCAGGCTCGTGGTAGAGAGGATCGGCGGTTGATACGCGCGAAGAGAGACCTGGAGATAGTCCTATCGGGCTTGGAGCCGATCCCGAGACCGAGGGTGGACCTAGAGCAGTATCAGACCCCGCCAGACGTGGCGGCCGGCCTCCTCTGGTGGGCCAGCCTCATGGGGGATCTGGCGGGTAAGAGGGTGGTCGACCTGGGGTGCGGCAACGGGATACTGACCCTGGGATCCTGCCTCCTGGGGGCGCGCGAGGCGGTGGGCTACGACGTCGATCCCTCCGCCGTGGTGGTAGCCTGGCGAAACGCCAGGAAGCTCGGCGTCGACTGCGCGAGGTTCCACGTGGCAGACGTCTCCGAGGTCGGGGGGAGGTACGACACGTGCGTTCAGAACCCCCCCTTCGGCGTCAGGAGGAGAGGGGCCGATGTCGAGTTCCTCCTGAAGGCCCTGGAGATATCGAAGGTGGTCTACAGCTTGCACAAGGCCGGGAACTCGGACTTCTTGGCGAGGAAGGCGGCGGAGGTCGGCGGGGTTCTGACCCACGCGACCCGCGTCTCGATTAAAATACCAAGGATGTTTGAGTTTCACGAGAAGAGGCTGGCGCTGGTGGAGGCCGAGGTGCTGAGGTTCGAGGTGAGGTGATTGGAGGAGAGGGGAGGAGACGGCGGTCGGGGAGAGAGAGACGTCGTGCTGCCCGGGGAGGCCATAGGGGTCATTGAGGAGTACATCCCGGGCAGGGGGGTGTACGTCGACGGGGGGGTAATAAGGTCGGCCCACCTGGGATACCTGAGGAGGGGAGAGGGGAAGGTCAACGTCGACCCTGTCAGGGACCCCCCCCTGCCCCTGGAGAGGGGGTGGACGGTCGTGGGGACCGTGTGGCAGACGGAAACGACGATATCGAGGGTGAGGATAGACTCGATCGTCAGTCCCATCAGGGTGAGGCTCAAGAACCCGGTCGAGGGCATACTCCTCAGGAGAGTCAGTTCGAACGCCGCGGCTTTCCCGGGAGACGTCGTCTTGGCCAGGGTCGAGGAGGTGGAGAACGGCCAGGTGGTGCTTAGCCTCGTCGGCAGGAGAGAGGGGGTCATAAGGGCGAGGTGCCCGTCCTGCGGCGCGGTGCTGAGGAAGGTGGGTTACACGCTGGTGTGTCCCGAGTGCGGGAAGGTTATCCTAGATAGGAAGATAAGCGAGGATTATGGTTTAAATCCATTCAAGAGGGGGTGGTATTAGGGATGAGAGCCAGACGGAGATCTCCAGTTGAAGTCAACGGGAAGAGGACCTTCTCCATGTCGATTCCGGGTGGGGGGGTGGAGGTGGAGGAGTTCCTGGACTACCTGGAGAAGAAGCTTGAGGGGAGGGACTACTCCTACAGGTACACCTCGCCGGGCAGGTTGTCCGTGACGGTCTACGGAACGACCGAGGAGATGAGGAAGACCGAGAAGACCGCCAGGAACGCCCTACGCAACTTCACGATGGTGAGATCTGGGGGCAGGGTGAGGAGGTACCCCAGGGACTGGTTGAACGAGAGGGTAGGAGGGGTCGGGATCTCGCTGCTGGTCACGGCCCTCCGGGGGATGGGGAGAGAGGTCTCATGGGCGGGAGACGTGCTCAGAACGGACACGACACCCGAGGAGATGGGGGAGCTAATTGAGAGTCTTAGGGCCGTGGCCTCGGTCGCCAGGCTGGAGGTCAGGCAGAGGAGGGTCAGGGAGGTTCTCGCGGCCGCGGCCGTCATATCCGGGAGGTCTTTCCTGGACGTGATGGACGAGGCCCTGGAGGCTGGGATGATAGAGGAGGTGGATGGAATTTATCTTTTCAGGAGAAGCCCAGAGTCCGTGCTCAGAGAACTGTCCGGGAGGTAGATCGGTTGGAATCCGACGCTGACGACTTCTCGGTCGAGATAAGGAGGAGGGGGGAGGGGGAGATCGAGGTTAGGATAAGGGGAGAGACCTACACGCTCGTCGTGCCGCTGGTATCCGCCCTGCACGAGGTGGGCGTGGAGTTCGCCGGTTACGACGTCCCCCACCCCCTGGTGGAGGAGGCGGTCGTCTACGTCAGGACCAGAGAGGGGGATCCCATCGAGGCCGTCAAGAGGGCGTTGGATCTGTTGAGGAGGGAGTACGAAGAGCTTAGGGAGAGCGTGGAGAGAGAGGTTGAGAGGACGGGCGTCTGAACCTTCGGAACCATTTTTATCCACCCGCTTCCCGGGCCTCGGCGGTGAA
Organism: Thermoproteota archaeon; assembly: GCA_027491915.1. Taxonomy (GTDB): domain Archaea; phylum Korarchaeota; class Korarchaeia; order Korarchaeales; family Korarchaeaceae; genus JAOZGC01. The sequence goes on along the minus strand of JAOZGC010000001.1, from coordinate 4,905 downwards.
CCCGTTGATCCGGGGAAATGGGAGAATCTACGCGGTAATGTGGGCGCTGATAGAAATCGCCGCGATCCTGGCGGCCGTAGGCCTCGGGATCTTCATAAGGCTGCAGCCGGCGCTGAGGTATGGCCTTAACCTGACGGCCGACGACCCCCTGCTCCACTACAGGATGACCAAGGACCTGATAGAAGAGGGGCACATCCCGGAGTACGACCCTATGGGCTGGCATCCCTGGAGCTACGATCCGAGGGAGAGGCTCCCGGTGTTCCACTACTACCTCGGGGCGGCCCTCTACCACCTGATGAGGTTCCTCGGATCAGACCTGACGATCAGACAGGCGTGCGTTTTGATCCCGGCGTTTTTCGCCCCCCTGGCCGCGATACCGGTCTACCTCCTGGCGAGGAGGCTGTGGGGGGGCAGGCTGGGGGCCGCCGCCGGCGCTATTTCGGTGACGATCACCTGGGCTTACGCCCAAAGGAGCGTCGCGGGATTCTACAGGCACGAGCAGTTCGCCATCCCCTTCTTGGTCGGCTCGCTGGCGATGAGCATCTACGCCGCCACCGAGGACAGGCTGTGGAAGAGCGTCGTCTGGGGAGCCCTGAGCGGGATTCTCCTGGTCTTCTCCGCCGGACTCTGGGCAGGTTTCAGGCTGTTCTTCGACGGTTACGCCTTGTTCCTGTTGGCAGGTCTCCTGCTGGGCAGGCTGACGAGGCAGATGGAGTTCGGCTTCGGGCTACCCCCAATATACGTCTCGCTGGCCTCCATGGGACTCATACCACAGCTGACGCACAAGGTCTTCTACCTGAGTGTGGAGAGCTCGGTGGCATACGCCGCCGTGGCGGCCGTGCTGCTCTACGAGGCGTGGTCGGCCTACGGGGGGGAGGGCAAGCTCGGAAGCCTGATCACCAGGCGGAGGGTCCTTTCGGTGCTGGCTCTGGCGGTGATCGCCCTGGGCGTGGGATACGCGGCCGGCTTCAGGTTCTCCGGGAAGAGATTCATCAAGGTGTTCAATCCGGGGGCCGATCTGGGCAGGGGGAACGTCATAGACACGGTCGCCGAGCACCAGACCAACCCACAGGCCTCCGCCAGGTCCATAGGGTTCCTGCTCATACCGGGACTCCTGGGCTTGGGGCTGATGCTGATAGAGAGGTGGAGGGATCCGGTCCACCTGGGGTTGGTCCTGCTCGCATCCAGCTCCGTCTACTTCGCCATGAGCTTCGCCAGGTTGCCGCCGATATCGGCCCCATTCCTTTCCCTATCGACGGCCTACCTGGCCCACCGACTCGGCGAGTCCTACAGCGGCGCCAGCAAGAGGATAAGGGCCATGGAGGAGTACCTGCGGAAGAGGAAGAGGGAGGTCACCCTGGGTCAGAAGATCGGCAGGCTCTGGATGCCGCTGACCATGCTGGGTCTGATGGTTATCGCCCCCCTGGCCGTGTCAGGGTACAACGCCTACTCCTACGCCTCCGGCTACGGACTGGGATACCCGAGGGGGTGGGACGACGCGCTGAGTTGGATCAGGAACTCCACCGACCCGACGGACGTGGTGATATCGTGGTGGGACTACGGATACTGGCTGGCGGACGGGGCGAGGAGGGTCAGCCTGGCGGACGGTCTCAACATAAACGCGTCCCAGGTTAGGGTCATAGCCAAGTCGTTCATAGGTACGGAGGAGGATATGCTGAACACCGCCATGAAGTACAACGCGAGCTACGTGGTCGTGGACCTGTTCGCCGAGGTTTGCAACATGTACACCGGGCAGTGCCTGACGGGGGCGGGGAAGTGGATGGCCATGGCTTGGATAGCGGAGAGGTTCGTCCACAACCCGTTCACCGGAGACCGGGCGTTCGCGTATGAGGACTTCCCGCTCTTCTTCAGGAGGGCCCCCGGAACGAATAGGACTATGCCGACCGACTTCGCCAGGAACCTCACCCTCTTCAAGTTGGCTATAGACGCCTTCTCAAAGGGGGGTGTCCTGCAGCGGGGCTCGGCCCAGGAACCGGAGTTCTTCGAGCTCGCGTACGAGTCGAAGGTCGGCGGGTTCCCGAGGGTCGTCGTCTACAGGATCAGGGGCTGGTGAGCCACGGATGGCTCGCGGGGCGCTGGGATACTTCGACAGGGAGGACCCCCTGGAGGCCGAGGTGTACCGCGAGCTGAGGGAGGAGTTCCTCTCCGTGGCCGGACCGGGGCACGTCGATAGGCTGAGGGAGTTCGCCTTCGCCATGATAAAGCCGGACGCCTTCGCCTCCGGGCTGGCCCCGGAGATCCTGTCCAGGCTGGAGTCGGAGGGTCTGTGGGCGGCGGCCCTGCGCGTCTCCAAGATGGATCCTCCTCAGATAGACGAGCTCTACAGGTTCGTCAAGGAGAAGTACAGAGACAGCTGGTGGATCATGCCGAAGGTGTTCTCGGGGAGGGAGGTTGTGGCGGTGCTCCTCAGGGGGGATCCGCCGGGGGGAGAGGAGAGCCTGCCCACCAGGTTGAGAGAGCTCGTGGGGCCGACCACCCCGGACGCCGGCGTGGAGGGGCAGATCAGGTACGACCTCAAGGGGGGGAACAGGGTCCTGAACCTGATACACGCCTCCGACGACCCGGCCGCGGCCGTCAGGGAGGCCTCCGTCTTCTTCTCGATGGAGGAGATAGTGGACGGGCTGGAGACGGAGGATCCGGCGGAGTGGAGCCCGGAGGAGATCTCGCCAGACGAGCCGAGAAGGATCAGGAGGTGGGATTCCTTCCACAGGGTGAAGGACGAGGCCGCATCCCTCCTGCCGCCCGGACTGGAGGCCGAGGTGTCCCGGCTGCTGGACGAGGAGGGGGAGATAGTGGGGGAGGACCTGCCCCCCGCGAGGGAGAGGGAGATGCTGGTCGGCGTGGAGGGCAGGATGTCCTCCCTGGCGGAGTCCATGCTCCGGGACCTGGAGGGGTCTGCGGTGGACCTGGCCAGATCCCCCCCGGATCCGGGGCGGAAGGGGAGGCGGTGGCAGGCAGAGAGGGAGGCCATTGTGGCCTCCACGGCCATATGGCTGCTGAGCGACGAGGCGGCCCTGGCCGAGAGGCGGGATTTCGACGTGATTGTGCTGGAGATGGAGTCCCTCGACGTCTTGACCGACGAGTGGGACGAGGTAATCGTCCACAGCACGTGGGCCGTCATGCCCCAGATGATGAGGGACCTGAATAGGGTGGGCAGGCCGATCCTGGGCTCCGCGCGGGGCCACTTTATATAACGCTCGGGGAGATCTCTCCCTGAGAGAGGAGGGGATCCCGTGCCAAAGGGGAGAGGGAAGGAAGAGAGGCGAGTGGAGGTCACGATGATAGTCCAAGACGTCCTCAAGCAGGAGGACTTCGGCAGGGGGATCGTCAGGCTCGATCCAAAGGTCATGAGGGACGCGGGGATATCCACCGGGGACTACCTCAGGATATTCGGGAGCAGGGTCACCCACGCCAGGGCGATGTCCTCGGTCCCCATGGACATAGGGACCAGGTACATCAGGATGGACAAGATAGTGAAGGGGAACGCCGGGGTCAGAACCGGGGAGAAGGTCAGGATCAGGCCCGTCAAGGCGATAGAGGCCACGAAAGTCATCTTGGCCCCCCAAGAGCATCCGATGAGGATCGGGCCGGAGTTCAATCAGTGGGTGAAGAGGACCCTGCTGGACTACGTGGTCACCAAGGGGGACACGGTGCTCGTCGCGGTGTTCAGGAGATACATACCCCTTGTGGTCGCCGGGGTGAGCCCCAAGAACTACGGAAAGGTTGGAGAGTCGACCGTGGTAGAGGTCAGGGAGAGGCCCGTCGAGATCTCGAAGATAAAACTCCCCGCCATAACTTACGAGGACATAGGAGGACTGAAAGAGGCCATCCAGAGGATCAGGGAGATGGTGGAGCTCCCCCTCAGGCACCCGGAGCTCTTCAGGCACCTGGGGATAGAGCCCCCAAGGGGCATCCTCCTCTACGGCCCGCCCGGGTGCGGCAAGACCCTCCTGGCCAGGGCCGTGGCCAACGAGAGCGGCGCCCACTTCATAAGCATAAACGGCCCGGAGATAATGAGCAAGTACTACGGGGAGAGCGAGAAGAGGCTGAGGCAGATATTCGACGAGGCGGAGAAGTCCGCCCCGTCGATAGTCTTCATAGATGAGATAGACTCCATAGCTCCCAACAGGAACGAGGTCACCGGGGAGGTGGAGAGGAGGGTCGTGGCCCAGCTCCTTTCCCTGATGGACGGCCTCCAGAGCAGGGGGGACGTCATAGTGATAGGGGCGACCAACAGGATAGAGGCCATAGACCCGGCCCTCAGGAGGCCCGGCAGGTTCGACAGGGAGATAGAGATAGGGGTGCCCGACAGGGCTGCCAGGAAGGAGATCCTCCAGATCCACACCAGAAACGTCCCCCTGGCGGATGACGTTGATCTGGACGAGCTGGCCGACATAACCCACGGATTCGTCGGCGCGGACCTGGCCGCGCTGGTGAGGGAGGCCGCCATGGCCGCCCTCAGGAGGATCCTCCCCTCCATAGACCTGGAGACCGACACGGTTCCCATAGAGGTCCTCGAGGGATTGAAGGTCACCAGGAAGGACTTCCTGGAGGCGCTCAGACTGGTCCAACCGTCGGCCATGAGGGAGATAGCGATAGAGGTCCCAAACGTCAGGTGGGAAGACGTCGGAGACCTAGAGGATGCCAAGAGAACCTTGAGAGAGCTGGTCGAGCTTCCCATGAAGAGGCCCGACTCCTTCGAGCGGCTGGGGATAGAGCCCCCAAGGGGCATCCTCCTCTACGGCCCGCCCGGGTGCGGCAAGACCCTCCTGGCCAGGGCCGTGGCCACGGAGAGCGAGGCCAACTTCATATCGGTGAAGGGGCCCGAGCTCCTGAGCAAGTGGGTGGGGGAGAGCGAGAGGGCCGTCAGGGAGGTCTTCAGGA
>JAOZGC010000004.1 GCA_027491915.1 Thermoproteota archaeon | reverse complement strand
CTGGCCAGGGCCGTGGCCACGGAGAGCGAGGCCAACTTCATATCGGTGAAGGGGCCCGAGCTCCTGAGCAAGTGGGTGGGGGAGAGCGAGAGGGCCGTCAGGGAGGTCTTCAGGAAGGCCAGGCAGGTGGCCCCGGCCATAATATTCATCGACGAGATAGACTCCCTGTTTCCGAGGAGGGGAATGGGTTTCGCCGATTCTGGGGTCACTGAGAGGGTCGTGAGTCAGATGCTGACGGAGATAGACGGCATCCAGCCGCTGAGAAACGTCATAGTGATAGGGGCGACCAACAGACCAGATCTGGTGGATCCGGCCCTCCTGAGGCCCGGAAGGTTGGAGAAGTTGATATACATAGGGCCCCCGGACGTCGAGGGCCGCAGGAAGATCCTCGAGGTCCACACCAGGAACGTCCCCCTGGCGGAGGAGGTGGACCTGTTGGAGATAGCCAGGGAGACGGAGGGGTTCAGCGGGGCCGACTTGGCCGCCCTGGTCAGGGAGGCGGCGCTGGAGGCCCTGAGGGAGGACCCAGAGGCGAAGTCGGTTGGGATGAGACACTTCAGGGAGGCCATGGGCAGGGTGAGACCCAGCCTGACGGAGGACATGATGAAGTACTTCGCCGAGGTCGTGAAGAGCATGAGGGGATACGGCGGGGAGGAGAGGCACGAGGAGACCTACGTGTTCTGACCCCGGGGCGGTAAGGTTATATTACCTCCCGGAGCCCCCCGCGTCGGCGGGGTAGCTCAGCTAGGTAGAGCACCCGGCTGTTAACCGGGCGGCCGTGGGTTCGAGTCCCACCCCCGCCGCCACGTTCCCCCGGGTAACCTTTTTCCCAGGACCCCCCGGATCTGCCGGGAGAGAGATGCCGGACAGGTTCAACGTGGTCGGAGAGGAGGAGATCAGGAGGGGCATGGTGGTGGACGTGTACTTCCTCAGGACGATGGAGGTCCTGAGGGCGCGGGGGCTGGCGGACTCCAGGGTGGTCATGGAGGTGGCCGCCAGGTCAATCCCGAACGGGTGGCCCTGGGGGGTGCTGGCCGGGGTGGAGGAGGTGGTCCGGCTCCTGGAGGGGCGAGAGCTGGACCTCTACAGCCTGCCGGACGGAAGCGTGATAAGGAAGGATCTCCCGGTCATGAGGATAGAGGGATCCTACTCAGAGTTCGGGGCCCTGGAAACTTCGATACTGGGTTTCCTGTGCAGCATGTCCGGGGTGGCCACGGCCGCGGCCCGCGTGAAGATGGCAGCGGGGGGGAAGCCCGTGGTGAACTTCGGGATAAGGAGAAATCACCCCGCCATAAGCCTGGCCATAGAGAAGGCCAGCCTGATAGGAGGCGTCGACGGGTCCTCCGGAATCCTCCTCGAGGAGATAGGGTTCAAGCCGATCGGCACCATGCCTCACTCCCTGATAGTGATATTCGGAGATCAGAGAGAGGCTTGGAGGGCGTTCGATGAGGTTCTGCCGGAGGAGGTCCCCCGAATAGCCCTGGTCGACACCTTCTCGGACGAGAAGTCGGAGTCGGTTATGGCCCTGGAGGCGCTGGGATCCAGGCTCTACGGGGTCAGGCTGGACACCCCGAGATCCAGGAGGGGAAGCATGGAGGAGATCGTCAGGGAGGTCAGATGGGAGCTCGACCTCAGGGGGGGGAAGGACGTGAAGATCTTCGTCTCCGGCGGGCTGGACGACGAGCAAGTGAGGAGACTGGCCGAGGCCGGGGCCGACGCCTTCGGCGTCGGGACCTTCATATGCGGGGCGAGGCCCGTCGACTTCGGCGCCGACGTGGTGGAGGTGGGGGGAGAGCCCAGGGCCAAGAGGGGGATAAGATCCGGGGCCAAGGACGTCTACGTCTGCGACGCAGACGTCGAGTACGCGGTTGTCCCGGCCGGATCTCGGCCGCCCGAGTGTCCCAAGTGCGGAGGACGGATGAGGCCGGCGATGATAAAGATGATAGAGGGGGGGAAAGTGATCTACGAGCAGCCCGAGGTCTCCGACATCAGGAGTTTCACCCTGGCCCAGCTCAGGAGGATGGAGGAGTTGGGCCTCCTGTGGGGGCCCGGGTGATCCCCCGCCCGGGCCCATCAGGAGGAGCCGACGAATATGGGCCTCCTGCTGAGCAGTTTGGGGACGGTGAGCGGTCTGTAAGGCATGTTGACCGTCTTAGATCTAATCTCTTCTATTAGGTCCTCCACCCCGCAGTCCCTCTCGCCCTCCTCCCCCCGGACGCGCAGCCTAACCGTGCCAGCCCGCTCCTCCCTCGATCCGACTACCGCGATGTAGGGCACCCACTTCCTCTCGGCCTCCCTGATCTTCTTGGCGAGGCTGATGTCCCTGTCGTCCAGGTCGACCCTGATCCCAGCCGAGTCCAGGGATTCCATCACGCTCCTGGCGTAGTCCAGGTTGTCCTGGGACACCGGGATGATCCGGACCTGGGTCGGCGAGAGCCAGAGGGGTAGAGATGGCTTCTCTCCCAAATTGGCGCGCCTGGCCGCCGTCTCGAGGATTGCGTAGATCATCCTCTCGACGCTCCCCATGGAGGTGTGGACGATCACCCCCGGCCTCTTGGATCCGTCCCTGTCGACGTAGAATATGCCGTACCTGTCGGAATCCTCCACGTCGAGCTGCACGGTGCTCAGCTGGGCGTTCCCCTCCACCGTGTCGACGACCTGAAACTCGTGCTTCAGCGCCCAGTAGTGCTTCATCTCCGGGAGGATCTCTATCAGCGCCGGCTTCCCAACTCCCGAGAGCATCCTGAGGATGGCTGGCTTCAGCCTGTCGTAGAACTCGCCCACGACCCTGAAGACGACGGCGTAGTCCACCCCGAGGGAGGAGAGGAGCCTGTGATACTCGTGGAAGTACCTCTCGTACATCTCCATCCCCTGATCCACGTCGGCCGCGAAGGTGTGGATGTCCGGCATCGTGAACCCCCTCAACCTCCTCAGGCCCACGCACTCCCCCCTCTGCTCCAGCCTGAAGGAGGGGGAGATCTCGTAGAAGCTGAGCGGCAGATCCCTGTAGGATATGACCATGTCCTTCATCATCTCGAACAGGCCGAAGTCCCCGGCGAACCTGAGTATGAGGGTCGTCTTCCCCATGGGTATCTGGTAGTTCCTCTCCACGAACTTGGCGGCCTGCCCGGCTATGGCGGGGACGTCCAGCCTGTAGAGCAGGGGGGTCTCTATCTCCATGGCGCCCAGCGAGGACGCCACGTCGGAGGCGAGGTCCTCTATGAGCCTCTTGACGAGGGTCCCGTTGGGGTAGAACCTGAAGTGACCGACGTCTGAGGCGGGCTCGTAGTCGACGAGTTCCAGCCTCCGCATGAGGGATATGTGCGCGGGCTCTCCCCCAGAGGGAGGCTTCCCGAAGACCTCGTTCCTCACGACTATCCTGAGAACCTCGTTCTCCACGCCGCGCCAGTCGGTCAGCTCCTCCTCCCGACCGTCTGGCCACAGGAGGAGGAACCGCCCCTTCTCCTCGCCCTCGACCTCGCCCTCTGCGCCCGTCGACTCCGACGGCCCGGCCTCCGGACCCACGACCCTCAGAGACTCGGCCAGGGGGTGACCTTTCACCCTGATCTCGAACTCCTTGTACCACCCTATGGGAACCCTCAGAAGGTCGAATCCGGCCGACTCCAGCGAATCGGCCAGGGAGCGGTACAGCCTGACGGCTACGTTGAAGGGGGCCGGCGTCTCGGTCAGGTGGACCCACGGGTAGAGCACGAGCCTCCTTACGCCCAGCCTCCGCGATAGGGTCTCCACCTCCCTGAGGGCCGCCTCAACCGAGCGCTCGGAGTCGGAGGATTCGAAGGCCGTGAACAGGACCAGGCACTCCTCCGCGCCCCCCTCCCTCTCCCCGTCGGAGAGGTCGGGAGCCGCCTCGACGGCCTTCCTCCTCACCCTGTACCTGAGGTAATCCGAGTGGAGGGCGAATATCCTCAAATCTCATCAACCTCCCCTTCCGCTACGACCCCGTCGACGGAGATAGGGGCTTCAAAGGCCCTGAGGCCGATCTCTTCCAGGGCCTCCCTGACGCGGCCGTCCCGGGAGCCGGAGAGGGCCACTATGCATCCCCCTCCTCCCCCCCCGGAGAGCTTCGCCCCCAGGGCTCCCGCCTCCCTGGCGGCCCAGACGGCCCGATCCAGCTCGGGGGTGGAGACTCCCAGGGAGGAGAGAAGCCCGTGGGCCATGTTCATGATGGCCCCTAGGGAGGACACGTCCCCGATCGACACGGCGTCCCTCCCGGCCCTGACCAGATCCCCCATCAGGGACATTATTGAGTTCACCTGGTTCGGGAATCTGTCCCTCAGGGTGGAGACCAGGCCTATCATCTTTTTGGTCTCGCTCCTCCTTCCGGTGCAGCCGACTGTCAGCGGGAGGCTCGGGGACCCCAGCCTCTCGGCAACCATCTCGCCGTCCCTCCAGTCGACCCATATCACCCCACCCAGGACCGCGCAGGCTGGCCCTGTCTTGCTCGCCCTGCCGTGGATTATCCTCTCGAAACCGTAGACGGCGTCCAGCAGCTCCTCCCTGGAGGGGTCGAGATCCAGAGACCTGTATATGGCCGCCGAGATCGAGGCCGCGACGCTGGCGGAGCTGGCCATCCCGCTCCCCATCGGGACGTTGGAGGAGATCTCTATGCTGTACCCGGAATCGACCCCCAGATCCCTCAGCAGACCCCACACCCCCACGGCCAGCTGCCTCAGCGGTTCGGGTCCCTCCCCGGAGACCCCCCCTCCCGCCATCCTCCCCCTGAAGGTCCCGTCCACGGCCCCGGAGGAGATCAGGATGGAGCCGTCCCCCCTGGGCCTGACCACGGCCCTCGACCTGACGTCCACCGAGGCCGCCAGGGCGGGCGTCCCGTAGAGCACGGAGTGCTCACCCAGGAGGAAGGCCTGAGAGGGGGCGGATGCGGAGGCCGGCCTGGGCATAGCCCTAGGGCTGGTCTCCGCCTATTTAAAATCCCCGGAGAGCAGGGGACCGTAGGGGTCCCGGTATTCTTCTGGGAGCTCCCTCCTGACGCCGCCGCGGATCAGCCACCTCCCCTCTCCCCCCGGCAGGAACCTCCCGGCCGCTACTGCCGGGAAACCCAGGGCCTCCATCCAATAGAGGGAGAGATCCAGCCTGTCCGGGCTGACCGCCGCCACCAGGGCGCCGGAGCTGGAGCACTCCAGGGGATCGAACCCGTACCTGGAGGCCAGCCTCTCCAGCTCCGGCGGCAGTGGGATCCTGTCCCCGTGGATCTCCAGTCCCAGGTCCGATGCGGAGGCGAGCTCGTTCAGCGCCCTGACGACCCCTCCCTCGGCGCAGTCCTTCATCGCCTTCGCCGCGTCCCTCGCGGATAGGGCCAATGCCTGAGGAAGGGCTGAAAGCAGGCGGGATGCCCTCCTCCACCTGGCGACCGACCTTGGCCCGACCTCATCGTACAGCAGCTCGGGCCTGTAGTTGGCGACGCCGTACAGCAGCTCGGCGCCGGGGACACCCACGATCAAAACCGCGTCCCCCGGGGATATTCCGCTCGGGAGGAGCAGCCTGGAGGTCCGACCGATCGTCGTCACGACGGCCACCGGTTCCTCCAACCCGGCGTACCTGCCCGTGTGGCCAGCTATCACCTCAACCCCATGGATCCAGGCCTCGAAGCTCAGCTGCTCGTCGACCGATGTTATGAGGTCGTCCGGAGAGTCGGGTGGGAAGAGGAGGTCCACCGCGACGAGTTCTGGCTTGGCGCCCAGGACGGCGACGTCCACGGCTGAGAAGTGGAAGGCCAGGTAGCCCAGGTCCGATGCCGGAACCCCGAGGGCCGGATCCGTAGAGTAGACCCTATACTCGCCGCACGCCCTCTCCACGCCAGCGTCCAAGTGGGGCTCCGGGTGTACGACGACCCTGCTCAGCCTGGCCCCAGCCCTGGAGGTGACCCTGCGGAGTAGCTCCCCCCTGATCCTCCCGAGCACCCGGGTGGGGCCCGCGGGCACTTTAAATCCTAGTTTATAGTCGATCCTAATAGGTGTGTATATGAGGGTGACCGCGGCGTCGGCGCTGGCCCTGTCCGCCGCCGTCATCGCGGTCCTGGTGCTGGCCTTCTCGATCGCGAGAAGTGGGCCGGCGCCGGGAGGGCCCGAGGAGAGAGGGTGTGAGGTGGTGGTCTACACCTACGACAGCCTCCTGAAGTGGGGGCTGCCGGAGGAGAAGGTCAACGAGACCCTAGATCTGGTCTACGGCGGGTTCGAGAGGAAGACTGGATGCAGGGTGATTAGAAGGGAGTTCGAAGATGCAAGGGCTGCCCTGCTGGCGCTGGTCGAGGAGAGGGACTCTCCCAGGGCGGACGTGATAATCGGGCTCGACAACGTGCTCGTCAGGGAGGGCATATCCGAGGGGGTGCTGGACGTGTACAGGCCGAGCAACCTCGGAGACGTGCCGCGCTGGCTCGTTCAGGCCCTCGACCCGACTCTCCACTCCGTCCCGTACGACTACGGGATAGTGGCAATAGTGTACGACTCCTCGAGGGTGGATCCGGACACCATGCGTAACCTGACCTTCGAGAGGCTCGCCGAGGAGGACCTGGCTTCGATGCTGGTGCTGGAGGATCCCTCCCTGAGCAGCACCGGGCTGTCCTTCATGATGGCCGAGATAGCCGCCTACGAGGGGATCTTGGGGCGCAACTGGACCGAGTGGTGGGCGGAGGTTAGGGGAAGGGCAGCCCTGGCTTCCAGCTGGGGGGAGGCCTACGATATGTTCCTGGATCCTTCGCTGGGCAGGCCCATAGTCGTCAGCTACGCCACGGATCCGGCGTACTCCGCGATGTACTCGAGCATCTACGGCGGGAACTCCACAATAGAGGCGGCCCTGTTTGAGTACGGAGGTGAGAAGTGGGGGTGGCTTCAGGTGGAGGGCATATCCCTCGTCAGGGGGTGCCCCCACCCGGAGGCTGCCAGGATGTTCATAGACTACTTCCTCAGCCCGGAGGTGCAGAGGGAGATACCGCTCAACAACTGGATGTACCCCGCTAACTCGAGGGTCGAGCTGCCGGAGGTGTTCAAGAGGTGGGCCGTCGATCCGCTTAGCGTGAGGAGATTCAACGACCTACTGAGCCCGTCTGAGATAAGCGAGAACCTGAAGGGCTGGCTGAGCGAGTGGAGGGAGGTGTACGGGGGGTGAGAGAACCGAAGTGATCAGATCAGGGCGGAGATCAACATCCCCGTTATTATTATTCCGAGGGAGGCGTTGGCGGCCTTGAAACTCGCGATGGCCCGGTCCTTGGACGGGTCGGCGTACAGCCTGGCCATGAGGGCCACGAGCGCCGCGCCCACCGCGGCGGCAACGATCAGAAAGGCGACCCCCAGGTTCATCAGGACTCCGGCGAGCAGAGACACCGTCAGGGTACCGACCGACGCCGCGAAGGCCGCGAGGGCCGCCCTCTTGTGCCCCATGACGACGGGCAGCATGGGGACGCCGGCCCTTGCGTAGTCCTCGGAGTAGAATATCGAGAGGGTCCATATGTGCTCGGGTATCCAGAGGATTATCAGGAGGGCCAGCAGGATTCCCCCCACGTCCATACCTCCGCTGGCCGCCGCCCACCCCGCCAGGGCCGGGGCGGCGCCCGCGACGCCTCCGAATATGACCGACCAGGGAGTCCGCCTCTTGGTGGCGAGGGTGTACACGAATATGTCGAAGAAGAACCCGACGAATATGAAAGCGGCGGCGGCCGCGTTAACCGCGAACAGGGAGATGAGGTCCCCCGCGGCGAACAGGGCGGCTCCGACGACCAAGGCCCGGAGGGGTGGATCTATCTCCCCCGAGGGAAGGGGCCTCCCCCTGGTCCTAGACATGAGGGCGTCTATGTCGCGGTCGAAGTACATGTTGATGGCGGTGGTTCCGGCGACCGCCAGGGTTAGCCCGGAGACGAAGGACAGCGAGAGGCCCGCCGGGGGAATCCCGCCGTAGGCTATCACCAGGGAGGGCAGGGAGGAGAAGACCAGAAGGCCGGTCTGCTTCAGTTTGAGCAGCTCGGTGTATCGCCGAAGTCCCTTCGCGACCACAGGGGGAATCTCCCCGATGCGAATAAAAACCCGCCGCGGGACCTGGTCGGGGTTGGACAGGGTAGAGGCGGCGGCCGCGGCCCCGGCCCTGGCGCTACTCGCGCTTTGGGCGGCGGTGGCCTGGGAGGTCGTCGAGGTAGGGGCGGTCAACGCTATCCGGGCGGCGCGGGACCCTGCCCTTGTCAGGGCGCTCGGCTTCTCCATCTGGCAGGCCGCCGCCAGCGGGATCCTGGCAGTCGCCGCGGCCGTCCCCCTGGCCTACGTTGACGCCACATACGATTATCCCCTCAGGGACGCCGTCAGGCTGGTCACGTCCCTCCCCTTCACGATGCCCCCGGTCTCCGTGGGACTGGCCTTCCTGCTGCTCTCAAGATCCGGGGTGATACCGGGCGGACCGATCGCCATAATCCTGGCTCACGCCTACTACAACTTCGGCCTGTCCGCCCAGATGATATCCAACTCCATGAGGGTGGTCCCGAGGGAGATGGAGGAGGCCGCCAGCACGCTGGGCGCCCCCCCGGCCAGGGCGGCCTTGAGGGTCCTCCTCCCCCTGTCCATGAGGGGGATAGCCTCGGCCTTCTTCCTGACGTTCACCCTGTCCATGACCAGTTTCGCAGTCCCGCTGATGCTAGGGGGTGGGAGGTACAGGACGGTCGAGGTCGAGATCTACACGCTCGCCAAGGTGCTGCTCGACAGGGATTCGGCCTACGGGGCGGCCGCCATCCAGCTGGCGGTCACCCTCGCCGCGGCCGCCGCCCTGCTGAGGGCGGGGATCGGGAGGTCCAGCGGCCTCAGAGAGAGGAGGAGTCCCTCCGGCGGAGGGCTACTCGGCGTCCTGTACTCATACCTTGCGGCGGCCGCGGCCCTCTTCCCGGTGGCTTACCTGTTCTACAGGGCCTCCGTGGATCCCATGACCGGGGAAATGAGACCTTCCGTATTCTTAGACGTCCTGTCCACGAAGTACGATCCGGTACTGGGTACCTCTCCCCTGGTCCCAACCCTGAACTCGCTCTACTTCGCCGTCCTAACCTCGACGATAGTCCTGGCCGCATCGTCGATGGCGGCCGTCGCCCCCTCCGAGGTCAGGCGGCCGCTGGCCGCCGCGGTAACCGGGACTCTGGGGACATCCTCCATAACCGTGGCCATCGGGGCGTATTCCCTGTGTCTCCGCGCGGACCTCCCCGGCTGGGTCGGGATAGCGATATCGCACGTGCTGATAGCAGCCCCCTTCGCTCTTCAGGCCGTAGAGTCGGGGCTGGGCGGGCTGAGCAGGGAGCTGCTGGAGGCGGCCGAGACGCTCGGGGCAAGCAGGGCCGACGCCGTGTTCAGGGTTCTCCTGCCCGCCGCCGCGCCGGCGATCCTGTCGGCCGCCGTCTACTCGTTCAATATATCCCTGGCGGAGACGACCGCCTCCACCTTCCTGGCCACCCCGGAGACCCAAACTCTGCCGGTCGCCGCCCTCCGACTGTCTGGGGGTAGGAGATTTCAGGAGGCGGCGGCTGCCTCCGCGGTCCTGGTGGGGATGACGGCCCTCGGCTTCTGGATCCAGGGGATCCTGGAGGGGAGGATGAGGTGGTCGAGGTCGAGGTGAGGGACGTCCGAAAGAGGTTCGGCGGCGTGCCAGCTCTGGAGGGGTTCAGCTCCAGGTTCAGGGAGGGGGAGATAACGGCCGTGTTGGGACCGAGCGGCGGCGGGAAGACCACGCTGCTGAGGGTTATAGCAGGGCTGGAGAGGCCCGATTCGGGGGAGGTCCTCTTCGACGGCATCGACGTTGGGGGCCTGAGGCCCTGGGAGAGGAACGTCGGGATGGTGTTCCAGACCCTGGCCCTCTTCCCCCATATGACCGCCCTCGAGAACGTGGCCTTCGGCCTGGAGGAGAGGGGGATCCCTGAGGGGGAGGCCAGGAGGAGGGCCCTGGAGGTCATGAGGATATTCAGGATAGACGACTTGGCGCGCAGGTATCCCCACCAGCTCAGCGGCGGTCAGAGGCAGAGGGTGGCGCTGGCCAGGGCGGTTGCGCCGGAACCGGCGGTGCTCCTGCTGGACGAGCCGTTCGGCAGCCTGGACATGAGGTTGAGAGAGGAACTCCTCTGGGAGCTTAGGAGGATCCACGCCGATCTTGGCTTCACGGCGGTCCACGTGACCCACGATCAGTTTGAGGCTCTGGCGCTGGCCGACAGGCTCGTGCTGATCAGGGCGGGGAGAAATGTCCGGGAGGGGAGGCCTGACGAGGTCGTGGCCAGGCCCGGATCGAGATTCGCGGCCGAGTTCCTCGGGGCCAACGTAGCCGTCCTGGAGGAGGAGTCCCCCGGCAGGTACCGCCTCTCAGGATGGGAGATCGGGTACAGGGCGGGACTCGGCAGGTTGGAGGTCGCCTTCTACCCCGAAGACTCGGAGCCCTGCTACGGGGAGGGGGGGGTGATTGGGAAGGTCGTGGCTTACGCCCACGCCAGGAGGGGGTATCTGGTATCGGTCGAGGTTGAGGGAGAGGAGTTCAAGGTGGCCTGGCCTGAGATCCCGGGTGAGCGGATCTCATTCAGGCCGAGAAGGTACTCCATCCTCGACGGATCTCTGTCATTTTCCCCCTGAGATGAAGTCCTCCACGAGCCTCCTGGCCTCGTCGTCCGGGAACTGGCGGGGCGGGTGTTTGAAGAAGTAGGAGCTCACCTCCACCAGCGGCCCGGCGAGTCCCCTGTCTTTTGCCAGCTTGACCGCCCTTATGGCGTCTATGGCCACTCCGGCGGCGTTCGGGCTGTCCATGACGCTGAGCTTGACGTCTATGTATACGGGAAATCCCCCAAACTGCTCGGCCACGAGCCAGACGTACATGACCTTCCTGTCTCCCAAGAACGGGACGTAGTCGCTGGGACCTATCCTCACTCCAACCTTGTAGGGGATGAGGCTGGTGACCGCCTCGGTCTTGCTTATCCGCTTCGTCTTGAGCCTCTCCTCCTCGACCATGTTCAGGAAGTCCATGTTCCCGCCGACGTTGAGCTGGTAGGTCTCCCTCACCTTAAGCCCGCGATCGACGGCCAGCTTGGCTATGGTCCTGTGGAGGATGGTGGCCCCGAGCTGACTCTTGAAGTCGTCTCCGGCGGCCGGCACCCCAGCGGCCTCGAACCTGGCGCCCCAGTCCGGATCGCTCACTATGAACTCCGGTATCCCGTTGACGAATCCGACCTTGGCCTCCAAGGCGGCCTCGGCATAGGCCCTGGACGCCTGGTAGGATCCGACGGGAACCAGGTTTACCAGGACGTCCGCACCGGCCTCCTTGAGGACGTCAGCCACGTCGACGGAAGGCCTGTCGTCGTCCACCCTGAAGCCCTCGCCGTACCTGAAGTCCCTCATGTGAGGCGCCACCCCGTCGAGGACCGGTCCCTTCTGGACCTCGACCCCGAGCTTGGGAACCTCGGCGAACTTGGGGACGCAGTTGGGGGGAGAGAATATCGCCTCTGATAGATCCTTCCCTATCTTCCTCTCGTCCACGTCAAAGGCGGCCACGAACTCTATATCTCCAACGTGATATGGACCGAACTTGACGTGCATCAGGCCCGGGACCTTGGAGTCCTCGGGGGCGTCCTTGTAGTAGAACACCCCCTGCACTATAGAAGACGCGACGTTTCCGACGCCCGCCAGAGCCACCCTTACCTTCGCCATGTCATCCCCCCGGCGCAGGGCGCCGGGATGATATATATTCATTAAATATCTAAATTTGATATATACTCACGGGGACCTGAGCCTCTCCAGGAGCTCATCAAGGTTGCCCACGGAGGCCCGCGCCTCCACCGAGGGACCGGAGCCCCTCAGGATCACCCAGCCGCCGTGTGGGAATATGACCACCTTGACGTCGTTCCCTACGGCCTCTATCCTGTCGGTCAGCTTCTTTATGACCATACCCATCCGGCGGAGCTGGCCGACGATCTCTTCGGATCGCCCCTCGTACTCCCGGCCCATTCCCATCCGGTGGGTTGGGGGGGTGAACTCAAAAAAAGTTAGGTCCGGGCCCTCCTCCTGATACTCAGGATCAGGGCGGAGGCCAAGACCGCGCAGATCACGACCGCCAGGATGGCGGCGTCTGAGATCCGAGGGACCGACCCGACGCCGCCCCCGACGATGACCCCGGTGGAAGTTCCTCCGGGTAGCCCCCCCGGAGTTGTCCAATTGACCAGGATGTCGATGCGCTGTCCGGGAGAGAGATCCCCCTCGAGGCGAATCGACAGGGAGCCTCCCGGGTCCAAGTCCCCCGCCGCGATCCGGTAGCTGGATGATCCCATCCTCTCCAGCTCGATCCCAGAGGCGGACGTCAGGTTGAAGGGTGCCGCGGATTCCAAGGTCACGGCCACTCCGGTGGCCGAGCCGTTGCCCCGATTCGATACGGTCAGCGAGAGGCCTCCCCCCTCCGCCGCGGCCGAGACCTCCACTTCAGGTAGCAGCAGTCCGACGGTGGCGGAGGCGGATGCCTCTCCCCCGGCACCGTAACTCAGGTTGGCGGTTATGGACGCAGGACCGCCAGGCCGCGTCGGGATTTCCAGATCGAAGCTGAGGGACAAGCTCTCGCCGGGGGCTATCTCGGGAAGGTCAGCTCCCCCGGTCATGGCGTCCTCAGAGAGATCCCCGGTGGGATGTAGGACTCCGCCGGTTGCTCCGACCGTTAGGTTCCCCCTCAAGGGGAGGTCTCCCCCATTTGAGATCGAGATCCTAACCCCGCACCTCTGTCCCGGGTAGGCCTCCTCCCGATCGACGTCGACGGTGAGGGACGGCCTTGGGAGCCTGATAGCGCGGACCGCGACGTCCAGCTCGCCGACGACCTCTCCCCCCTCCCTGGCGACGATCCTCAGGGTTCCGGAGTAGGGGGCGGAGAGGCCCTCCGGCGCCGAGACCTCGACCGACGCCGACGCGTTTCCTCCTGCGGGGACGACCACGTGATCATCCCCCAAGTGGGCTGAGAGGGGAGGATCGACCTCGGCCTCCAAATCGACCTCGGCCGGTTGGGCTACCCTGTTGACGAGTTCGAAGGAGATCTCTGCCCTCTGACCCTCGATCAGGTCAACCTCCCGAGTTCCAGTTAGGCCCAGCCCCACCCCCCCGACGACCTCGGATCGGGGGACGGGCTCGTAGCCCAGGTATATCAGGACTATGGGGGGAGGCGGCTGAGCCCCCGGGGAGACCGCCTCGAGCGAGAGCAGGGCGGCAAGCCCGAGGGCCAGGGTAGGGATCCTTCCGGCGAATTCCATCACCCGGGATGGCGCCGCCCCCAGGGTTAATTATGCTTCTTCGACTCGGGACGGACCCACCGGGAATTCTCAGCGGCCGCCTTCCACCTCCGAGATCTTCTCCTCTATTATATCCAGGGCCTTGAAGAGGTACTCCTCCGGTATGTTGAGAGGAGGAGCTATCCTTATGGTGCTTAGTCCGGCCGTTATCACCGCGACCCCGCTCTTCCACGCCCTCATCATCACCTCTGAGGCCTCCTTCTTGGCAGGCTTCCTCGTCTCCCTGTCCTTCACGAGCTCCACCCCTATCATGAGCCCCTTCCCCCTGACGTCCCCTATCATATCGTGCTCCTCCTTCATCTCGTTCAGCCTCTTCATGACCTTCTCGCCGAGGTCCCTCGCCCTCTCGACGAGGCCCTCCCTCTCTATGATCCTCATAGTGGCGAGCGAGGCGGCGCAGGATACCGGGTTGCCGCCGAAGGTCGACGCGTGGGATCCCCCTGGCCACCCCATGATCTCCGACCTGGCCACCATGGCCCCGAGCGGCAGCCCGCCTCCGAGGGCCTTGGCGGAGGTCATTATGTCTGGCTCCACCCCCCAGTGTTCTATGGCCCACCACCTGCCGGTTCTTCCCATACCAGACTGTATCTCGTCGTCCACCAGGAGTATCCCGTGCTCGTCGGCCAGCTTCCTGAGTCCCGGGATGAAGGAGTCCGGTGGGACTACGTAGCCCCCCTCCCCCTGGATGGGTTCGAAGACTATGGCCGCGACCTCCTCAGGCGGGACGTACCTGTGGAAGACCCAGTCCTCCATGAAGGCCAGCGTCCGCTGGGCGCACTCCTCTGGGTCGTCCGGAGGGGCCCCGAAGGGGCACCTGTAAGCGTAGGGATAAGGGACGTGGACGACCCCAGGCAGCAGAGGCGAGAAACCTGCCCTCTGAACGGGCTTGCTGGCCGTGAGGCTGAGCGCCCCGAAGGTCCTGCCGTGGAAGGCCCCTATGAAGGCTATGATGTACTGCCTCCTGGTGGACCATCTGGAGAGCTTCAGGGCGGCCTCGACGGCCTCGGCGCCGCTGTTCCCGAAGTAAACCTTCTTGGGCGACGTCCCGGGAGATATTTGGACGAGTTTCTTGGCCACCTCGACGGAGATCTTGTAGTAGAAGTCCGTGTTGGAGTAGTGGAGCAGCCTGCCGGCCTGCTCCCGGATGGCGGCCACGACCTCAGGGTGGCAGTGGCCGACCGCCATCACGGCCAGGCCCGCGTTCATGTCTATGAACACGTTCCCGTCCACGTCGTAAAGGAGCGACCCCTCGGCCCTGTCGACTACCAGGGGGTAAAACCTGACGTACGATGGAGAGATCACGGAGGAGTCTTCCTCCACGAGTTCCCTGGCCCTGGGACCAGGAGGTTCAACAACTATCCGCGGGACGGAGTCCGGCATCGGGAGCTGCCTCCGGGTGATCGAAATCCCATTCGTAAAAAAGTTAACCGGATAAAGGCTCGGGCGGCGGCCGGATCGGGACCGCGCCGGGGTCTCACGGGTGGGCCTCGCCGAACAGCTTCTCCCTAAGCGAGTCGTAGAGGCAGACGGTCTGCGCTATATCGTAGTACTTGTCCCTGGCCGGGACGTTCTCCCCGCAGAAGATCCCCTTCTTCCGGACGGTGTAGCAGGCCTCACACACGAGGAGGGTGGTCTGCTCCTGGGTGAGATCCCCGGCCGCCATCCCTGTGGCCAGCCTCCTGACTATGTCCACTATCTCCGGGACCTGGTCCAGCCTGAGTATCCCGCCCCTGTTCCCCCGGAGGTACTGGCTGACGGCGGCCTGCGTGACGCCCAGCAACCTGGCGGCCTCGACCTGACGCATCTTCATTCCCAGGACAAGCTCCTTTGCGACCATGGCCCTGATTGAGGGTATCACCGTCTTTACAACCAGTTCGCAGGGCTGGGCGATCAACCGCGTCCCTCAATAACGTTCGTTAACCCATATTTATAAAAGTGACCCGCCGTGGGGCACATCGCTTTTAGCCATGTCTGTCGACGGGCCGCGATGCGGCTCGCGGTTTTGGGGGGCCCCATATCCCTAACGATGATCTTGGGCGCGACGATCGCCTCGGCGATGCTGCCGCAGGGCCTGTCCGTAAGCGTGAGTCCGGAGGAGGTTATGGCGGCCCCCGGGGAGGCGGTGAACTTCACGCTCACCCTGAGCAACCCCACCGACAGCAGGATAACGGTCGAGGGCGTGAGGTTGAGGGTGAGGAGTGAGGAGATCTTCTTCTTACCTGTGGAGCTTGATCTCGGCGAGTACGAGTTCCCCTGGGATGAACCCCTGACGGTTCCGGCCGGAGAGACTGTCTCGGTGACCAGGGAGGTGAGGGTGCCCGACCTGGATCTGGTGGCCGGCAGGTTCACCCTCGAGGTCACCGCGGAGACCGACGTCGGGGAGAGCGGGCCGGCGGAGGTCGAGCTGACGCTGACCTACTCTGTCAAGTCGGCGGCGGTCGCCCTGCTGGCGGTCGTCACCCTGCTGGCCGCCGCCTACGCGGTCATCAAGCTGATCGCGAAGAGGCTGTCCAAGGCGGAGAGCAGGAAGAGGAGGATATCCAGGGCGAGGAGACTGCTGTCTGAGAGGAACAGGTTGGGGAATCTCGTGGACAGGTTGGAGAGGAGGTTCAGGCAGGGGAAGATCTCTAAGGGGGAGTACGAGAAGTTGAGGGGAGAGTACGAGGGCAAGCTGGGCGCGGTGGAGGCTTTGCTCAGGAGGGAGGCGGAGGTCCTCAGGATCAATCTGGAGGAGCTGACCAGGCGCGCCGAGGAGATCAGGGGAGAGATAGAGAGGCTGACCGCCAGGGCGGCGGTCGGCGAGGTCAGGGGATCTGAGGCGAGAAAGTCCGTGGCCAAGCTGAAGAAATCGCTCAGGGAGGTTGAGAGGGAGATAGAAGAGCACAAGGAGGTGCTGGGGGAGATAGGTCCGAGTTGATCGGATCCTCGACCCGGGTTCGTCGGAGACTGTCCGCCCTGCTCGCGCTGGCCTGCGTCGCGCTCGCCCTCGTCTTCAGCCTCAAGGCGGAGTCCTGGAGAGGCTCTCCGCAGGGAGGGGGGTACGTGGCCCCCGTGATCGGCTCGACCCTCGCCCTGATCGGATCCCTCATCGCAACCGGGGCGTGGGTCTCTAGGACCACCCTGGCGATTATGCTGGCCATCTCTGCGATCGCCGGGGAGGTATCCCCGATTGGGGGAATGGTGATATCCCTCATCATGCCGCCGGCCCACCTGGCGATCTCCGCCTGGAGGAGGGGGGAAGGGGGGTCAGGGTCAGGTTCTGGAGGGGGTGAGACCCACGGCGAGACCCTGCCGCCGCCGTGGTCCGGACCTCCCAGGGTGCTGTTCATAGGGGGAGATCCTTCCGAGGTTTCCGCCTTCCCGGTTAGGGCGGTGGAGTTGCTCCTACGCTCCCACCACCGGCCGCTCGTTATAGATCTCACGGGTGAGGTGACGGAGATCTCTCAGGAGATGGGCGTCCCGCTCAGGATTGTACGCCTCGACGAGGTGGAC
Organism: Thermoproteota archaeon; assembly: GCA_027491915.1. Lineage (GTDB taxonomy): Archaea > Korarchaeota > Korarchaeia > Korarchaeales > Korarchaeaceae > JAOZGC01. The sequence continues at coordinate 128,864 of JAOZGC010000004.1, read as the reverse complement.
CTCGTCCGGACCGGGGACGATAGGTACTACTCGACGGCCGGGGGGATCATCGGATGCCTGCTCGGGTGGGATCCGGGGAACGTCGCCTCCGCCCTGAGGGCGGGATCCGCCGGGATCGCCAGGGATCCGACGGTCCCCGGGGCGCTGAGAGACCTGATCAGGAAGGTGTCCGAGGGGGAGTTCAGCCTGCGCTCCCTCCTCCCCGGCTCTGGGGTTGTGGTGGTCGACGCATCCCGGGTGGAGGACCCCCTGGAGGCGGAGGCCGCGGCGGCCCTGGTGATGCTCAGGATGACTAGGGAGGGGATCGGCGACCTGGTTCCGGTCGCGCCCCTGCCGACCATCCTGTCGGCCGACCTGAGGAGGGGGAGGTGCAGGAGGGTGTCGGATTCTCTCCTATCGGAGCTGGGCTCGATGGGGCTGTGCCTGGCCGCGGGACCGGACGTCGACCCCGCGGTCTTGGATTCCTTCGGCGCCATCCTGGTGACCTCCAGGGTGGGGATAGCCTCCAGCAGGAGAGTGATCGAAGCCCTGAAGATGTTGGATCCTAGGTCGCTGGATCTCCTCGGCGGGGCTAGGGAGGGGGAAGCCCTCCTCCTGTGGGGGAGGCCGCTCAGGTCGACCCTCGTCCCGTGGGACCGGGCGCGGCCGCCAGCTCGACCAACCGGGAGAGGAGCCCCCCCTTAGATAGTATAGCCCTCTCGACGAGGCCCCTGGTCAGGAGGAGGGAGAAGAGGGTGGCCAGCCCGCGGCGGAAGAGGAACCTGTCGGCGAGCCTCCTGTAGGCCAGAGCCGTCCTGAGCATTCGACCCAGCCTGCCCTCGAGCAGGGAGCTATAGTCTGATCCGGTCACCACGGCCTCAGCGGCCAGCCTGCCGGATACCATCGCCGGGACTATCCCCCCGCCGTTGACCGGGTGACACGTCCACGCCGAGTCCCCGACGAAGAGAACCTTGCCAATCTGGAGATCCCTCCTCAGGCCGGACACGGGGATCAGCTTACCCCTGACGTCCCCGACGATCTTTGCTACCTTCAGGAAGGGAGATGACCGAATGTACCCGGCGAGCGCCTCCACGACGTCCACTCTGTCGAGCTCGGAGGCCCTCACCCCGAGCCCGACGTTCGCCGACCCCCCGCCGCGGGGTATTATCCAGGCGTAGCCGCCGGGGGCCACCCCCGGCCTGAAATCCATGAGCACGGAGTCCTCGGGATACATGGATCCCTCGACCCTGACGTTGACGGCCAGCGCGAAGTCCGCCGGGTTCCGGGGCAGGGGCGGTCTCCCGATCCCCCTGGCGACGGTCGAAGGTATCCCGTCGGCCGCCAACAGCCACCCGGCGCTCAGAAGGTGGGTAGACCCCCGCGAGGAGAAGGAGACCTCGACGCCTTCCCTCATAGCCACACCCAGTACCGGGGCGCGGGTGATCAGGCGGGCGCCGGCCTCCAATGCCCTCTCGGCCATCTCCCTGAGGAAGGCCGACCTGTCTATTACCCAACTCTCGAAGGGTATCAGGTAGGCCTTCCTCCCAACCCTGACGTCCAGGTACCTGGTCTCGTTGAGCAGGATCTCCCCTCGAAATTCGGAGTAAACGTCGTCCAGCGGCGGATCCGGGCCGTAGACCTCACGGGCCGAACGGGGGGAGGGGATCATCTCCCCGCAGACGGAGTTGTCCCCCGGGTCCGGGAACCTCTCCAGCACCAAGACATCGACGCCGCCGGAGGCCAAGGCCGCCGCGGCCTCCAGTCCGGCCGGGCCCGCCCCGACCACGACGGCGTCGACACGATCGAAGGGGGTTACCTCTGACACCCCCCGCGGCGGGGGGTCACCTCCAGGCCTCCATGAAGGGTGCGTAGGCGCGCCTGTAGGGTTCCCCGGATTCCAGTGCCTTCACGTCCCTCCTGTACTTGCTCGCCTCCCCGACGGACTCCGGGCCGTGCGCCGCGGCGTACTCCTCCAGGCTGACGGAGTGCTCCCTCTGAATCTTGTCCCTGTAGATATCCGGGAGGACGTTGAAGGCGCAGAACGGTATGATCCTCCCGTCCGGGCTGAGGTAGTGTATGTTGCACCTCATCACCCTCTGGACGTCGTAGTTGTAGAGGTCCATGAAGTGCATCATCCCGAGGAAAAGTGACTTGTAGTGGAACTCGCCCAGCGCGTCGTAGTTCCTCTTGAGGAGGACCTTCCTGAGTATCCCATATATGTCGAGCCCCTCGGGCTGCTTATCCCGCTCTATGAACTTCCTCAGCGATGAGATCACCTTCAGCAGGACGAGGTACTTGTTGGAGCCGCGCCTGATGTCCTCCACCTTCTCCCTGAGGTAGTCGTGGAACTCCTCTACCCTTATGAAATCGGTTATTGGGACGAACCTCCCGATCCTCCTCTCGGATCCCGATCCCTCGAACTCCGGAAAGACGTAGGTGGCAGCGCCGCAGACCGGGTGGTTGGTCATCTTGAACTGGGGCCTCCCGGTTACGGCCTCTATGAACTCGCTTATCACGTAGACGAAGGGGACTGGGTACCAGGATTCCACCGGGATCTGACCGTCGGTCTGCTCCTCTATGAGCCTTATCACGTCGGGGATGGTTATCCTGATCCTGTCCCTCTCGGAACGGGGCACCTGGCCCGTCAGGGAGACCGGCTGGAAGTTGACGCCCCTGACCACGTCTATGTTGTACGCGGCGAATCTGATTATGTCCCCCAGCTCGTGGGTGTTGAAACCCCTTATGACGGTGGGCACCAGAACTATGCTGGTCATGCCCGCCTCCCTGGCTATGTCCAGCACGTAGGGGACCTCCCAGTGGTTCTTCACGTTTACCTTCGGGCTGACTCCGTCGAAGCTCATGTAGATGGTGTTGACCCCGGCTTCCCTCACCCTCCTCATCAGGTCAGGCTTCTCCAGGAAGGTTATACCGTGGGTGTTGAGCTGTATATGTCTTACCCCCTCCTCTCTTATCATCTTAACGATCTCTACCAGGTCGTCCCTCAGGGTGGGCTCCCCCCCGGTTAGCTGGACGGCCAGGCCGGGAACCGGTTTTTGGGATCTGAGGACCCTCACCATTTTCCTTATCTCATCTATGGATGGCTCGTAGACGAATCCGGCCTTTTCGGCGAAGAAGAAGCAGTACCAGCAGTTCAGGTTGCACCTGTTCGTCAACACTATGTTGGCTAGCGCCGTCATGTCGCCGTGCATGGGGCAGAGCCCGCAGTTGAAGGGGCACGGGGCTGTGACCTCCTGGACGTTCGGCGAGACTCGGATGGGGGGGACCTCGTACTTCATGGCCCTCTTGTAGAAATCTGAGTCCCCCCAGTAGATCTCCTCGATCTCGCCGTGATCAGGACACACCCTCCTTATGTAGGTCTTCCCCTCCCTCTCGACGACGATCGCCGGGAGGAGCCTGTAGCAATCCGGGCAGAGGGACAGGGTTCTCCTCAGGAGGGTCTCCCCCTCCCTCACATCCGGCGTCGGCCCGCCTATCGGTATGTCCCTGCCGGCCACCGATATCAGGTTCCCCACCACCCGCTGACCCATGAGACACCGACCTCCCGCGCCACGCTGGAATTAGATAGAGTTAACGTGCGCAATATCGCTCCTCCGGCCGGCCGCCGACCCTATATAAGGCTATTCTGGGGAACGGTCGGAGCCGGCTAGCCTAAATTATGGCGGGCCGGTGGATGACGCCAGGTGATCCGGAGGATGTTGGTCAAGTACGTGGGGCACGCGGGGTTCCTGGTGGAGAGCTCCGGCCTCAAGGTGGCGCTGGATCCCTGGATAGAGGGGAACCCCTCGGCGGCCAAGGGGAACGTCGGGATGGACGTCCTCGAGGGGGTGGATTACGCGCTGGTGACGCACAGCCACGGCGACCACGGGCTGGTAGAGGCCATAGAGGCGTCCAAGAGGTGGGGTACCGAGGTGGTGGGCGTGTTCGAGCTGGCGAACCACGCCCAGAGCGAGGGGGCCAAGGCCATCGGGGCGAACGTGGGCGGGCCGGTAAGCCTGAGGGGCGCCGAGGTAGTCCTGACTCAGGCCCTCCACAGCTCCTCTCTCGGGGTTCCGGTCGGGTTCGTCGTGTCCACGGGGGAGGTCACCTTCTACCACGCCGGGGACACGGGCGTCTTCCCGGGGATGGCCCTCTTGGGGGAGCTGTACAGGCCGGAGGTGGCGATGCTCCCCATAGGGGGGCACTACACCATGGGACCCAGGGAGGCGGCCAAGGCGGTGGAGCTGCTGGGCGCGGGGAAGGTGGTGCCGATGCACTACGGCACCTTTCCCGTCCTTAGGGGGACCCCGGCGGAGTTGAGGGCCGCGCTCAGGGACAGGGGGATCGAGGCCGAGGTCGTGGAGTTCGAGCCGGGAGAGGAGGGAGAGATTTGAGTCGGGACGCGCCGGATCTCGGGAGCAGGCTCATAGTGGAGTTCTACGACGTGGCGGATCCGTCGATCCTCGATTCCCCGGAGAGGTTGAGGGCCTCCCTGGAGGCCGTGGCCGCCAGGATGGGAGACGAGGTGAGGGCCCTCCACGTGCACGAGTTCGAACCCTACGGCGTGAGCGCCTTCCTCCTCACCACCAGGGGGTACGTGGCCGTGCACACCTGGCCGGAGCACTCATATGCCACGGTGAATTCGGTCTCCTTCTCCGAGAGGGAGTGGGCGGAGGGGGCCGTGGAAGTCCTGATGGAGATCCTCAGGCCGTCGGCCCACAACATAGTCGAGCTCAGGGGGAGGGTGGGGGTCTGATGGGTGGGGGCCTCACCGCCGCCATGCTCCGGGCCTACAGGAGGTTCCTCAGGTGGGACGAGGAGGCCAACGTCAGGGTAGCCCGAGACCACTACGGCAAGGACGAGGAGGCCGCGAGGCTGTCTTGGAGGAACAACTCGATGGCGTCGCCGAGGGAGTTCGAGATAATGGCCTGGAGGCTGGCTAGGGTTGGCGGGGTGAGGGAGTTGGCAAGGGACTATCCCATGCTCTCTGACAAGGCCCTCAGGCTGGCTGGATCCCTGAGGGAGGAGGGACTCATAGAGCTCTCGGAGGACGGTAGGGTCACCCCCCTGGACCGGTGGTTCTCCGGGCCCTCTCCGATCAGGTTCGAGAGGCCGACCATAGAGGTGGACCTGAACCTGGACCAGCTGCAGTGCACCGAGGAGACCCTGAACCGCAGGATCAGGCTGATAGGTGAATTGTTCCCCCTCAGGGGGAGGGAGGTGGCCGTCATGGGGGACGACGATTTCGTGGCGGCCCCCCTGGCGGCGTCGACCGGGGCGGAGGTTACAGTATTCGAGCTGGACGAGAGGGTGATAGGATTGACGGGCGAGGTCGCGGACGCCCTGGGCGTGGAAGTCCGGGTGGCGAGGACCGACCTCAGGGAACCACTCCCTCGGGAGTACAGGGATAGGTTCGACCTCTTCATCGCCGATCCGCCCTACACCGCCCCGGGGGTGGAGACCTTCCTGCTGAGGGGATGGGAGTCCCTGCGCAAGGAGAGGGGATCGGCCGGGGTGATCTCCTACCTGCCGGATGAGATGGGGAGGAGGGAGGCTGAGGTCTTGGGGTTCGCGGCGGACCTCGGTTTCACCCTGTGGCGGATGCACCCTGGATTCAACGAGTACGAGGTCCCCCCATCCGGCCCGATAAGCGAGCCGACGGTGGCCGAGGGGGTCAGGCTGGGAAGCGAAGCCCTGGGCAGGAAGTCCATCGGCTACTACAGCAACCTCTACGTCCTGATGATGGTTTCCGCGGGAACGTCCGCACCCCCGGAGGTCGAAGGGGATCCCTACGATTACTTCCCGCCGTGAGCCCCCCCGACGACCCTGGCGACGACGTAGTTGCTCCTGGCCTCCTCCACCACCGCGCGGTAGAACTTCCCCACCTCAACCTCCCCCTCCAGGGCGACTGGGGTGTAGAAGTCCGTTCTAGCCTGAAAGCGACCGCCGGGGGCCCTCTCGGTGACCAAGACCTTGAGCTCCCGTCCGACGAGCCTCTCATTCCTCCTCATCTTTATCTCCATGACCAGGTCGTGGAGCTCCCTGGATCTCCTCTTGACCTCCGACAGCGGCGGCGGGGTCCAGGCGGCCGCCCTGGTGCCCGGCCTGGGTCCGTACCTGCTCATGTTCACGAAGTCCGGTTTCACCGACTCCAAGAGCCTCAGAGTCGCCTCGAAGTCCTCCCCATCCTCGCCGGGGAATCCCACTATGACGTCCGTCGATATGGAGGAGTCGGGGTCCCACCCCCTCAGGGTCGAGGCCAGGGAGAGGAAGTCCGCCGAGGTGTACCTCCTCCCCATGGCGGCCAGGATCTCGTCGCTGCCGCTCTGGACCGGCAGGTGGAAGAACCTGTACACCCTCTCGTCCCCCCAAACGTCCAGTATCCCCGGAAGGAGTGAGGAGAAGGAGTCCGGGGTGGCCATCCCGACCCTGATCCTGTATGACCCTCCAATCTCCGAGAGGATCGCCCCCAGCAGGTCGGCGAGCGTGATCCCCAGGTCCCACCCGTAAACGCCTAGATCCTCGCCGGTGAGCAGTATCTCTACGGCTCCCCCCTTCAGGGCCTTTGCAACGGCCGAGATCACGTCATCTGGGGGGAAGCTCCTCAGCCTGCCCCGAGAGAATCTGGTTATGCAGTACGTGCAGGCGCCGAGGCAGCCCTCCTCGACGGGTACGGGCGCCGACGTCGGGTTCAACCTGACCCGCGGCATGGACGCCTTGTTAAGCGCCCTGTCCTCCAAGAATTCGGATTCTCGCCCCGACAGGGCCGCGTCCACCGCGGATACCACGTCGATTAAGGATCTCGGCCCCAGGAGGACCGACGCGTAAGGCCTGAGGAGGTCCGGCTGGGTCCTGGCCATGCACCCGGCGGCCACCAGGGGGACTCCGGAGGCGGACAGCTCCGCGGCCCTCCTCACCATCCTCCTCTCCGTGGGGAGCTTGACGTTGCAGGTGTTCAGGATGACGACGTCCGCCTCCTCCGGGGATCCAACCATCACGTGCCCGGCCGACGAGAGCAGCCCGGCCATTATCTCAGAGTCGCTCCTGTTCATTGTGCACCCGTGGGTCTCTATGTGCACGCGGGCCATGCCGCCGGGGGACCCGGGTCGGGCGTTATATACCCGACCCGGTCGCGCGGGCTCGGGTCGGGCGCTCGGCCTGAAAGGGTGGAGGGGGCGTCTCGGGCTGGGGATGGGACCGCCCCCCGGACTGGACTGCGCGGGATGGCGACAAATCTACCCGAGAGACCTCGGACTGAGGGTACCCGAACCCGCAGGTCCCGGCTCGGAGAGTGTCAGGGTCGAGGGCGGGTTGCCCAAGCGGTTAGGGCCACCCCTGTCTGAGGTCAGGTCCGGTCTACTCGGCCCCCGGCTTACTCCTCCTCCCTGGCCAGGGCGGTCACCCCGTCGAGGCTGGCGACGTTCCCCCCGTAGTACCGCACGAGCCTGGCTATCTCCTCGTAGTCCAGGTCTTCCCCCTCTATCGTCAGCTTGAGCCTCTCTATGTTGCTGTCGTAGTCCTGAACCGATATGTCGACCCTGTCCACGCCCCTCAGCTCGCCCAGGCCTTGGGCCAGTTCTATTATGCTCGGGTTGTGGGGTTTGACTATATCGAGGACTATCTTCGTTATGAAAATCTCCCTTTCTTTACCTTCTTCGGCCGCCTCTCCGGCAGACCTAGATCCGAACAAGCCTCTCTGGACCTCCTCCTCGGTGGAGGAGTCGGGTCAGGCTATAATCTTTTCTCCGGTGATTTAAAGGCTCGAGCTCGGCTCCAGCCCCTCGAGCCTCCTGGCGGCCCCGGCCAGGGCCGCGATGACCTTGTTCACGGTTGAACCCCTACCCCCCCTCAGCCGGACCAGGGCTATCCTACCCCGGGCCCGGGTCGGGAGCCTGAAATTCCTGTCGAAGGTGGCTATCACCTTGATCCCCCTGGCCAGGCAGTAGTCGACCAGCTCCTCCGGGTCGACCCTCCCGGAGACCGCGGACCTCGGCGTCCAGACGGCTCCCAGGCCCATCATGTTCAGCCTCCTCTGGACCGAGTAGTAGAGCTCGCGGGGCACCGTCCGATCCATGAGGAAGAGCGTGCGATACCTCGGACGCTCAGTCCTCGAGCGGGATCCTGTCGGCCCTGACGACCTCGACCCCCTCCTCCTCCAGGATCCCAAGGATCCACCTCCTCCTCTCTCCGGGCAGGCCCTTCCTGTCGACGACGGCCAAGCTCGCCCTCCTCGGCCAGACGCGCCTGATGGACTGGATGACGGTGGACCTATCGGCCGATCCAGAGTCGAACTTACGGAGTATGTGTCCCAGGGCGACGCCGGATCGGAGCTGTATCTTGGAGAACCTCCTGTTGATGTGGGGACCGCCGAAGCCGGCCGCGATGGTCGCGCCGCTCAGGCCGCTAGACTCGGGAGACTCTAGATCCTCCAGGGCGCCGACGACGGACCTCAGGACAGACTCCGCGGCCGGGCGGTGCAGCCAGTTCTCCTCGGAGCATCCGACCTCTACGAAAGCCGTGGGGACGTCCCAGGTGGGCCCGTGGTGGGTCGGCTCCATGTGGACCTCGTACCCCGGGGGGGCCTCCGCCCTGGCCCTCCTCAGAAAGGCCTTCATGAAGAGGGGCGCGGCCACGCCGAGTCTCCTGGGCTCGCCGCCGAACGGCGCGTCGCCGAAGTTCCCCGGGACGTGGGTCGTCAGGATCGGCCTCCCTGGGGTGCCCGAGTGCCTCGAGAGCACCACGACGAGGTCCGGCCTCTCTTCCCTCACCTCGTCCGGCTCCTCAGAGTAGAGGACCTCACCGTCCAGCCTTATCAGGGGCCCCCAGCGATCGAGCTTGGCCGCGAGCTCCTGGCTGTCCTCCACCAGGTCTAGCATGGTGGCGGCCGCCGGGTCGGAAGTAGAGGCTACGAAGGAGACCCTCAACGGTCCTCCCCACCCAAGGCCGCCGACGCCTATATTAGGGATAGCCGCGGCGCCGGGGGGCCGGGCGGATCCCCACCATCCCTCCCGGCTCTCACTCCTCCTCCGCCGAGAGCCAGCGGCGCCAGTACGCGAGGAGCCTCTCGCGGGAGAACCTCAGGTACTCGCGATCCTGAACGTGCGCCTCTATCGTGACCGTTCCCTCGTAGGGCAGGGAGGCCAGGAGCTCTCCCACCTTCCTCCAGGGAACCCTGCCGGCCCCCACCGGGAGGTGGTCGTCCCCCCGACCGAAGTTGTCGTGCACGTGGACGTGGAGTACCCTCTCCCCCAACTTGTCGAAGTATGACCTAAGCTTGTCCTCCCCTCCCCCCAGGAAGGCGTGCCCGATGTCCAGGGTCAGGCCGAGGTGGGGAACCTCGTTCAACAGAAAAGCCAGGTCGGAGACCGAGCTGAAGGCCCCGTGATCCACGTTCTCCACCAGGACCTGAACTCCGACCTCGGATCCCATCTCGACCAGGCTCGACATCGAGGAGGCGTTGAGCCTCCTGGCCTCCACCCTCCTCTTGGAGGTGCCGGACAGCCATCCCGGGGTGTAGGGGTGAAAGGTCACCAGGGGGGAGTCCAGCTCGGCGGCCAGCTCGATGATGTCCCTGCCGATCGACAGCGCCCCCTCCCTGACGGGGGCGTAGGGAGATGCTATCTCGAGGTACCACGGCGTGTGGATCAGGATCCCCAGACCCCGCTCGGCCAGGAAGTCGGCCAGCCAGGGGAGGTTCTCCCTGACGAGTTCGGGCCTAGATTCTGGCCACTCCACCGTAAGCTCAATGTATTCCAGATCCAAATCGGCCAGGAGGTTGAGGTCGGACTTCAACCTCTTCTCCGGATTGTTCATGGCTCCGAAGGACAGCTGCAGGCCGCCGGACATCTAGCCGGGGGAGGCCGCAATAGATTAAGAATGTGCTGCATCACCGGCGCTCAGGGTTCGGGCCTGGACTACGGGTGGGCTCTGGCGGGGTTGACGGAGTGGATCCCGGCGCGGCCGGTGACCGGGGGGCGGATTCAGGCCATAGCGGGACTGTTGGTCTACGGGGAGGAGATCTCATCGAGGGAAATGCTCGCTCCGGCGGTCTCTGCGCTGATAACCTCGGCGGTCGTCGGGGCGGCCTTCCGATCCCTGGTGCCGGCGGGCAACGCGGTGATCGGGGGATCGGCCTGCGCCGCCCTCTCTGCGATGGTGTGGATCGCCGCGCTGATGATGAGGTTCGACCTGCTGGCCGCGGAGGAGGGCAGGGATCCGGGCGCCTCCGACGGCTTCGTCTCCGGATTCGTCCAGGGTATGTCTGTCATGGGTTTTGGCGGGTCGGGCGCGGCGCTGGCCGCCCTTACTGCCTCCGGGGTGGGAGGGAGGAAGGCCGCCGCCCTGGCCTCCCTCTCCTCCATCCCGGTGATGTTCCTCTCACCCGCGGACCTCCGTTCCCCCATGGCCCTGCTGGTCTCCACGGCGGCGCTGCTGGTCTGGAAGGCCTCCGCCCTCGACGAGAAGATCAGACCGAGTTACCTGGGTATGGTCTTGGCTTCCCTGGGACTGCTGAACGTCCGGTTCGTCCCCGACCTCTACGGGATGGCGGCCAGCTACCAGCCGGCCATAGAGACCGTGGTGGGGTGGGTGCACTCCTATGGCGGGCCGGGCCTCATACTGGCGATGATAGCCCAGTCGGTGATATCCCCCATCCCGGCCGACGCCCTCCTAATAGCGGCCGGAGCCCTTGGTATGAGCCCCGTGGAGGTGGGAGTATACGGCGGGATAGGGGGGACCCTGGGGGCCCTGACCAACTTCTACATCGCCAGGCTCGCGGGCAGGCCCTTCGTCACGAGGCTGTTCAGGGAAGAGGTGATCTCGGCGGTGGATGGGTGGTTTCGGAGGTGGGGGGTCCTGGCGGTGGTAGTCGCCCGGCTGCTCCCCTTCAGCCCGGTGGACCTGGTCTCCTACGCGGCGGGGCTGTCCAACATGGAGCTCCTCCCCTTCCTGGGGGCCAACGTGGTCGCCCTGGTGCCGAGGGCGGCGCTCTTCGGGTTTCTGGGAGTTAAGATGGTGGAGGGAGACTGGATCCCCCTGGCAGCCGTGCTGATCGTCCTGGTGGTGGGTGGGGTGGCCTACGGGCTGTTCAGGAAGAAAAGGTTAAAGTCGGTAGGGCGGACGGGGACGACGGGCCCGTAGCTCAGTAAGGATTAGAGCGGCGGCCTTCGGAGCCGCAGGCCGCGGGTTCGAGTCCCGCCGGGCCCGCCAAGTGGATGTGGGGGATGCGCGGTGAGTATCGAGAGGGTGAGGGATCTCCTGAGACAGGCCCGGGAGGTGTACTCCTCGGGCAAGTGCGTCACCTCCGTCGTCGCCGTTCAGAAGGCGATCTCCGAGGCCATGAAGTTCGCCGGATCCATCGACCTGCCAGAATGGGCCAGGGAGAGGATAGATTCCCTGTGCAGATCCTCACCCTGGCTGACTCCGATATGCGAGCCGGAGATAGGGCCTCCAATCCCGCCGGAGGAGGGATCCTGCTCCGAGATAGACGCCAGGGGCGCCCTGGAGGCGGGAGAAGAGATACTCAAGATTCTAGAGGAGGTCCAAAAAAAGAAGAGAGGATGAGGAGGCTCTTCACCTCCTCCAGACGGAGGACACGGCCAGCTCTATGTCCTTGTCGGTGACGGTCTTCCTCTTGGCGTGCCGAGCGAGGTCGACGGCCTGCTTGGCAACCTCAGAGGCGAACTTCTCCAGGTGGTAGGCCAGCCGGATCTTCGCGCTGTCGCTAACCCTCTCGGCGCCGGCCTCCTTTATGATCCGATATATGGGCGCCAGGGGCAGGTACTTCGCGGCCTTCTGCGGCATCCCTCATACACCCCCATTCTTTTGCTCCCAAATCTCTTGGGATTGATCAGTCGGGTCGGCTACGTTATTTAATCTTTTCTATGATCGGACCGCGATCTCTCCCTTCGAGATCCGAAGGTGCCGCCCCGAATTCCCTGTCATCCGCGGCCCGGGGAGCCGGGCTCGCGCGGTCTGGAAAGGTTAGGAGATCCAGTTTCTCTCATATTGACGCGAGGCTTCAAATTTGATCATAATGAGGATTCCACCACGGTTGTAAGATATTTAATTTGAAAAATTCACCCAGAAATTAATTATGTTGACCATCCGCCTGACCGTCCTAAGTCGGGTAGAACCAGGCCATCGTCGAGCTTCTCGGCGAGATCGAATTTCATCACGGCCGCGCAATTGAAGGGGGGCTGCTGAAAAACGAATCGGGATGCGCGGTAGCTCGCCGACGGAATCGGAGAGCCGACCCGCCCCAAAACAAATTTAAATGAAGTAAATCTAAAATCTGGATTGTGTAAATTATATTGGATAGACTTAGCCGGACGTTCGTTGGGATCGTGGCCTATGTGACGCGGTCACCCTCATTTTCTTTAGCTTAGCGTGGGGTCATACGGCCATTATCCTGAGGACGTCTGTGGCGCCCGGGGTGAGGCCGTAGGCAAGCACCAGGAGGTCTCCGAAGGAGACCGCCCCGGACTCCTTCAGCTCGGCGACGAGCCTACTCAGTGCGCCCTCCCTGTCGGTGGAGTCGACGTGGATCGGATTGACTCCCCACAGGAGGGACATCTGTCGGGCTACCCTCTTAGATCCGGTGGAGGCGTGTATGGGCGAGCTCGGCCTGTACCTCGATATCCTCTCGGCTGTCCTGCCGCTCCTGGTGTAGATCAGTATCTTGGCTCCCAGGCTGTCGGCCAGCAGGGCCACTCCCCTGGCGAAGTTGTCGTATATCGTGGCGCCCTCTATCTCCGGTGGGGGCGGCCTGTACTCCTCCTCCGCCCTCTCAACTATCTTCCTGATCCACCTGACCGCCTCCACCGGGAAGCCCCCCACGGCCGTCTCGCCGGCGAGGACCAGAGCGTCGGCCCCCTGGGACACTGCCATCATGACGTCGACCACCTCGCTCCTGGTGGGAACCGGATTGCTCACCATGCTTTCCAGCAGCTGGGTGGCAACGAGGGCGGGTTTCCCTGCGGATCGGGCGGCCCTTATTATCCTCCTCTGGATCGCCGGTATCTCCTCCAGCGGGAAGTGTATCCCCAGGTCCCCCCGCGCTATCATGAGGGCGTCCGACTCCCGGGCTATGTCCTCGACGCGATCGACCGCCGAAGAAGTCTCTATCTTGGCGATCACCCTGACGTCGTCCCTGCCTTTGGAGTCCAGCAGATCCCTCAGGGCCCTGACGTCGGAGGGCGACCTGACGAAGCTCAGGCCCACGTAGTCGAAGTCGCTGCTGACGACGAAGGACAGGTCCCTAAAGTCCTTCTCGGTGAGGGGAGGAGATTCCAGTTCCTTTCCGGTCACGGCCAGCTTCTTACCGGGCTTGAGAACGCCGCCCACCAGGGCGAGGGCCTCGAACGACCTAACGCCCACCCCTTGGACGACGAACCTCAGCCTCCCCTCGTCGATCACGACCTCGTCTCCCACCTCCAGAGAGCCCAGCACGTCCGCGCCCTCGAGCCTCACCCCCTCCCCCTCGCCGTAGGAGAAGGTCAGTCCCTCCCCCTTCTGGATCTCCACCGGTCTCTCGAGGGAGATCCTCACGGTCGGGCCGGTCAGGTCCCCCACCAGGCCCACCGGGCGGCCCAGCCTCTCCTCCACCTTCCTCGCCGCCGAGACGTAGGCGGCCCACCTCTCCCTGTTCCCGTGGGAGAAGTTTATCCTGAAGCAGTCCGCCCCCTCCCTGGCCAGGAGGAGGGGGACCTCACCCCCGCCGGATGCGGGTCCGAGGGTAGCCAGGATCTTGGTCTTCCTCAATCCCGGGACAACTCCCACCCCGCGCCCTCCTGACCGTCCCACCCCATCAGGATCCTCCTGATCTTCTCGGACAGATCGGAGACCAGCCTCTCCATGAAGGCCTCGGCGGCCCCCTCGTCGGGCAGCTCGGCCCTGTCGTCCCCGGAGTAGAGCAGGATGGAACCCGGCGACGGATACGGGTCGATCCCCTCCTCGTAGAGGTACACCTCGGACCTGTCGAACAGGCTCCGCTTGACGAGGGAGGGGTCCACGACCATAATGGCCGCGGTCTCCTCGGTCCCGGCGTGACCCCCGACCGAACCGAGCACCTCCCTGGCCGCCTCGGATCCGAGGATCCACCAGTTGACCAGCACGGTCTTCACGCCCAGATCCCTCCAGGCTCTCCTGATCGCGCTCTTCAAGGCGTCCAGGTGCCTCGATCCGCCGTGACCGTTGAGCAGTATGATCCTGGAGAATCCGCTCTCGGCCAGAGACCTAACGACGTCGTAGACCAGTCCCTCTAAGACGTCTGGGCCTATGGACATGGATCCCACGTACCCGGACAGGGATTCCACGTTGCCGTACGGGATGGTCGGGGCTATCATGGCGTCCAGCTCGTCCGCCAGCCTCTCCGCGAGCCAGGTTGGGATGATGAAGTCCGTCCCTAGCGGGAGGTGCGGGCCGTGGGCCTCCACGACCCCGACCGGTAGGATTGCTAGGTCCCTCTCCAAGGTGGCCTCGGCCAGCTCCGGCCAGCTCAGCCTCCAGATCCTCCTCTCCACTTTCAAGGTAAGTTCACCCTCTCCAGGAATTCGTCCACCACGTCCGCCAGCGTGGGACTCCCTATCTCCTGGATCTCGTAGGTCACGTGGACCGCCGGCTTGTTGATTCTCAGGTACCGGGACAGGTCGGTCGGGGTCCCCAGGATGACGGTGTCGGCGTCTGCCCCGTTTATTACCTCCTCGAGCTCCCTCATCTGCCTGTCTCCGTAGCCCACGGCCGGGAGGACGTCTTTCAGGTGGCCGTACTTCTCGAAGGTCTCCCTTATGGATCCTACGGCGAAGGGCCGCGGGTCAACTATCTCGGAGGCCCCGAACCTCAGGGCCGCCAGGTACCCGGCCCCGAATCCCATCTCCCCGTGGGTCACTGTGGGCCCGTCCTCGACCACCAGGACCCTCTTGCCCCTTATCAGCTCGGGCCGGTCCACGGATATGGGCATGGCCGCCTCTATTATGGTGGCCCCCGGGTTCACGCTGATGACGTTCGATCGGACTTCCTCTATCTCGGCCGAGCTGGCGACGTCGACCTTGTTTATTATCACCACGTCGGCGGCCCTTATGTTGACAGAGCCGGGCCAGTAGGTCAGCTCGTGACCAGCCCGCAGCGGATCGGCGACGGTTATCCAGAGATCCGGCACGTAGAACGGGAAGTCGTTGTTCCCCCCGTCCCAGAGTATGACGTCGGCCTCGGCCTCGGCCCTCTCCAGTATGCGCGCGTAGTCCACGCCGGCGAACACCACGCTCCCCATCCTTATGTGGGGCTCGTAATCCTCCCTCTCCTCTATGGTGCACTTCTCCCTGTCGAGATCTTCCAGGGTCTCGAACCTCTGGACAGCCTGCTCGCTGAGGTTCCCGTAGGGCATGGGGTGCCTTATCACGGCGACCCTGATGCCCCTCTCCCTCAGGATCCGGGCCACCCTCCTGGAGGTGGGGCTCTTCCCGGACCCGGTCCTGACGGCCGTGACGGCCACGACCGGCTTCTTCGATTTCAGCATGGTGCTCTTCGGCCCCAGAAGCATGAAATCTGCTCCGTGGGCCTGGGCGACGGCCGCCCTCTCCATTATGTACTGATGGGGGACGTCGCTGTAGGAGAAGACGACCAGGTCGATCGAGTTCTCCTCTATTATCTTGGGGAGGTCCTCCTCGCTCAGGATCGGTATACCCTCAGGGTAGAGGCTACCGGCCAGATCTGGGGGATACCTCCTACCGGATATGTTGGGGAGCTGGGCCGCGGTGAAGGCCACGACCCTGTAGGACGGGTTGTCCCTGAAGAAGACGTTGAAGTTGTGGAAGTCCCTCCCGGCAGCCCCGAGTATGACCACCCGGCGGACCCCGACCTCGAATCCCATGGCGTACTGCCTCCGAATTCCACCCGCCGCGTCTTACAAAATATTAACCCATGCTGGCGGGGGGGGCGCGACCACGGGTTGAGCGGTGAGCCCGTTGAGGGAGAGGGAGGTCATAGAGATTTTCCTCGGGGAGATCGGAGCGGGGAGATCTCCCCTCAGGGTCGGGTTCGACGACGCGGCCGCCTGGGAGTTCAGGGGAAAGGCCGTCGTCAACGTGGATTCGATGACGGAGTCGACCGACCGGCTGCCCGGCATGACTTACCGCCAATTTGGGAGGAAATCGGTAGTCCAGGGATTCTCGGACGTGCTGGCCAAGGGGGCCAGGCCAGAGGCCTTCATGATCGCGGTAGGGTTGAAGAGGGGCGTGTCGACCGGAGAAGTCGTTCAGCTGGCCAGGGGGGTGGCCGACGGGCTGCGCGAGTTGGGCGCCGATTTCCTGGGCGGGGACGTCGGGGCCTCCCCCGAGGTCTCGCTCACCTCGGTCGCCTTTGGATCCTCGGAGCACCCGGTGGGGAGGGGGGGCGCGCGCCCCGGGGACGTCGTCGGGGTCACCGGGTACTTCGGGTGGACCTGGGTCGGCTACAGGGCGGCGTTCGGGGAGGTGTCCCTCCCCAGGCCCCTGGAGGAGAGGGCCATCAAGGCCGTGATGGAGCCGTCTCCCCCCCTCCCCGAGGGGGAGGCCGTTGGGGAGCTCTGGGAGGGCATCTCCTCCTCGGCCGACAGCAGCGACGGGTTGCTGAGGACGCTCGAGGAGCTGGGCGCCGCCAGCCGCGTCGGGTTCGAGATAAGCTGGCTCCCGGTGGAGGAAGAGTTGCTCTCGACCCTCCTGGAGATGGGGGTGAATCCCGTCGACGCAGCCTTCTATGGGGGGGAGGAGTACGAGCTGGTCCTCACCATAAGGCCCGAGTTCCTGGACGAGGCTGTGAAGGCCTTTGAATCCAGGGGGGTTCGACTGATGACGATAGGGAGGGTGATAGAGGGAGAGGGGGTGTGGCTGAGGGAGGGAGGAGGGGGTGAGATCAGGAGGCTGAGGTCCGGGGGGTGGGAGCACTCCTTCTAATCTCCCAGGGGCAGTTCGACGGTCTCGCCCCTCTCTGGGACGACCGTCCCAACCCCCAGGACCCTGGACGCCTTCTTAGCCAGGGAGGACAGCTCCCTGCGGGTGCCGTGGATGGGGACGATCCACCTCGGGTTGAGGAGCCTGGCGATCCGCAGGGACTCCGATACGGACGCCGTGGGAGATCCGCCGCCGGCCGGCAGGAAGGCCACATCCACCCCGGCCGAAGACCTTATGGAGGGAGTAAATCCGGAGTCGGAGCCGTGGAAGGCGGAGATGCCCCCGAGCTCGACGAACACTACGAAGGGTCCCAGGCCGGTGTGCTTCGCCCTGAAGGGCCTCACCTCAACCCCCCCGACCTCCACCGATTCGCCGTGCCTCATGATCCTGAGGTCCGCGTCTGGTCCGGCCGCCCCTGACAGCCCGGACAGCAGGTACCTGCTCCCGAGGACTGGGATTCCCCTCGAGGCGAGCCTCCCGACGAGATCCCGATCGAAGTGATCCGGGTGCTCGTGGCTGACGATCACGCACGAGAGGTCGTTCGATTCGCCTAGGAGACGCTCCAACCTGAGTCCCAAGTTGACCCCCGGATCTATCAGAACGGATCTCCCGCCGGAGGAGAGCAGAATCGCCGCGCGGCCGAAGAATATGAAGGAGAGCACGCGCCGATCCCCGCTCAAGTCAAGAGCACCTCGACAGCTCGATGGTCTCCCCGGTCCTGAGCCTGGAGAGGTCGGCCGGATTCCCGTCCACCGTACCTATGGGACTGGCGGGGGTGTTCAGCGCCGTGTCCTCCAGCGCCAGGACCAGCGCCGACTCGGATGGGGCGAAGGCCACCTCGCCCCGGGACAACCTCCTCACCGGCTTCTCCAGCTTGGACTTGAGATTCAAGAACACGTAGACGCAGGATTCTCTGACGACGGCCAGTCCGGAGGTCGGCAGAATCCTGTACAGCCGCTCCACCGTTATCGGGGAGCGGTGGCGGGAGAGCCTCACCTTCAGCTCCACCCCCGAAGCCTTCAGCCTCATCAGGTATGAGCTTCTCCCGTCTGGGGATCTCTCCAATCGGAACCCTCCTCAACTCGCGAGAGAGAAAAACTCCGAGGGAAGGGCGGCCCCTTCTTAATTAAGCGTTATCGTCAGATCCGCCCCTCCTCTCCGGGGTCCGACCGGCCTTGGCCCCGGAGTATATCCGGAGGCGGGAGTTGCCGTCGACGTAAAAAACGAGGCCCTCCTCGGCGTACCTCCTGAGCATCTTCCTGGCCGTGCTCACCCTTATCCCGAATTTGATGGCCAGCGACTGGGGAGTTACCACCCGGGCCCTCTCTACGTACCTCCTCATCTCCGCCTCGACGTCCGGCGGCGGGATCAGCTCCCTCGTCACCTTCTCCTCCTTAACCTCGGAGCTCACGGCTCATCTCCCTCCGAACCGGGAGGTCGAGAATTCGATCCCTTAAAGGTTTCGGGGGATACCCTCTCCTCCAAGAGGCTCAGCTTCCCCTCCAGCTCGGCTTCCAGCCTCTTGAGCTCCGATCTCAGGGCCTCCACCCTCGAGCTCAGCGAGACTTGCTCGGATCTGAGCCTGAGTACCTCGGCCGACCTGGTCGCTATCTCCGACTCCAGCGCGGCCGCCCTCCTCTCCATGGAGGAGAGCCTGTCTATCTCGGCGACGACGGATTTGAGGGAGTCAGAGATCTCGGCAACCTTGGAGGATATATCGATCAGGAGGTTCGAGTTCCTCTTGACGTCCTCAATCACCGCGACCATATTCTTGGCGGCCCCGTCCACGAGGGATTGGAGGGATCTCGTCAGCGATTCCAGCGAAGAGGAAAGCTCCAGCTGCCTCCCGGTCAGCAGCTCTATGTCCGATGCCAGCCTGGATCTCTCGTCCGAGAGAGACTTCACCTCCCTCTCGAGCGACGAAACCCTGGACTGAAGGCTGGATCTCCTCTCCTCCAATTCCCTTATGGCGGACTCCAATCTCCCCACCTCGGACATCAGCGCGCTCTTGCGCTCCGAGAGCCTGGCGACCTCCGCCCTCAGCCTCTCCCTCCCCTCCCTCAAGGCCTCCAGGTCTCCCTCTATCTCGGATATCTCCGATCTCAGGGCATCCCTCTCGGCGCTGAGGCGCTCGACAGATGCCTCTAACTCGGATTTCAGATCTCTCAACCTGTTCAGGGCCTCCAAACCCCTCTCCAACTCCGCGTTGGTATTGGCCAGCGACTCCCTGGTCCTCTCGAGTTCCTCCTTCAGGTCGGCCAGCTGGGATTGGAGCGCGTCCCTCCTCTCGATGAGCTCGGGGGCACCCTCGGTGTCCGGGTCGTCGGCGCCGGATACCACCAACCCATCGGTCCCCGGGATCCGGGCGGCCGGGATATTATTAACGTGAGAAGGCGGATCTGGTTGGGTTGAGCTGAGGGGGCGGGGGGCACCCGCCGCGCGATCGGGACGGGTCTGGCCGATCAGGGGGGCAGGGGGGCCGTGGCCACCAGGAGGCCGGCGTAGATGGGAGGACCGAGCGCCCGCCTCCACCCTGAGAGGGGGGAGTCTCGGTCCACCACCGGGGGGTGGCCTCCCAACGACATCAGTATGGCCAGGATCGCCATGGTCGGACTGTAGACGGCGGCCGCAGCGATCAGGAAGAGCAGGAGGATCCTCGCCCGCGTCCCGCCGCCCAACAGGGCGTAGACGACGTGACCCCCGTCGAGCTGACCGGCGGGCAGGAGATTCAGGAATGTGAGGACCAGGCCCGCCCACCCGGCGAACGCGACGGGAGACATTATGAGCCTCCAATTCCCGGCAGGGGAGAAGAGCCCCGCGATCATCCGAAAGATCAGGGGTTGAGGGAGGCCTTCCGCCGATAGGGGAGACCACCCGACCTCGCTCGGGGCTGATTCCGGCGGAAGGTAGATAGAGGAGGCCAGACCCAGGGTGGAGACCAGAACCGACGAGGCGAATCCCAGGAGTGGGCCGGAGATCCCAAGATCGTACGCCGCGTCCCTGCTGACGAGGGGTCGGTGGGCCGTTATGACCGCGCCGAACGTGCCCAGCGGCGGGGGTGCCGGTATGAACACCGGAAACTCCCACCCTCCCCCCCAGAACCTGCCCGCGAGAACGTGACCGATCTCGTGCAGCCCGAGCACCGAGAACACCGAAGCGACGAACAGCGCGGCGCCGACGAAACCGGTGGAGAGCTCTGGACGCCCGGAATATTGATGGGGAATTTGGGAAAGGATCTCGCCCAATCTAGAGGACAACAGGTGGCCGCTGAACGCGACGGTAGCCGCGGTAACGGCGAGGGCTAATACCCTCAGGGTCGGCCGGATCTCCCCCGCTGCGAACCCGAGTCGCCGCGAGAACCTCCGGTTTCCTGTGAGGTGAGGCGATCGGGGGGAACTCCTCTTTGATGGGGGCCCGGCCGGCCAGGTGGGATCATCTTCCCCGACCGCCCCGCTCTCATAGGTCTTGGGATATGCCCCGACGATCATCCTGCCAGATCCAGGTCGAGTGGGAGGGGCGGTGAGGCGGCGGCCGACTCCCATCAGGATCAACCCCCATCTCACCGTCCCCGACCCGGCCCAAGATCAGCGTTAAAAGGCTGCCCGACCCGGCCTTGGGAGGCGTCTTGAACGGGAAGGAGTGGACGATCAGGAGGTTCGATCCGAGGTTCGACCTAGATCAGGTGGTGAGCCTGAACAGGATTTTCCTCCCGGAGAACTACCACAGATCCTTCTTCCTGGAGAACTTCAGGAGATGGCCAGACGGGTTCTGGGTGGCCGAGATCGACGGCAGGGTCGTGGGATACATAATGTGCCGGGTGGAGCCGAAGTACACGAGGAGGGAGACCCTCATGGCGGGGCACGTCCTGTCGATCGCCGTCCACAGGGGCTACAGGAGAAGAGGAATTGGAACGAGCCTGATGAAAAGGGCGGAGGAGGGGCTGCTCAGATCCGGCGGGATAGACCTCATGTTCTTGGAGGTCAGGATCTCCAACGCGCCGGCCATAAAAATGTACAGGAAGATGGGGTACGAGGTGCTCGGGACCATACCCGGTTACTACTCCGACGGGGAGGACGCGTACCTCATGTACAAACTCCTGTCCGAGGGGGTGAGCAGGGGGGCCGTCGAGGAGGCGTTCGCGGGCAGGGTGCGAAAGGGTATTTTACATAGTCATCCGGGTTGAGGGATGCCCTCCCCGCGGCAGAAGGTCAGGAGGATCGACCTGAGGGGTAAGGTCTCCCCCCTGACCATCGTCGAGATAGCCAGGGTCGTCAAGAGGATGAGGCCCGGGGAGACCATAGTCGCGCTGATCACCGACGTGGCGACCTTGGAGGACCTGAGGAGGTGGTCCAGGAGGACGGGGAACAGGGTGGGGGAGCCAAGGGAGGCCGGGGGACACTGGGAGGTGGACGTGACCAAGGTCTAGTTCATTAATTGAGACCGCCGGATCCACCTGGTGGTGAGCCCTTGGGCAGGATAAGGGACCCTTCCCTCTCAGAGAGGGGAAGGCGGCAGATAGAGTGGGCGGAGCGGCACATGCCGGTCCTGCTCAGGATAAGGTCCAGGTTCGCCAGGGAGACCCCGCTCGAGGGGGTCAAGATAGGGGCGTGCCTCCACGTCACCAAGGAGACGGCGGCCCTGGTGAGGACCCTGGAGGCCGGCGGCGCGGAGGTCTGCCTGGCGGCCTCCAACCCGCTGTCGACCCAAGACGACGTGGCGGCCGCCCTGTCGGAGGGGGGGACGGACGTCTACGCCTGGAGGGGTCAGACCGAGGAGGAGTACAGGTGGGCCATAGACATGGTGATAAGATCAGGTCCGAACGTTACCATGGACGACGGGGGGGACCTCACGGTGGCCATACACGAGGCGGGGGCCGCGGAAGGGGTTTGGGGTGGGACGGAGGAGACCACAACCGGGGTGATCAGGATAAGGGCCCTGGAGAGGGAGGGGCGGCTGGCCTATCCCGTCGTGGCGGTGAACAACGCGGCGACGAAGTGGGACTTCGACAACGTCTACGGCACGGGCCAGAGCGCGCTCGACGGGATAATCAGGGCCACCAACATCCTGCTGGCCGGCAAGAGGGTGGTGGTGGCCGGGTACGGACACGTGGGAAGGGGCATAGCCGCCAGGGCCAGGGGGATGGGGGCCAGGGTGATAGTTACCGAGGTGGATCCCGTGCAGGCCCTCAGGGCGGTCATGGACGGCTACGACGTCATGCCCATGTCCGAGGCGGCCAGGGTGGGGGACGTCTTCGTGACGGCCACCGGGAACGTGGACGTCCTGAGGGGGGAGCACTTCGCGGTCATGAGGGACGGGGCGGTGCTGGCCAACGCCGGACACTTCGATGTGGAGATATCGGTGGGGGAGATCAGGGAGGCGGCGAGGGAGGTGAGGAGGGTGAGGCCGAACTTGGAGGAGTACGTGATGCCGGACGGGAGGAGGATCTACCTGCTGGCCGAGGGGAGGCTGGTGAACCTGGTGGCGGCCGAGGGGCACCCGAGCGAGGTAATGGACATAAGCTTCGCCAACCAGGCACTGGCGGTGGAGAGGCTGGTCGCGGAGAGGGGGAGGCTCCAGCCCAGGGTCATCGGGGTCCCGCCGGAGGTTGACAGGGAGATAGCCTCCCTCAAGCTGGAGTCCATGGGCATCTCCATAGACAAGCTCAGCCCGGAGCAGGAGGCGTACCTCAGGAGCTGGAGGTAGGGCTGAATTGGAGAGGCTCAGGTTCGGGGCACTCCGGGTAAGGGGGTGGAGCAGGGGGTGCGAGCTCTGCTGGGAGGGGGCCAAGATGGTGGTGTTCTCCACCGGCGTGTGCCCCCTGTACGGGGAGTGCCCCTACTGCACCATAACGGCCGACAGGAGGGGGAGAGACGTCTCCTACGCGGACGAGGTGGAGATACGCGGTCCGGAGGATCTGATATTCGAGGCCGAGGCCATAGGGGCCGGCGGGGCCGGGATAACTGGGGGAGAGCCGAGCGAGGTTCCTGAGAGGGTGGAGAGGTGGGTGAGGCTTCTGAAGGAGGAGTTCGGATCCGGATTCCACGTGCACCTCTACACGAACGCCAGGGGTCTCACCCCCCGAATCCTCTCCAGGTGGGCGGACGCTGGGCTGGACGAGATAAGGATACACTCCTGGAGGGAGGAGGACTGGAGTTTCATCTCCGAGGCGAAGGATCTTGGCATGTCGGCCGGGGCCGAGGTGCCGGCCATACCCGGCAGGGGGTGGGTCAGGAGGCTCAAGGAGCTGGCTGGGTACGTGGACAGGGTTGGCGGGGACTTCGTCAACCTGAACGAGTTGGAGTTCAGTGAGGTGAACAGGGACGTCCTGAGATCCTGGGGGCTCGTGCCCAGGCCGGACAGTGAGGTGGCCGTCTCGGGAAGCGCGGAGGCGGCAGAGGAGGTGCTCAGGTGGGTGGAGGCGGAGACCTCCATAATGGGGTACTTCTGCCCGGCGGAGCAGAAGGATTACCAGATGTGGGCCAGGTGGAGGAGGAGGGCGGAGAGGGTGGCCCTCGACCACGAGACGCCGACCGATGATGGGACCCTGGCTTATGGGATAGTTAGTTTCTCCGGGGATCCAGATAGGGTCGAGGCGGAGCTCAGGGGCGCCGGGGTCCGGCACCTGGCGAGGGTTGGGGATGGGGTGGCCGTGAGGCCGGAGGAGCTGTTGGACCCCTCGGTGCTCGATAGGCTGATCAGGATGGGGGCGACCGCGCGCCTCGTCGAGGTGTCCCCGACGGATGACAGGATCGAGCTCGCCAGCTACCCGTGGGAGTACCTGCTCAGGCGGGTCTCTCGGAGCGAGGAAGAAGTCGAGGGGTGACGCTTCGGCGTCGGGGCGGGCAGGAGGATAAGGGCGGGCAGAGGATCATATGGTTACCTCTTCCCCCAGGCCCCCTATGGAGAAGGCGGAGATCCCGTACCTCTCCGATATTTCCTCGGCGAACCTGTCTGTGGCGTCCCCGTGCATGGGTATGACTGTCTTGGGTGATATCTCGCGGATCAGCTCCAGCAGATTCCTCCTGCTGGCGTGGGCCGAGAAGTTGAGCTGGGTGACCCTCATCTCGACCCTAACCTCCTCGTCGTCCAACGTCATCTTCCCCTCCTCCAGGAGTCTCCTACCCTCCGTACCCTGAATCTGGTACCCGGTGAGGGTCAGCGAGCTGTTGGGGTCGTCCTTGAGCCTCTTTATGTAGAAGTGAACCGGTCCCCCCTCCAGCATCCCGGAGGTGGTCAGGATGACCGACCTCGAGGACGCTATCCTCTTCCTCAGGTTCCACCCGTTTACCCTCCTTATGCCGCGTGACACGTATCTCAGGTAGTCGGGATCCTTCACCCTGTCGGCGAAGGCCTCGGTTATGTCGAGTCCCCTCTTGGCCATCCCGTCCAAGAAGAGGGGCCCCCTGAACCCCCTGGACCTGAGGGCCATGGCCACCTCTACCAGCCTGCCTATGGCGAACCCGGCAACGACCGCCGACCCCCCCCTCTTCAGGGCGTCCTCCACCAGGTTCCTCAGCAGCTGCTCCTGCCCGCTCCTCTCCGGGTGCTCCCTGTAGGCGTAGGTGGACTCCATGACGAGGAGGTCTACCCTGGGAATGTCCAGGTCGGCCCTGGGCATGAGCCTCGTCTCGGTCAGGTTGAAGTCCCCCGTGTAGAGCATGGACCTGCCGTCGTAGGACAGGTAGTACATGGCCGACCCCGGTATGTGGCCGGCGTTGAAGGGTATCACCTCGACCTCGCCTATCCTGAAGGGCACCCCGTACTCCACGTACCTGAACCTCGACAGCGTCGTCCTGACCTCCCTCATGCCGAAGGGGATGCTGTGGCCCCTTATCCTGGCCACCTTTATGGCGTCCGAGAGCAGTATGTCCGAGTACTCCCTGGTCACGTCTATCCCGTATATTGCGGGCCCTCTCCCATTCTTGAACAGGGTGGGGATGGCCCCGGAGTGATCCAGGTGGGCGTGGGTCAGCAGCACGGCGTCGACGTCCTCCACGGGGGGAGGGAAGACGGGCTCCTGCTTCGGCACGAGCTTCATTCCGTAGTCCAGCAGGATCCTCTTACCACCGGCCTCCACCAACACGGCCGACTTTCCGACTTCGTCATATCCACTGACGACTTGGACGGTCATTCGTCCCATAGCACCTACCTCCTAACGCAGATTACCGCGAATCCGCCGGAACGGCAATCTCCGACCGATGAACCTTAACACGAATTATCGGCGCCGAGGTTATATAAAGGATGGGGCAGGGGAAGGGGATCCCCATGGGAGGAGGGTTCGTCGAGATCTCCGAGTTCTCGAAGATTGACCTCAGGATCGGCAGGATAGAGAAGGCTGAACCAGTCCCCGGGACCGACAAGCTCCTCAGGCTGGAGGTTGACCTGGGAGGAGAAAGGAGACAGCTTATAGCCGGAATAGCCCAGTACTACGACCCATCCGAGTTGATCGGCACGGAGATAGTGGTGGTGGCCAACCTCAGACCCAAGAAGATAAGGGGGCTTTGGTCCCAGGGGATGCTCCTGGCGGCAGACGTCGACGGCAGGCCGGTGCTGCTCCGGCCGGACTCAGACGTCCCCCCGGGATCTCCGGTCAGGTGACTCGAACTGGGGGAACCTGAAGACCTCAACCCCCCTCTCCTCCACCTCCTCGAAGTCCATCAAGGCGCTGCCCTTCCTCTCCAGCCCGATAAGTATGGCCCTCGCCTTGTCCAGGGGAAGCCTGAGGTTTATTGAGACGTCCTCCGCCGTGAGCTTCCCTCCCCTCGCCCGGGCCAGGCGGAGCACCTCCGCCTCCATCCGGGCCTCGGCCCGCTCGAGGGCCCCCTGCCTCCCGACGAAGTAGACCATGATCCCGGCCAGCGAGAACAGCCCCAGGGCGGTGAGCACCCTGATTGGGTTGAGGACTGCCGCTATGAGGAATATGAACCCCAGGGCCGTCAGGATGGCGGCCAGCGACAGCAGTAGGATCTTGAGGGGGGATCCCAAGTCCCCACCCTCCCGGTCCCTCAGAAGGTCCAGCCGATCCGACCCTCCGGCCTAGGACAGCTCGGCCTTCAGCCTCTCAAGCTCCTCGGACACGGCGGACTCGATCTCCACCTTTGACAGTTCCCTCTCTATCTCGTCCTTCTCCTCGCCCTCCAACATGTCGAGCTCGCCGCCGGCCGCCACCAGCTCGTCTATCGCGGCCGACCTGGCCTGCATCTCCTGGACCCTCTCCTCGGCCCTCTCTATGGCCCTGCCGGCGGAGGCTATGTCGCCTCCCAGGCCGCTCAAACTCTCCTTAACGTCGACCTTGGCCTTAGCCACCTCGTACTCGGCCTTCAACTGCTCCTTCTTGGCCCTGAACATGTCTATCTTGGTCCTCAGAGTCTCCCTGACCTGCTTGAGCTGTTCCTCGTCCTCCTTCATCTCCTCTATCCTCCTGTCCAGATCCTTCATCTGGGCGGCCAGTACCGCCCTCCTCTCCAGGGCCTTCTTGGCCAGGTCCTCCCTCCCCATCCTCAGGGCCCTCTTCGCCTTATCCTCCAGATCGTCCATCCTCTCCTTCATCCTGTTTCTCGTGAACTCGAGCTTCTTCCGGGCGGTTATCGCCCTGGCCAGGGCCATGTCGACGTCGTGGAGCTGCTGGATCAGCTTGTCGTACGCGTAATCCAGCTGCTCCCTTGGGTCCTCAAAAACGTTCAGGAGTTTGTTCAGTTTGGCCTCAATCGTGGCGGCCAGCCTGTCCCAAAATCCGGTCATTCCGGGCTTCCTCCTTGGGAGGAGGAGGGAGCGCGGATTATTAAACTTGAGCCAGCGGGCCGAGACTTTTTGAGGGAGACCAGGTCTCCTGGCGGAGATGGTCGCATGGGGATCGGAGATTTCGCGCGGCTGGCGGACCGCATGGTCGAGGCGGCCGAGGGCAGGGGGCTGAGGTACTACGAGGTGAGGGTGCAGATCGACGAGAGCAGCATCCTCTGGATGAGGAATGGGGTTCTGGAGGCTTTTGGTATGGAGTCCTCCGCCGGCGGGTCGGTGAGGGTGATATCGAACGGGAGAATGGGGTTCGCGTCCACCAACGACGCGGAGACCGGGGCGGAGGTCGTGGAGGAGGCCGTCGCCGGGGCGGCCGGCGGAGGCGGCAGGACGAGGTTGAGTCGGGAGGAGCCGGTCAGGGACTCTTACAGTTCGAGGGTGGTCAGGGATCCTAGAGACGTTCCGCTGGATGAGAAGATTGAGTTCCTGCGTCAGATTGACGAGAGGATGGCAGAGATGGGGATAACGGCTAGATCCCTCATGCTGGAGGACTCCAGGCAGGTGGTGCTCATCCGGACCTCAGAGGGATTGGAGGTGAGAGGGGACGTGACCAGGATCTCCTCCACGGCGACGCTGACCCTGGTCGACGGGGCTAGATCCACCCAGGACAGGGTGTCGCGCGGGGGGAGCGGCGGGTGGGAGATCCTGTCCGGGTGGGGCCTGCTGGCCGAGCTTGAGGGGATGGCCGAGAGCATGAAGGAGAGGTTGGAGAAGGGCGTTCCGGCCCCCAGGGGGAAGATGGATGTGGTGATAGGGCCGTCCGTGTCCGGCCTCGTGGCGCACGAGTCAACCGGTCACCCCTACGAGGCCGACAGGGTGCTCGGCAGGGAGGCCGCCCAGGCTGGGGAGTCCTTCGTGAGGCCAGACATGCTGGGGGAGAGGATAGGGTCGGAGGTGGTCAGCGTGGTGGACGACCCGACCCTTGAGGGAAGCTACGGCTTCTACCTCTACGACTGGGAGGGTGTGAGGGCGCGCCCCAGGTTCCTGATGAAGGAGGGTCTGATCAACGAGTTCCTCCACAACAGGGAGACCGCCAGCGTCTTCGGCGTGAGGAGCAACGCCGCGGCCAGGGCCTCCAGGTACGACAGGGAGCCGATAGTCAGGATGGCCAACACCTACATAGCGCCCGGGGACGAGACCCCCGAGGAGCTGATAGAGGGAGTGTCGGAGGGGGTCTACATGAAGAGGTTCATGGAGTGGAACATAGACGACAGGAGGTTCAACCAGAGGTACGTCGGGTCGGAGGCCTACCTGATCAGGGGCGGCAGGTTGGCGGGGCCGGTCCTCAGGCCGGTCCTGGAGGTCACGACCCCGGGATTCTACTCCAGCGTCGACGGGATCGGGAGGGACCTTGAGTTCGAGGCCGCGACCTGCGGCAAGGGGGATCCCGGCCAGGGGGTCCCGGTGTGGACCGGGGGGCCGACCCTCAGGCTCAGGGGGGTGGGGCTGGGGGGGATATGAGTGTTCCACGAGAGAAGCGAGGCGGTGGCCGAGCAGGCCCTGGACATCCTGGAATCCCTGGGCGTCGAGGAGGCCGCGGTCCTGGTGACCTCCGGCAGGAGGAGGCAGGTCAGGTACTCGAACAACGAGATAGACGTGGTCAAGACGTGGATGGAGACGAGCATGACCCTACAGGTGGTCAAGGGGAGGAGGGTGACGGTGCTCGAGACGAGCGACCTGAGGGAGGGGGGACTCAGGTCCTTCCTGAGGGCCGCGGTGGAGAGGCTCGAGAGGCTGCCCGAGAGGCGGGTCTACGCGCCCCTGCCGGACGGCCCCTTCGATTACCCCAACATAGGAGGGCTCTACGATCCGAAGTTGGAGGACCCAGGATCGGCCCTCGTCGAGGCCGTCGAGACGGCCATTGGATCGGCCCGCAGGGCGGGGGCCAAGAGGGTGGCGGGGTCCCTGATGGCCGAGGCCGGACACGAGTGTCTGCTGACCACCGGCGGGGTCAGGGTGTGCGAGAGGGAGACCAGGATTCAGCTCGAGGCCAGGGCCTTCGTCGACCCTCAGTCGACCGGGCACGGCGCGACGTGCTCCAGGAGTCTGGACGGGATAGATCCGGAGAGGGTCGGTGAGGAGGCCGGGGAGGACGCCCTTCTGTCGTCCAAGGGGGTGGAGAAGGTGGGCCCCGGGAGGCGCGGCGCCGTGTTCGGGTGGAGCGCAATGGCGACCCTGCTCGGGGTGTTCGGATCCATGGCGTCCGCGATGAGGGTGGTCAGCCAGATGTCCCCCTACGCCGACAGGCTAGGGACCAAGGTGGGGAGCGACCTGGTCAACCTGGCGGACGACCCGGTCGGCGACGGGAACTACGGGGCCAGGTCCTTCGATCTGGAGGGGTACCCCACCAGGAGGAACGTCATATTCGAGGAGGGGGTGCTGAAGACCTACCTGCACAACAGGATAACGGCGAGGATGTTCGGGACCAGGTCCACCGGGAACGCCGGCTGGGTCTTCCCCAGGGCCTGGCACCTGACCCTCGACCCCGGGGACCTCTCCGAGGACGAGCTGCTGGAGGAGGCCGAGGGAGGCCTGCTGGTGAAGAACGTCACCTACCTCCGCTTCCAGAACTACCTGTCCGGCGACTTCTCCGCGGTGATAAGGGATGGGGTGTTCCTGATAAGGGGGGGAGAGCCCATCGCCGCCGTCCGCGGGCTGAGGCTCAGCGACAACGTCCTGCGGATGTTGGAATCGGTTCGGGGACTCACCAGGGAGTCGAGGCAGGTCGTGCACTGGTGGACGGAGTGGGGGCCGTCGGTGACGACCCCCATGATGGCCGTGGGGGAAGTGGGATTCACGGCGGCCACGGCCTAGAGGCGCGGGCCCTCCGGTGCAGGGCGGCCAGGGCGACGGCCGCCCTCTCCGGGGTCCCGTAGACCGGTATCCCTCCCCTCTCCAGGCGGCCGAGCTGGCTCGAAACCTCGGCCGTGACGTCGACCGACACGACCACCATGGGCTTTCGGTAGTCCTCGGACGCCGACAGGAGGACGTCGACGGTCTCGCGCGGGTCCAGGGCGGGAACCGAGAAGAGGGGGATCACCATCAGGGCGTGGTACAGCTCGTCCTCCATGAAGGCTCTCACGGCCCTCTCGTACTGGTCGGCGGTCGAGTTCCCCGTCAGGTCTATGGGATTCCCGATCGGATAGAATGGGGGGAGCTCCCGGGACAGCCTGGCCCTGAGCTCTCCCCCGACGGGGGGAACCCTCAGACCAGCCCTGACGAGGGAATCCACCGCCACGACCCCGTACCCCCCGCCGTTCGTTATTACGCCGACGTTCGGGCCGTGGGACGGCGGCTGGGTGGAGAGGGCCTTGCCCAGGTCCAGGAACTCCTCCGTGGTCCTGGCCCTGATGGCCCCCACCTGCCTCAGCGCCCCCTCGTAGACCAGGTCAGAGCCGGCCAGCGACCCGGTGTGGCTGGCCGCGGCCCTGCGGCCGGCCTCGGTGGTCCCGGCCTTGAAGACCAGGACGGGTTTCTCGGAGCCCACCCTGGCCACCGACTCCATGAACCTCCGGCCGTCGGCCAGGCCCTCCAGGTAGACGGCAATCACCCTGGTCTCCGGGTCCACCGCCAGGTAGTCTATCAGGTCGGCCTCGTCCACGTCGGCCCTGTTCCCGTAGCTGACGAAGTAGGACATCCCGATCCCCTCCCTGGCCATCATGGCCATGGCGATACCGCCGAAGCTCCCGCTCTGAGTTAGGACGGCCACGTTGCCGCTGGCCGGTCTCGGGAGGAGGTTAGAGGGCGTGAAGAGGGTGTCCAGGCCGGTGGACGGGGCGTAGACCCCCATGCAGTTCGGCCCCAGGAGCCTGACCCCAGATCGCCGGGCAGAGGCGGCGAGCTCCTCCTCCAAGTCCCTCCTGCCGACCTCGGAGAATCCCCCGGCTATCACTATGGCGCCCATGACCCCCGCCTCGCCGCACTCCTCCACCAGTCGGGGCGTGAGCTCGGCTCTGACCGCGATCACCGCGAGGTCAACCCTCCCTGGGATGTCTCCCACGCTCCGATAGCAGGGAATCCCGTCTATGCGATCGTACCTCGGGTTTACCGCGTAAACCTCGCCCTTGAACCCGGAGGCCAGCTGCCTCAGGATCACCCCGCCGAGCTTCTCCGGGTTTGAGGAGGCTCCCACGACCGCCACAGACCTCGGCCGGAAGAAGGCGCCTATCCTCTCGTCCAACTCCGATCGACCGCCGGAGGTCCCGCAACCCCTTAAATTTCGCCGGGCGGGATGGGAGGGATGCTTCCGGAGAGGGTCCTCCCAGCGGTGGAGGACGTGAGGGAGGCGGCCCTCAAGATCAGGCCGTACATAAGGAACCTCGTCCCCGCGGAGATAGGCGGTGGGATCGCCTCAGCCTGGAGGAGTGGCATCCCGTCCCGCGGCGATCTCGGTGGAGGGGGGATACTGGCCGTGGACGGGAGCAGCAACTCCGTACAGGTAGGTCTGGGTCAGAAGATCTTCGTCCTGAGCGGGGCGGGGGCCTTCTCAGGGGAGAAGTTCGTCGAGCACAGGACTTATCAGGTGGGCGTGGTGGACCTGTTCAAGGCCGAGGACAGGATCAGGATATACAGGGAGACCCTGGAGGCGAAGACCACATACTTCCTGATCAGGAGCCTCAGGCCGGACGTGGTCCTGCTGGACGGGTCGATAGACGTCCTGCTATCCCACGAGCCCCTCTTCTACGCGGCGGTCCCGGTCAGAAGGGAGGAGCTGCCGGAGCGCGCCAGGGAAAGGATAGTGAAGAATTTCTTGGATCTGTGCTCCAAGAAAAGGTGTCTGGAATCCCTGGAGGTGATCACCGCTGATCCGGGGGCCGAGGAAGAGAAGTTGGCCATAGCGGGAGACCTGATCGAACTGGCCGAGGGCGGCGGGCTTCTGGGGGACAGGAGGACTTCCCTGGCCATCTCCATGGTCGAGAGGTTGGAGCAGGGTGCCTCGGTCCTGAAGATGATAGGGGAGGCCCTGGAGACGGGATCCACCATGGTGGGCGTGTCGAAGACGTCGTCCTCCAGGATCCTGGCCGGCGCCGGGATTCCGGACCTGACCCTAGTCCACTGGCTGACCAGGGGCGAGGGGTACACGGAGCCGAGGAGCTTCCCGCTGTCCGTCCACCCTAGCATGGAGGAGGTGGCCAGGGGGGTGGGTCTCAGGCTGCCGGCGAACCTCGAGCTGACGGTGACCTACGTCAGGTTCTCCAGGGGGATCACCCCGGTGAAGCTGGAGGTCCTCTCGGACGGCGGCGGGCCAGACCTGGAGGATGTTCTGGCCGTCCTGGACGGGGTTTCCGTCTCTGGCTACCCCTACCCGCTGAGGAGGGCCCACGAGCTGGCCAAGGTGACCAGGGATCACGTCAGGGCCGTGATATCGGTTCTGGACCTGCTGCCCGATTCCACCGGGAGGGAGGCGTTGGGGGAGTGATCGCGGAGAGGCTGGGCACGGTGGTGGAGGTGACCACCCCGTACCGGGTGGAGTTCGTCGCGGCCGAGGGGGTCTTCCCGATGATAGGGGACTACGTCTCGGTGGCCCTCGGGGAGGGCAGGTGGGTCCTGGGCATGATAACCCACGTGGAGAGGGGGAGCAGGGAGCTCACCGGCCGGGACATAGTGTCGGCGGACGACGCGGACAAGATAATCAGGTTGGTGGGCGAGCCCAGGGAGTGGTCCAGGGCCACGGTGAAGCTCTTGGGAGTCGTCGAGGAGGGGGGAGGAGGGATCAGGTTGAGCCTCCCAAGGGTCCCCCCGCCGTCGGGGGCCGGGGTGTTCAGGGCGCCCAGGGAGGCGCTGCGTTCCCTCTTCGTGCCGGACCACGGCCGGGGGGTGGAGATAGGGAGGCTGCTCACCAGGGACGATGTGAGGGTCAGCCTGGACCCAAACGAGTTGGTCTCGAGGCACCTGGCGATACTGGCGGTCACGGGAGCGGGCAAGTCCAACACCGTGGCGGTGCTGGTCGACAGGCTGCTGGACCTGGGAGGTGTGGTCGCGATATTCGACCTGCACTCCGAGTACGGGGACCTGGAGCTCACGGGGTCCGGGGAGGTCCTCCGGGTGGACCCGGTGATAAACGTCAACCTACTCAGCCTGGGTGAGATCGCCCAGCTCCTCGGGATCTCGTACGACACGGCCCCGAGACAGTACATATACCTCTCCAGGGTGTGGAAGGGGGCCAGGAAGCTCAGGGGGGAGGGCCGCCTGGCGGAGGTCGTGGCGGACTCCGGGATAGACGGGGCCAATCCGGACAGCGTGCTGGACGGGATGCTCTCCATGCTCTACGGGGTGGCGGAGGCCGCCGCGGAGGGGAGGAGGCTGGCCAGCTTCCCCGGGGTCGACGTCGCGGTAGACAGGGACGCCAAGTCCAGCGTCTACGGGCTGATAGCGAGGATGGAGCGGATCAGAGACGCGTACGGAAGGATCCTCGTTACCCAGGTCGCCGACCTGGCGGACCTCATAGACTACGGCAGGGCCGTGGTGGTGGACCTGGGATCGCTTGGTCTGGACGCCGCAGACGTCTTGGTCGGCCACTCGATGATGAGGCTCCTCTCCAGGGCCAGGGCCGCCGTCGCCGGCGGGAGGGATGGGGGGGAGCTCCCCCTACCCGCCATGCTCTTCCTCGAGGAGGCCCACCTCCTGGTGCCTAGGGCGGGGGGAACGTACACCGGGTTCGCGGCCTCGAGGATAGCCAGGGAGGGTAGGAAATTCGGCGTCGGGCTGTGCCTCGTGAGTCAGAGGCCGAAGAGATTGGATCAGGACGTCCTGTCCCAGATGGTCAACAAGGTGATACTCAGGATAGTTGAGCCGGACGATCAGAGCTACGTCAGGCGGGCGACGGAGTTCCTGAGTGAGGACCTGGTCTCCTACCTCCCGTCGCTGAACGTGGGGGAGGCCGTGGTGGTGGGCCCCATGGTGAGGGTGCCGGCCATGGTCAGGGTCGACGAGTTCCGCGGGAAGAGGGGAGGAGCGACCCCCAGGGCCGTCGACATGTGGGAGAGGGGGAGGAGTGGGGGCGCTGGGGAAGGGTGGCCCCGGAGGGGGTACGGGTCGGTCGTGAGGTGATCGCGGTGACCCTGGCCAGGTTCGTCCACGTCGCCGACAACCACCTTGGGAGGAGGCAGTACGGTCTGATCGAGAGGGAGGCGGATTTCGCCGAGGCGTTCCAGGAGTTCGTCGAGAAGACCCTGGAGATAAGACCGGACTTCGTCGTCCACTCGGGCGACCTGTTCGATTCTCACAGGCCGTATCCCCACGTCATGCTCGTTGCCTTCCAGGGGCTGAGGAGGCTGGCGGAGGCCGGCATCAGGGTCTACTGCGTCGCGGGAAATCACGACCTCGGGCCCAGACCGGGGGGCGGCAGGGGATCCCAGCTCCCGCTCCTGGCCGCCGCCCTGGACGGGTGGTTCGTGGACCTCGGGTATCACAGGCCCCTGATGGAGGAGGGGGACGTCCTGATCGCGGGCCTCCCTTACACCCCGAGGCAGGAGGCGCCGGACCTGAGGAGGGCGCTGAGGGCCCTGGGCGGGGAGAGGAGGAGGCGCGGCGGGAGATCCGTGCTGGTGCTCCACCAGGCGGTAGAGCCGGCCGTGCCCCGTTTCAGGGCTGAGCTGAGGCGCAGGGACGTGGCGGCCCTGGGGTTCGACTACGTCGCCCTGGGTCACGTCCACGACAGGACGATCCCAGCGGGGGAGGTGCTGAGGGGGCCCGTGGTGTACGCCGGATCGACCGAGATAGTGGAGGAGAGGGAGATCCCCCGCGCCAAGGTGAACGGGAAGGGTTTCTTCTCGGTTGAGATGGAAGAGGGGGGGGAGATCAGAATGGAGAAGTGGGATCTGAGGTCCGTCAGGCCGTTCGTGTTGGTGAGAGATGACGCGGAATCCGAGGGGGATCTGGAGCGGATCCGAGAGAGGGTGCTATCAGAACTGGACGCCGCCGGCGGCAGCAAGAGGCCGATGGTCAGGATAAGGCTCAGGTTCAGGGGCTCGCCCGAGGAGCTCAGGAGGTTCGAGAGGAAACTGGGCGACGAATTGGGGGACAGGGTCCTGAGGATCCACGTGACCGCGGAGGGCGTCGGGGGGAGGACTGTCGGGGAGGCCGTCTCCTCCGTATCTCCGGAGGAGATCCTCGAGGAGATGCTCGAAGGAGACGCGGCATCCCTGGCCAAGGAGATTTACAGGCTGGCCTCCGAGGGAAAGAGGGGAGGGGAGATCCAGGAGGAGATAGATCGCTGGTTCGCGAGGTGGGTGAGAGGGTGAGGGTGAGGGGCCTCTCCATGGAAAACTTCAGATCTCACGAGAGGATCTCCCTGGAGTTCGGGGACGGCGTAATCCTGCTGCTGGGACCTAACGGATCCGGAAAGACGGGCGTGCTGGACGGGATAGCCTACGCGATATACCCCGGGCTCTTCTCCGGCAGGATGGCCTCCCTCATAAGGAGGGGGGCCGAGAGGATGAGGGTCTCCCTGACGTTCGAGGCGGGAGGGAGGACCTACAGGGTCGTCAGGGAGAGGACCAGGGACGGGCAGGCCTCGGCCAGGCTGCTGGTGTGGGAGGAGGGGGAGGGAGGGTCGGGGGAGTTCAGGCCGGTCCAGTTCGGTCAGAGGGACGTCTCGGAGGAGATGCGGAGGATCCTCGGCGTCGGCCCCACCGCCTTCGTGGACGCGGTCTACGTGAGGCAGGGCGAGATGCTCGGGTTCCTGAACGAAACGCCCGCCAGGAGGAAGGAGGTCGTGTCGAAGCTCCTCGGCTCCGAGCTGTTCTCCCACCTGGAGGGGGAGGTCAAGGGGGCCCTGGTCAGGTATCGCGAGAGGAGGGCCAGGGCGTCGGCCAGGGCAGAGAGAGCATCAGAGCTCAGGGAGAGGCTGGACAGATTGAGGAGAGAGATCGTGGAGGGAGAGTCCCGCTCCGAGGAGCTCAGGGGAGAGATATCCAAGCTGAGGGGGGAATTGATTTCGGTGAGGGAGAGGCTCAGGGAGGTGGAGGGCAGGCGATCGGCCCACGAGGCGGTTTCCACCTCACTGGACAGGTTGAGGAGGGACCGGTCATCTCGAGAGGAGCGGCTGAGGGAGATAAGGCGGAGGATGAGGGAGCTGTCGGGACACTTGGAGGAGAGAGACGAGCTCAGGAAGATGGCCGAGGCGGCGGAGCCGATAAGGCGACTCAGAGAGATCAGGATCAGGGAGGAGGCGCTGGACGGCAGGCTGCGGGAGTTGGATAGGTGGGAGGATAGGCTAAGAGAATATAGAGGGAGGCTGATGGAGGAGGCGAGCTTGAGGGAGGCCATTTCGGCGTTGAGGGAGGAGAAAGGGAGGTTGGAGTCGGAGGTCGGTTCCCTGAGGGCGGAGTTGAGCGGGGAGCCGGAGGTCAGGTCCAGGCTGAGGGAGCTGGAGGGGAGGGCCGAGAGGCTCCGGGCCGCCTGGGTCGAGATCTCCGAGGCCGCGGCCGGAGGCGGGATAACCCTGAGGTCCCCGGACGGGGCCCTGTCGAAGGTGAACGAGGCCCTGGAAATCGCGGATAGGGAGATCGCCGTCTTGGAGGGGGAGAGATCCGACCTGGAGAGGAGGATCGGAGAGGCGAGGGCCGAGATAGGGAGGATCGACGGGTGGATCTCCTCGCTTGAGGGGGCTGAGGGAAAGTGCCCCCTGTGCGGCTCCAAGTTGGAGGATGAGAAGAGGAGGATGTTGATATCGAAATATGAGGATAGGCGGAGGGAACTCTCTGAGGAGGCTGCCTCCCTGGAGGAGAGGCTGTCCCTCACGGTGGCGAGGATGGGGGAGCTGCGCGCGCGGAGGGAGACCCTGCTGAGGGTGGTTAGGGCGTGCGCCGAGAGCGGGATCGCCGACTTGACGTCCGTCGAGTCCGAGGTGGAGGAGCTCAGGGAGAGACTCTCGCGGCTCGGATCTAAGAGGGAGAGGTTGTCCGGGATGGAAGCTCGCATCTCAGAGATAGAGGAGGAGCTGAAGAGGCTGCGGGAGAGGGAAGTAGAGTTGAACTATCTGAGGAGAAGGGTAGAGGAGATGGAAGAGGAGGGGGAGAGCAGGAGGATGGAGAGGGAGAGGCTGGAGAGGGAGAGGGAGAAGCTGGAGAGGGAGAGGGACGTGGTCGTCGGGCTGATAATGGGGGCGGTGGGCGCAGTTCCGGAGGACCTGGAGGCGGCCTACAGGGAGGCCCAGGAGGCGAGGGAGAGGCTGGACAAGATCTCCGAGATCCTAGAGGAGTATCGGTCCCTCCAGAGGGAGGCGGAGATCATCGGGGAGGACATCGAGAGGATGAGGGAGAGGGAAGTTGAGCTCGAGGGAGAGATGAGATCGATCGGGTACGACGAATCTGAGGAATCCTACCTCCGGAGCAGGGAGGAGGACCTGGAGCGTAGGTTGGAGGGGGCTGAGAGGGAGTTGGCGCGGCTCGAGGGAGAGTTGGGGAGGATGAGGAGGGAGGAGGGGGAGATCCTCAGGGAGTTGGAAGGGGCTGAGAAGGCGAGGGAAGAGTCGGAGAGGCTGGAGAGATTCATCTCTATTCTGGAGCGCGTCAAGCAGGCCTTCGGGAAGGAGGGGATTCAGAGGGTCATGAGGGAGAGGGTGAGGCCGATCGTAGAGGCCCACGCGTGGGAGTACCTCTCGAAGTTCGGGATAGAGTGCGACGGGCTGACCCTGAGCGACGATTGGGAGATCCGACTGATCAGGAGGGGTGAATCCTACGACCTGGCGGAGCTGAGCGGGGGAGAGGCCGTCGCGGTCGCCCTCAGCCTGAGGATGGGACTGGCCCGCGCCCTGTCCGGCGGGAGGATCGAGATGTTGATGCTGGACGAGCCCACCATCCACCTCGACGAGGACAGGAGGGCCGAGCTCGTCGGGCTCCTCGGGGAGGTGGACCTGCCCCAGGTGATAGTGGTGTCGCACACGGGGGAGTTCGAGCAGTCGGCCGACGAGGTGATCTCCCTTCCACCCGCCCGCCGCCGGGTCCGGGCGCAAAGGGTTTATTGACCGGCGCGCCTCCAACGATGAGGGTGTCCGAGACGGTTGGGGATGAAGAGGATCCCTTCGAGGAGTGGCTCAGGCAGATGATGAGGCTCTTCCGAAAGATGCAGGAGGATCTGGAGAGACAGTTCAGAGAGTTGATGGAGGAGGGCGTGGACCTGGATGAGATAGAGGAGAAGTTCCCGAGGCTGAGGACCCCATCGGGCATGGAGATAAGGGGTCCCATGGTGTACGGTTACTACATGACCATAGGGCCGGACGGCAAGCCGAGGATAAGGTACTTCGGAAACGTTGGTGGGGGGGAGCCCAAAGAGGAGATAGAGGAGGTGGAGGAGGAGGTCGAGGCTGCAGAGGTCGGTCACGGGTCCGGGGAGGGGGTGGAGACGAAGCTCGTCAGGGAGCCCGTGGTCGACGTGATGGACTTCGGCGACGAGATCGTCGTCGTCGCGGAGATACCGGGTGTCAAGAAGGAGGATATCAAGCTCAGGCTGAAGGGGGGCAGGCTCTCGGTTAGGGCAGGTCACTACCGGGCCGACGTGGATCTGCCGGCGAAGGTAGACGCGAAGGGGACGAAGGCTTCCTACAACAACGGCATCCTAGAGGTCAGGCTCAGGAAGATCTCTTAGAGGACAGATCACATGTGGTAGGGCAGCCCCTCTTCACCCTTGGGCTCCTCCCCCTCTCCCTGAACTATGCCGACCGGTGGTCTCGGGATCTCGGACGGCTTGGCCGCCTCTTCCAGCTCGGAGGTGTCTATGTCGAACCCGAACAGGGAGCTGAGCAGCCTGACAAGGCGGAGCGCCGCGCCGGGATCGGGCGAGTGGCCGCGGGTTGTGCTTAGGAGGCAGGCGCTCCTCAACCCCCGGAGGTGGGCCAGGGCTATCAGGAGGCCCGCCGCCCCGGTGACGAATCCCCCGTCCAGCCGCCTCACCCCGTGGGACTCCAGGATCTCCATCAGGTCCGGGTCGTTGCTGGCGGCGAACACCCCGACGGTCGCCGGATCTGCTGGTACGTATCCGCCGAAGGTTAGGACGGCCTCCACCTCGCCCAGTCCCTCGACGTAGTCCAGGACCGCCTCCCCTATCCTGTACTGGCCCCAGGGTATGGGTTGGGCCTCCGCCGTGAGCAGCACCAGGTCAACCCGGGCCCCGTCTTGGCTGAGCAGGTAGAAGTCGTAGGAGGGGGGATCGACGTCTCCCTCCCCGACGGCGACGCCCGCCGACCCGTCGGGCAGGGGGAGGTAGTCGCTGTACATCCTGGCCACCATAGGTGGAGAGAGCAGGTCTATGACGTACTGGACGGCTATCTTCCCAACCAGGCCGAGGCCCGGCACCCCCTGAACCAGGACCACCGGCTTGGAGGCCCTGATCTTCCCGGCCACCGGAACGACCCTGAGATAGGGCATCAGGACGTCGGCGGGCCGCGCCCCCCCGGCTTAAAATTTAGGCGGCCGGAGTCCGGGGAGATGAGGGTCGTGGTCATAGGGAACGGGACGGCGGGGCAGACGGCGGCCGCCGCCGCGAGGCTCTCCTCCAGGGGGGCCGAGGTCCTGGTGCTGGAGAGGCACCCGTATCCATCCTATCACCCGTGCGCCCTCCCCTACGTCCTCTCCGGGAAGCTCGGCTTAGACGACGTGGTGGAGAGGAGATCCAGGCCTGGGGTCCAGGTGATAGTGAGGGCGGAGGCCAGAAGAATCGACCCGGAGAGGAAGGAGGTAACCTTCGAGGCGGACGGAGACGAGGAGAGGGTCCACTACGACTCGCTGATAATAGCCACGGGGTTGAGGCCGGTCCTGCCGCCCATACCCGGGAGGGACCTGGAGGGGGTAAGCAAGCTCTGGGACGTGGAAGACGCCGAGAGGATACTGGGGTGGCTCGGCGAGAAGGTCGCTGTGGTCGGGGGGAGCGCGACGGGGATAGAGACGGCGGCCGAGCTGGCGACCACCGGGAGGGAGGTCACCCTCATGGAGATGATGGACCAGCTCATGCCGGGGAAGGTGGACCCCCCCATCGCCTCCGCGGCGGCCAAGGCCCTGTCCGAGATGGGGGTCAAGGTCATGCTGAGGGCGAGGGTGGAGGAGATAAGGGGGTCCGGCGGCAGGGTCACGGGCGTCGCGGCGGCCGGCGGGAGGTTCGTGGAGGCGGATACCGTCATACTCGCCGCGGGGGTCAGGCCGGAATCGAGGCTGGCGGCCGAGGCAGGCCTCCCGATAGGAGAGACCGGCGGACTCGTGGTTGACGACGAGATGAGGGTGGTGAAGGACGTTTACGCGGCGGGAGACGTGGCGGAGGTCAAGAACCTGGTCAGCGGCAGGCCCATGGTGACGGGGCTGGCCTCCACGGCCCTGGTCCAGGGGAGGGTGGCCGGGGAGAACTCGGTCGGCGGCAGGACGAAGTATCCCGGGGCCCTCTGCCCTTACGTCCTGCGCTTCGGCGAGTACGAGCTCGGGGGGGTCGGGCTAACCGCCGGGGAGGCCTTCAGGCTCGGAATGGAATATAAGACGGGGTCCTTCTCCGGATCTGACAGGCCACGGTACTCCCCGGACAGGGAGAGGGTCACCGGGTGGTTCGTGGCGGATCCGGAGGGCAGGCTCCTGGGAGCCCAGTTCTTCGGCAGGAGGGGGATCAGGGAGAGGGTCGCGCTGGCCACCCTGGCGATAAGGATGGGGATGAGGATCCAGGACCTGAGGCTCCTGGAGTACCCCTACAACCCGGAGGTGTGCGACGTCGCGGAGCCGGCCGTGGTGCTGGCCGAGGTCTTATGGAGGAAGTACTTCAGGAGGACCAGCCATCTATGATCGAGAGGATCAGCTCGGCCGGATCCTCCATGGCGGACACGATGGGTCTCGGATCCACCCTGTGCGACTCCGGATCCCTCAGTATGGACCGGGCCAGCCCCAGGGCCTCCTCCACCCCCCCGACCCTGCGGATGGGGAGACCCAGCCGCCCGAGGTACTTCTCTATGTGGAGGGGCACCTCAAGGGGGAACATGACGAGGGATGGGACTCCCAACATGGCCGCCTCCCTGGCCATGGTCGCGCCGCCGGTCACCACCATGGACGAGAAGTGGTAGAGGCTCAGGGTGTCCACCGGCCTGTCCGGGATCACTACGGATCCTCCCGAGAATTCCTGAACGGCCCTCCTCTGGTCTGGATATCTCGGGAAGAAGACCACCCTGGCCCCCTCCTCCAGGGCCAGCCTGACCACCGGGAGGACGACGCCCAGGTCCCCCCTGTCCATCAGGTACGCGGCCTTGGACTCCTCCGGCCTGGCCACGACTATCAGGTCGCCGCGCTCCAGTCCGAGCTCATCCAGGACCCGCTCGTCGGGGGAGAACCTCCTTATCCAGGCCACCTCATCTATCCCGTCGAAGGGGTGAAGGGCCTCCCGAGGGGCGCCCAGCCGGAGGAAGAGCTCGGGCGGTATGGCGGCGGGGAAGACGACGGCGTCGGACAGGGGGAGGGAGAGCTTCCCGACGTGGTACGCGTGAGGCGCGTCGTCTATGGAGATTATCCTCTTACCCAGGCCGAAGGCCACCCTGACTGCCTCCGGCACCGACAGGGAGACCAGAACGTCGGGGTCGAACTTGGATACCACGGAGGCGAGGGAGGCGGCCCTCTCGGCGTAGGAGATGAGCTTCCCCAGCTTGGTCCCGCCTCCGTGCTTCCCGACCGGGACGAAATCCGCCCCAAGCCGACGGAGGAGCCCTACCGTCTCGGCGTGATCCTTCGCCGTCAGGAGGACTTCGTGACCCCTCTCCCGGGCCAACTCGGCTATCACGGAGAAGTAGCGCGCCTCGCGGGGCGCCCCCGCGTCAAGCCATATCCGGGCCATCCTCTATCTCCCTGTCAAACAGCTCCCTGTATATCAACCTCAGGAGCCTCTCCGCCTCGGAGAAGGTCTTCCTCCCCTTCTCCGTCAGCTCAAAGTAGTTGCGGGCCTTGCCGTTCTCACCCCGAACCCTGACAGCCCTCAGGTAGCCCTCGGCCCTCAGCCTGTTCATCACTATGTAGGCAGTCACCCTGGCGGGCCTCCAGCCGAACCTCTTCTCTATCAGGTCGGCCATCTCGTACGGGTACTTCGGCCCCTCGAGCAGGAGGGCGAATATGTAGAGCCACAGGTTTTCCCTCGTCATCTTCTCCCTCAGCCTGTCGAGGGGCAAGGTGGCTCACCCCACGTAGTCCGACTCTATGGGAGGCCTCCCCTCCTCCCCGAGGGCCTGGAGCTGCCGCTCGAGCTCGGACAGCACCCTCCTCTTCAGCTCCTCGTACTCCTCGACCTCCCTCTCAACCTTGGAGAGATCCAGGTTCAGGTTGAGCCCGGAGGACAGCACCCTGAGGACCTCCCTGGCGGCCCTCGGATCGGTGGACACGGCCTCGGCCACGCCGGTGACCGAGACGAATCTCATCCCCTCTATCTTGGCGGTCGCGAGCAGGGCCCCGGCCAGGCCGACTATCGACCTCATGGGCTCCACCTCCCTGGCGCCGGCCCCGACGAGCAGGTCCACGGTCTCCCTGTCGCCTCCGAAGACGAGGACGCTGCCGGACATCTCCTCCTCCGCGAACCCGGTCACCACTATCAGGGTCTCGCATCCCATGGCCCTGAGCTCTCCCACGACGGCGTCGGCCACCTCCATCTGGCCCCAGGGAAGGGGTTGAACCGGGGAGGAGACCAGCAGGATCTTTCCCGAGGGGGCTTCGGCCTCGGATATTCGTATGGATGGGAGCTCGAAGCTCCCGTCCTCCGAGACGGATATCCCGGCCATGTTCCCCGGCAGGAGGAGGTACTCCGAGTATATCTCGACCACGGGCCTCCCCCCGAGGGAGCTTCTCACATGGGACACGGTCTGCTCGCCGACGTTGGCTACTCCGGCGAATCCGGCGATGGCGTACCTATGTCCGCCGTCTACCTCGGCCAACCTCCTGATCCTCATCCAGCCCAAGGGACTCCCACCAGCCTGAGGCCTGG
Organism: Thermoproteota archaeon; assembly: GCA_027491915.1. Lineage (GTDB taxonomy): Archaea > Korarchaeota > Korarchaeia > Korarchaeales > Korarchaeaceae > JAOZGC01. The sequence continues at coordinate 86,238 of JAOZGC010000004.1, read as the reverse complement.
GGGGTTTTAATCTAGGCGCTGTGGAGTCTGGGGAGTCTCCTCCCCAGGATGGACTCCAGCTCTCCCTTCAGCTCGCAGGCCTTGCACACGGTCCCCGTGGTCGGTTCCCCGCAGATCTCGCACGGCCTCACCTCTATGTGGGAGAGAATATCTGTCCTCCTGCGCCGGAGCAGCTCGGTGAGTCCCTCGTATAGGGATCTCTTGAACCCGGGGTTCGAGAGCTCGACGTCGTCCAGGGCCCTCCTCACGGGTATCCTCAGCCCCCTCGTCATGGGGCACTTTCCGAGCTGGGCCGGCAGCCCGAGCGCGACCGACAGGGCCGCGGTTTCTCTCTCGTAGACGAGTTCCAGGGGACGGATCCTGGGGATCAGCGCCTCGGACGGGGACCTGACCCCGGAGATCAGCTTGCCCATGGCGTTCACGTCCCCCCTTATCAGGTTCATCACGTAGGTCTGAACCAGGTCGTCCAGGTTGTGCCCGGTGGCAAGCCAGTCGGCCCCCATCTCCCTGGCGGCCACGTTCAGGGTCTGCCTCCTGAGGACCCCGCAGTAGGTGCAGGGAGACCTCCTGTGTCCCGGGGGAAGGGATCCCTCCAGCTCTCCTATGGAGATCCCGTGATAGTCCTTCAGGCTCACCACCCTGTGGGGGACCCCCAGCATGGCCGCGAGTTCGGAGGCCGCCCGGATGGCCCCCCTCCTGTAGGGAGTCCCCTCGTCGACCGTGAGCGCAGCGAGGTCGACGTCCATGCCCCCCTCCCTCGCCATCCGGCTCAGGACGTAGAGGGCCACGGAGCTGTCCTTCCCCCCCGAGAGGGCCACCACCACCCGATCCCCCTCAGAGAGCAGGTCGGCCACCGACGACCTCGCCCTGCGGAGGACGGACCTCTCGAGGCAGGCGGCGCAGTACTCGGCCCCGAGGTCCCTGAGGGTTATCGCCGCGGGCCTCTCCCCGCACGAGTGGCATGTTGGGAACCTCATCTCCCATCTACCGGGGACACGTGATAGGTCACGCGGAGCACGGAGACCTCGTCTCCGTCCTCGAGGGATGCCCCGTCCGGCACGGGGGATCCCCCCGATATCAGCAGGTATGCCTCTGGATGCAGGTTCAGCTTGGCGTAGAGGGAGCGGGCGGTGGACCCACGACCGAGGAGGAGAGTCTCGCCGCCGACGGACACCCGGATCAGGCCGCCCGCCCGAGATCCCTCAGACGTCGACGACCCCCCCCTCCGTTATCGCGACCTCAACCTGATCCTCCGGGAGGTAGGGGCTCTTGACGAGTTTTATCACCCTCCTGCCGGCCTTCCCCCTCTTTATGTAGAGCCTGGCGGTGACCCCGTGCCCTATTACGTGCCCGCCGGCCGGCTTGGTCGGGTCGCCCCATACGAAGCCCACCTCGGAGACCACCTGGTTAGTGACCAGGACCGCCAGGTTGTAGGCCATGGCGTACCTCAGGAGCCTGTGTATGTACCTGTTGAGCTTCTGCTGCCTCTCGGCCAGGGTCTCCCTGCCGGTGTACTCCCCCCTGAAGTGGCTTATCAGGGAGTCCACTATCACCAGGCCGACGTTGCGCCCGGCCAGGTAGGGCTCGGCCTTCTCGGTGACGACCATCTGATGGTCGCTCGTGTAGGCCCTGGCCACCAGTATGTTCTTTAGCGCGCTCTCCGGGTCCAGGCCGAATCTCTCCGCTATCTGAACTATTCTCTCGGGGCGGAAGGTCCCCTCCGTATCTATGTAGAAAGCCCCCTTGCCCAGGCCGCCCCTCTCAGGCGGGAGCTGAACGGTTACGGCTATCTGGTGGCACAGTTGGGTCTTCCCCGATCCATAGGGTCCGTATATCTCGGTTATGGCCTGGGTCTCCAGACCCCCTCCCAGGAGGTCGTCCAGCCCCCTGCTGCCGGTGGTGATCCTCTGGACGGACTTCCTCTGCTGGTAGTACTCCAGAGCGGTCATGACGTCTATCTTCAGCCTCTTCCTGGCGGCCGCTATTATCTTCTTGGCCGTCGACTCCGGGACCCCCGACGCCACGGAGAGCTCCACCGGACTGGACAGGGCTATCGACTCCAGGGTCAGGAATCCCGCGTCGGTGAGCTTCTTGGCGGTCGTGGGGCCGACCCCCTCCAAAACGGTGAGGTCCACCCCCTCCCCGCCCTCGACGAACACCTCCTCCACCGATTCCAGGAGATCCGCCGGGACCTCCCCCGAGCCCTCGGGGACCTCCTCCTCGTGGGTATCCTCAACCTTCTTCTTCGGCATTCCCCTCAAGTAGTCCGCCGGGGCTGCCCTAATTAAGGAGTTCCCCCGGCGGATGGAGATCGTGCCGTCGGCGGTAGACCTGGTGAGGGAGCTCATCAGGCTTAGGGGGACCAGCGTCGCCGAGAGGGTGGAGGAGAGGCTGAGGGAATTTGAGAGGATAGGGAGATCGGGCGAACGGGCCTGGATGAGGGAGCTGGCCTTCTGCCTGCTGGCGGCCAACTTCTCCGGTGTAGCGGCCTACGAGATGGCCGTGGGGCTGGACGAGAGTTCCCTCCTGTGGGAGGGGGAAGAGGGGGAGATAGAGGCGTTCCTCAGGAGGGCCGGGCACAGGTTCCCGGCGGCCCGGGCCGGTTTCATCGTCGGGGCCAGGGAGAGGATAGGGTGGGTCAGAAGGGTGATCCCCCGGCTGCCGTCCGGAGAGGCCAGGGACGTTCTGAGGAGGGAGATAAGGGGGATTGGAATGAAGGAGGCTAGTCACTTCCTCAGGAACGTCGGCAGGAGGGATCTGGCCATACTGGACAGGCACGTGCTATCCCTGATGGAGGAGTACGGGGTGGCGAGGAGACCCAGGTCCCTGACCAGGAGGAGGTACCTGGAGCTGGAAGGGGCCCTGAGGGGCGTGGTCGAGGCCGCCGGCATGAGCATGGCCGAGGCGGACCTCTACCTGTGGTACATGAGGAAGGGGTTCGTGTTCAGGTGAGGGCGGGAACCGTTTAAAGCGGACGAGCCCGGCTCGATCGGGTGACACCTTGAGGCCCAAAGTCTTCATCACGAGGGAGATACCCGAGAGGGGTCTGAGCAGGATAAGGGAGCGTTTCGACGTCGATCTGTGGACAGAGGAGGCCCCCCCACCCAAGGAGGTCATACTGGAGAGGGTCAGGGACGTCGACGCCCTGGTTCCGCTGCTCACCGATCCCATAGACGCCGAGGTCATGGAATCGGCGCCCAGGCTCAGGATAATCTCCCAGTACGCGGTGGGCTACGACAACATAGACGTGGGAGAGGCCACCAAGAGGGGGATCTACGTGACCAACACGCCCGGGGTCCTAACCGAGACCGTGGCCGACTTCGCCTTCGCGCTGATGCTGGCGGTGGCGAGGAGGGTCGTCGAGGCAGATCGGTACGTCAGGGAGGGGAACTGGAAGGTGGGGTGGCACCCCCTGATGATGATAGGTAGGGACGTCCACGGGGCCACCCTCGGGATCGTGGGGCTCGGCAGGATAGGGAGGGCGGTGGCCAGGAGGGCGGAGGGGTTCGGCATGAAGATCCTGTACTACGACGTCCGCAGGGACGAGGACCTTGAGAGGGAGAGGGGATACGAGTATAGGGAGCTCGACGACCTCCTGAGGGAGTCCGACTTCGTTAGCCTCCACACCCCGCTGACCCCGGAGACCGAGCACCTCATAGACGAGGAGAAGTTGAGGCTCATGAAGCCGACCGCCTACCTGATCAACACGGCCAGGGGTAGGGTGGTCGACCAGAAGGCCCTCTACAGGGCCCTGAAGGAGGGGTGGATCGCCGGGGCCGCCCTGGACGTGTTCGAGCGGGAGCCCATACCGGCGGACGACCCGCTCCTGAGTCTGCCCAACGTCGTCCTCGCGCCCCACGCGGCGAGCGCGAGCCTGGAGACCAGGTCGAAGATGGCCGAGATAGTGGCCGACAATCTGATAGCCTTCCTGGAGGGCAGGGAGCCGCCGACCCTCGTTAACAGGGAAGTCCTGAGGGTGAGGCCCCCGGGGTTCTGAGGTGGAGGGCGGCGTCTACTGCCTCCTCCTCCTCTCCCTCGGGGAGGGGGAGATTGGGGTCGGCTCCCTCGGCCGGATCCGCCTCAAGAGGGGTTATTACTGCTACGTCGGATCGGCCCTGGGGGGAGTGCTCTCCAGGGTCAGGAGGCACCTCACCGGGCCGGGGAGGATAAGGTGGCACATAGACTACCTGACTTCCTCCCCGCGGATCGTCCCCATGACGGCGGTCTACGGGTTGACGAACGAGCGGCTGGAGGACGAGGTCTACGACCTGGTCCCCGGGGAGGAGGTCCCAGGGTTCGGGGCCAGCGACTCCCCGAGGGGGAGCCACCTCAGATACCTGGGGGAGGACCTGAGAGAGGCCAGATCCTCGGCCGAGCGGGCCGTATCGGGCGTCGGATTGGATCCCAGGTACCTGGAGGCCGCGGAGGCCGTCCTGATGGATCTCGACGGAACCCTCACCGACTACCCCGAGGTCAGGGAGGAGGCGATCAGGGCCGTCGCGGGCAGCGAGGGGGTCGATCCCGGGTTTTTCTCGTCGAGGTACAGGGAGGCCCGGGACAGGGTATACCGGACCAGGTCAGGGCCGGACAGGTTCTCCAAATTGGGGGTCTTCCTCGAGATGGGGCTGCCTCCGGAGAGGGCGGCGATGCTCGAGCGGGAGTATTGGGGGCAGGTCCTCTCGAGGATCTCATCCTATCCGGATGCGGGGGTCGTCCACGACCTGAGGCGAGCCGGCTTCAGGGTCTGCATCCTGTCCGACGGGGCCAGGAGGATCCAGCTCTCCAAGATGAGGGCCGCCGGGTTGGACCCGGGGGACTTCGACGGCCTGGTCTTCTCGGGAGACGTCGGCAGGAACAAGGACGAGGCGGGGTGCTACGAGGCCGCCCTGGATCTCCTCGGGCTGGCCCCCCACAATGCCGTGATGGTGGGAGACTCGCCGGATCAGGACGTCCTGCCGGCGCTCTCCGCCGGGGTGAGGCCCATCCTGGTGGACAGGGGCCGGTCCGCCGGGCGCGTCCCCGGGGTTCCCAGGGTGGGCGATCTCTGGGAGCTGCCCGGGATGCTCATCCTCCGAAGGCCCTCCGTATGGAGAGGGAGAGGGGCGGTCGCAGGATCCCCCTCTCGGTGATTATGCCCGACAGGTACTTGGGCGGGGTGAAGTCGAAGGCGGGGTTGTAGACGTCTACGCCCCGCGGGGCTATCTTGGAGCCGCCCAGGGTGGTCACCTCCTCCGGGGGCCTGACCTCTATCTCGACCTCCCCGGGTTCGGCCTCCAGGTCGAAGGATGAGGTCGGCGCGGCCACGAAGAACGGGATGCCCAGTTCGTGGGCCAGGACGGCCAGGTTGAAGGTTCCTATCTTGTTGTACACCGTGCCGTCGGAGAGGATCCTGTCGGCCCCGGTTATCACCAGGTCCACCCCCAGCTCCCTCATCACGTGGCCGGCGGCCCCGTCCACTATCAGGGTGACGGGGATCCCGGCGCGGCTCAGCTCGAAGGCCGTCAGGCGGGCGCCCTGCAGGACGGGCCTGGTCTCCAGAGCCACGACCCTGAATTTCCTCCCCTCCCGGTGTGCGCTGTACATGGGCGCCGTGGCCGTCCCGTACCAGACCGTGGCCAGGCTGCCCGCGTTGCAGATGGTCATCACGACGGAGCCGTCCCCTATGAGGGACTTGCCGTGCTCCCCTATGGCCAGGTTGGCCCTCACGTCCTCCTCGGCTATCGCGTTCGCCTCCCTGAGGACCGCGGACGCGATCGCGCCGGCGTCCTCAACCCGACGCGCGGCGCGCAGAACCCGGTCTACGGCCCAGAAGAGATTGACGGCCGTCGGCCTGGTCGATCTGAGTCTATCGGCCGCCCTGGAAAGTTCCTCGAGCACCTCCTCCCTGGACCCACCGCCCGCGGCTGAGGCGGCCAGCGCCAGGCCGTAGGCGGCAGCCGCCCCTATGGCCGGCGCCCCCCTCACGGCCATGGTCTCTATGGCCCTGGCGACGCACTCCACGTCGGCGCACTCCAGGAACTCCAGACTGGCCGGGAGCTTCCTCTGATCTATCATCACGACCTTCCCCTCGGACATGCCGACGGTCCTCGGCAGGGGTATGTCGATCCGATCCGAACCCCGTCCTGGGTTGCCTCTCGGATCCATCGAGCCGACGGGGCCCCCTACCCTATAAGGAGCCCACCCTCCTCGGGCGCACACCCAACTCGCCGCACGCGACCTCGGGCAGGTCGACCACCGCAGCCGCCCTGGAGATTATCGCCTCGTCGCTGGTGGCGACGACTCCGTAACCCAGTATATCGGCGTCGACGGAGCGGGACGTCTTGGCCGTCCCCCTCAACCCAGAGTCCGACATCCTGCGCCTCAACTCGGCGGCCATCTCCCCGCTCCTCGAGACGGGACTGTCCAGGAGCACCACAACCTCCGAGGCCCCGAGGCGCCCGAGCGTGGACAGCAGCAGGTCGACGGCCTCGTCCGAGATCTCAGATTTCGGGCTAGCCCTCCTGAAGGAGGTCAGGTCCCTGACGAACGAGTCGTTGCATAGGTACACGGGCTCCCCCCGGACTATGGCCTCGAGGGTTATCAGGACGTTGAAGCCGTCCACCCCGACCCTCCTGCCAGCCGCCATCTCGGGGGGGATCTTCTTCCTGGCGGCCTCCCCCGGATTCCACCGCACCAGCTTCGCCAGGGCCGCCCGCTCGGGCCTGCTCAGCCCGTACTTTCGGCCGACCAGGTCCAGGCTCCCCTCCCTCTGTAGGCCCATGGCCTCCATCAGGAGGAGGTCCGAGGCCGCCCTCTCCACGAGCTCAATCCTCAGCCTCTGCCCCTGCCCGCGTAGACCGGAGGCGCCTCCGAACAGACTCGAGGAGCCTCACCTCCAGCTTATCCACGTCGACGTCCACGCCGACCGATCCCCGCGCCATCGTCTCCCTCCCGCCTCCCCTGCCGATGCCGGCGAGCACGTCGGACATGAGCTCGGATGCGGAGAGACCGGCCGCGACGGCCGAGCTACCAAGGGCGATCACGACGGGCCTCCCCTTCTCCCCCCCGCGGGGACCCACCAGAAGGAGAGCGATGTCTGGGATCTCCCTGCGCGCGGACTCGGCCGCCTCGGTCAGCACCCCCATGTCCCCGAGGTCCACCTCCACGGCCGCCGCCCGGATCCCCTCGACCACCCGGGCGGCCCTGACGGAGGAGGACACGGCCTCCTCGACCACCCTCCTGGAGAGCCTCCTGACCTCCTTTACCAGGATCTTATTCTGCTCCGCGAGAGATTTCACGGCCCTCAGTAGATCGTCCGTCCCGGTGCCCAGGATCTCGGCGGACCTCTTGGCCTGATCGAACACGGAGAGCAGCCTCCCCACGGCGGCCATCCCGGTGCTGAACTCCAGCCTCACCACCCCGTCCTGGATCCTCCTGGCGCGCCATATCTTGATGGGTCCAACCTCGCCGGTCATGGTCACGTGGGTTCCGGCGCAGGCCTGGACGTTGAAGTCCTTCACCTCCACTATCCTGAGGATCAGGTCGGGTACGACGCCGCCCTGGTATATCTCGAAGCCGTATTTCGCCTCGGCCCGGTCCCTGGGCATCCAGGAGGCTATGACGGGCCTGTTCTCCATGACCACCCGATTGGCCAACTCCTCTATCTCGCGGATCTCCTCGTCCGAAACGGGCTTGTAGTGGGTTATGTCCAGCCTGCTTACCTCGACCCCCTTCTGGGCGCCCCACTGCCACACGTGATCGCCGAGAACCCTCTTGGCCGACTCTAGGATTATGTGGGTTCCCGTGTGGTGCCTCATGAGGGAGAGCCTCCTCGGCCAGTCTATGAGCCCGTGGGCGACCCTCCCGACCGGGTCTCCCGGGACCTCGCCCTCCACCCAGTGGATCACCCTGCCCTTGACCTTCTCGACGTTGGATACCCTGAGGTCCTCCCCGTCCACCCTTAGGATCCCGACGTCGCCGGGCTGCCCCCCTCCCTCCGGGTAGAAGGCGGTCCTGTCGAGCAGGATGCCGCGGCCGCGGACCACGCCGAGGACCTTGGCGTCGAACTCGGTCCTGTAGACGTCCTCGTAGAAGAGCAGCTCGGTCTCCGGGAACGGTTCGACCTCGTCCACGTAGGGGGAAACCTCGGGGGGCCTCACCTCGGGGGCCTCGTGGCGGGCCGCCACTATCTCGTAGAAGTTGTCTGGGATCTCCACCTCGACGCCCTCCGACTCCGCCACCTCGGCGGCCACCTCCGGGGGGACGCCGTGGGAGTCGTACAGCTCTATCAGGTACTCTAGGGAGAGGGACGGCCCCTCCCCAGACCTCCCCCTCTTCCTCAACCTCCTCCTGACGAGGTCCCTACCCCTTTCTATGGTCTCCTCGTATCTTTTCTGCTCCAGCTCGACCATGTCGAGCATTCGATCCCTCTTCTCGGCGATCTCAGGGAAGTCCCTGGACCAGTGGGAGATCTGCATGTCTACCAGGCGGGCGAGATCCACCTCCGCCCCTATCTCGGCCGCGGATCTGAGGGCCCTCCTTATGACGAGCCTGGCCAGGTAACCCTCCTTGACGTTGGACGGGACGATCCCGTCGGCCAGCATGAAGGTCACAGTCTTGGTGTGATCTAGTATCGCGTAGGCCCGCTCGAGGGGACCCAGCATGTCCTCCAGGGCGGGGGCCTCCACCCCGAGACTCCTCGCGGCGGCCTCCCTCAGCTCCCTGAGGGCGGCGCCCTTCTCGACCCTGGCCATCAGGGAGGATATCCTCGAGTAATCCTCCAGTATCCGCCGATCCGGCTTCTCAACCCCCAACTCAGAGAGGAACCTGTCGACCAGCGGGCCGTATATCGCCTCGAATGCCGTGGGAGTCCCCTGGACCAGCCAGGTTATCCTCTCAAGTCCGTATCCCGTGTCCACCACCCGGACGTCCATCCTCTCGTAGCGCCCGTCCACGTCCCTGTACTCCATGAAGACGAGGGTGGCTATCTCCAGCCCGCCGACTATGGGCTCCAGATCGGGCCCCGCGTTACCCCCTCCGACCCAGATCCCCTCCTTGTACGTTATGTCCTCCTCCCCTATGCCCAGCACCTCGGTTGCGTACCTGTGGAAGAGCTCGACGGTCCCGTCCTTCCAGTATATCTCCCTGCCCGGGAGGTTGAAGGCGTGGTGGGCCATCATCTCGAATATGGTGAGGTGCCTCCCCATGGTCAGCCCGACCTTGTCGACGTCCTTCAACCTTATGCAGGGTTGCGAGATCGTCAGGGGGTTGGCCGGGGGAGGGACCAGCCCGGCCGTCACGTACGGCTGGAAGTCCACTATGGAGGCGCTGGTCAGGAAGAGGTCGTCCCTCCACCTGGCGGCCACGGGGTACCTGCCCACCCTGGTGTGCCCGTTCCTCTCCATGAAGGAGAGGAACCCCTCTCTGACCTCAGGGAGGTCGGCCTTCCTCCCCATCCCGCGGCCTATGAAGGAGTAGGGCTCGCAGGGTGATTCCCCGCACGTCTCGCGATCCGGGTCGAGGGTCCAGAAGTGCTCCCCGCAGGAGGGACACCTCTTCCTGACGTACCCCCTCTCCCTGAGGAACTCTATGTTCAGAGCCTTGGAAAGGTCTATCTCTCCCATGTGAGGGCTCCCGACCGTTGGTCGGTCGGGGGTCTTAAAAAGTGAGGGGCGCTCACCCGAAGAGCGCCCCGAGGCCGGCTATGGCGGCCTCCTCCTCTTCCTTCTCCTTCTCTTTCTCCTTCGCCTCTTCCTCCTCCTTCCCCTTCTCCTTCTCCTCCGCCTTGGCCTCAGCGGCGGAGACCACCGGGGCGGCCACCGGAGCCGCCGCGGCCGAGCTGATCACCTCGTCTATGTCCACCTCGGAGAGCGACTCGACGAGCTGCTTCACCCTGGCCTCGTCCGGCTCCACCCCGGCCGCCTTCAAGACGGCGGAGAGGGCCTCCTCCTCTATGGGCTTGCCCAGCTCGTGGAGCATGAGGGCGGCGTACACGTACTCCATACCCATCCGCGAGATCACCCCTCAGCGGGCCGCGGGGCGCCCCGCCGTAATAAAACTTGGCGCCCGCCCCGCGCCCACCTAGCCCCCCGGGCCGAGCCTGGGGCGGGCCTTCCTGAAGCCCGGCAGCGACGGCCCCCTGGCAGCCAGGTAGACCCCCACCCCGACGGCGGCCACCATGCCGGCGAAGGCAACGGAGGCGAAGACCCTGAAGGAGTAGGGGACTATGGCGGTGAAGTTGGCCTGGAGGGCCGAGGCCCCCTCCACGTCGAAGCGGGCCGCCCCGTCGGGAGACCAGAAGGTGGCGTTGGTCACGTTGATCAGGTACCTGCCCTGGGCGAGGGGAGACACGGTGATCCCGCATGCGACGCTGGACCCCGGCTCTATCGACTCTATCCTGTAGGAGACGTTCCACCCGAGGTCTTCGGTCCTGGTCAGCGGCAGCAGGCCGTCGCCCTGGGCGTCTATGACGTCCACCCCCCTGGGGATTATGACGGTGATGGAGACGTCCCTGGCAGTACCGGTGCCCTGGTTGGTCAGGACGAACCTCAGGTCCGCGGTCTCCCTGACCAGCATGGGGCTCGGCGGCAGCTGTATGACCTCGAGGGAGACCCGGGGCATGACCACGGTGACGTACCCTCCGTTGGAGAACTCCGTGTGGGGCACGTCCCTGTCGTAGTAGTCGACCTGGGCCGGCGGCAGGGTGGCCACGCCCTCCTTAAGGGCCCTCAGCCTGTAGCTCACTGTGGCGTTGCCGCCGGGCGGGAGGGTCCTGATGCTCGCCGAGGCGGAGCCCTGCACCAGCTCGAAGAACTCCTCCGGGAAGGAGTCGGTTATCGTCACGTCGGTCGCCGGCGCGTCCCCCGTGTTGGTCACCAGGACGAACACGGCGACCGTCCCGTTGACCCCTATCCTGTCGGCGGACACCCTCTTGCTGACGGATATGCTGGGGTGGGTGGGCTCCTGCGACACTATCTGCCTGGTCAGGGTCTGGTTGAACCACTTGCCCAGGGCGTTCTGCCACTCGACCAGGATGGTCACGGTGAACACCGTGTCGGAGAGGTAGACGTCCTCCGGGAACACCACGTTGAACTTTATGGGCGGAGAGTAGGCGTTCTTCGGGAACTTCCTTATCAGGAGGGGGCGGGACATCATCCCGGTGAAGGGCTCCCCCGTGAGGCCGGGCACGTCCGGGCTGGTGAGCACTATCCGGGGGACCTCCGGCTCGACCCCCAGGTATATGCTGACGTTGTACGCGTCCCCGGTCCCCCTGTTCTCTATGTTGAGGGTGAAGCTGAGCGAGCTGCCGGGCTGGGCCACCAGCTGGGAGTGGTTCAGCCTGAGCTGCATGCTGGGCTGGCCCACGTTCTTGTAGCGAGCACCGACGACGAAGTCGAATGTCAGGGTCTTGGTCACCTCCCTCCCGGGGGAGTACCTCCACACCTCGTGCGTCGCCGTCGAGTGCTGCTCGTCCTTCTCGAAGTCCGCCGGGTAGGTCAGGGTGAAGGTCAGGGTGAACTTGGCGTACGCCCTGCCCCCCGCGTCCAGCGAGAACTGGTAGGTGTAGTTCCTGCTGAGGCCGGGCATCGGCGGCTGGAGGGTGAAGTTGGTCGGATCCGCGACCGGCGGGATCGTAGTCACGAGGCTCATGTGGGCGCTCTCGTTCCCCTCGACCCTGCCGTAGCCGACCGCCATGTGGGCCTCCGTCGGGGTTATCCACCCGACGTTGGTCACGGAGATGGGCACGTCCACCACCAGCTGGGTCTCGTTGGTCGAGAGGGTTCGGTTGGCCGACGTGGACAGGTCGAGCTTCGTCTCCGGCGAGTAGATGGCGTCCAGTATGTCGAACTTTATCTTGGTCGGCCCCTCGGCCGCCGAGGCCTCGCCGTAGAGTTTGAACGTGAAGGCCGCGTTCCCTCCCCCGCACCCCTCGCGGACGACCTTGACGTCGGACTCGAGGAGGCTGGAGACCTGGGCAGTCTCGCAGACCACGTCCCCCTTCTTTATCTTCGCCGTGTAGAGGACGGTGGTCCCTCCGGGCGGGTTGCTCACCGTGACGTACACGGAGAATGGCCCTATGAGCATGACAGAGTTGTTCTCCAGCACCACGTCCTTCCAGTCGTAGGTCTTGGAGGCTGCCGAGGGGGCCGCCGGGGGCGCCCCCAGGGACGCGGCCGCCGCGACGCACAGGGCGGCCGCCAGCACCCTCCTCCAGTCCCCCGACGAGATGGACCTCATCATCCCATCGTCGCGGCGGCCACGCAACATATTAATTTGGGATTCGTCCACCATCGAACCGGGCCCGTAGCTCAGCACGGACCAGAGCGGCGGCCTTCTACGGGTCAGCCGGGGAGAGCCGCAGGCCGCGGGTTCGAGTCCCGCCGGGCCCGCTAGCCTCGGGCCAGTCCGTCCAGAACCGCCTCCCTGACGTCCTCCCCCGAGCCCCCGAGCAGCGGGACGGCCAGCACCTCGTCCAGCCTCTTCCCGCCGAGCCACTGGACCCCCACCCTCTGGCCCGAGGGTGAGAGGACGACGAGTTGATCGCCCCTTGGAGATACGTCGAGGGCGTTCTCCCCGGCTATGGATACCAGGAGTCTGTCTATGGCCATCTCGAGCTCTTCCTCGCTCCTACCCTCCACGACGACGGTCCTGTTGTCAAGAAAGACCCTAAGCCCGAGGGAGTCCGCGCCCCAGTTGGGCCCCCTTACCAGCACGTAGGAGGTGTTGGGGCCCCTGACCGAGTCCAGCTGCCGGGGGGATATCACCAGGGTGTTAGACTGGTTGAGGTACCCCCCGGTCATTATCCCGACCAGCATGGTTATGGCGTAGCCGCCCTTCCCCAGCGCCTCGGGGTAGGAGGAGGCGTCCTCGTCCGAGTAGACGAGGACCAGCGTGTAGGGAGGGGGCGGCCTGTTCGCGACCATGATCCACAGGGCGGCCAGGGCCGCCAAGAGCAGGGCCGCGGCCGCGGCGGCCCCCAAGATCCTCTTCTTATCCACCACGGAATCGCCCCCCTCTCACAATTACTTCTCCCCCCTCCTGCTCCTGATACCGCGAGCCGACCTACCGGTCCTCCTGGCGCGGGACGATGGCCTGTAGGCCCTGTATCTGTACCGGGCCTCCCTCTTCTTGCGCCTCCTGTAGGCCGACAGCCTCACGGCGGCCAGCAGGGCGATCAGGCCGGAGACTATCCCCGCGGCGACCTTAACCGAGGTGGACATCAGGAGGATCACGTCGGCGGAGTCGCTGTCCTCGAAGCCCTGGAACACCCTCCCGTCCGGGTCGAGGTAGGTGGTGATCACGTCTATTCGGGTCTCGGAGCCTAGGTTCAGGTAGATGGCGCTGGTCGAGATCTTCAAGACGACGCTCCTCGTCTCGTTAGGATCCAACCCGCCCAGGTCCAGGTAGTACTCGTTCTCCGACGGCCTGCTGATGGAGACGTTCTCCCCGGCCACCTCGAGGTCGAGGTCTCCGCCGAACTTCACCCTGAGACTGACCCCCCCGCTGGCGGCGTTCCCCTCGTTGGTCACGTCCACCCTGACGGCCGCCCCCTGACCCCACTCCAGCTCGACCTCGCTGGCGTTCAGGGTCGTCTCGACCAGGGGCCTCTCCACGGTGACGAAGACCTCCTTCGTGGCGTTCAGGATGTCGCCCAGTGAGTTGGAGTAGGATATCTTCGTGGTGGAGAGGCTCACCTCGCCGGGCCCGGCCCTCTCGGCCCTGAGGGTGTACGTGTACTCGATCTGCCTGCCGGCCGGTATGAAGGAGAGGTACGGGTAGCCGGTGGTCGAGGCGGCGGCCACCTCGGAGTAGTTGCCGGCCTGGGTCAGGACGAACCCGTCGGCCAGGTCCTCCCATATGGTGCAGCCCTGGGCGGGCACGTCCCCCACGTTCTTCACGGTCACGCTGACCGTGACGGTCCCCCCCAGCCTCACCCTCTGGGGAGAGGCCGTCTTCGATATTATCTTCAGCCGGGCGTCCCTCACAATCTCCAGGGTCACCCTCCTGGTGTACAGGGGATCCCCGGAGGAGGCGTCCCGCAGGGAGAAGGTCATGACCAGGGTGGTGGGCTCCGAGACGACCTCGGGGGCCCTGAAGGTCAGGGTGTACCTGCCCTCCCCCCCGGGGGGCACGGATATCGGGCCCTGGGTCTCGTTGACGACGTCCAGACCAGGGGGGGAGTCGTGGGAGACCGAGATCAGCCGGTTGGACGTGCCGGAGTTGGCCACGGAGATCGTGATCCCCACGACGCCCGACTCGACCAGCCTCGGGGGATCCGAGTCTCCGAAGTACCCCCTGCCGGAGGCGGAGAGGGTGACGTCCAGCGAGACTATCTTCGCCCAGTCCAGCAGGAAGGAGGCCACCTTGGTCGAGAAGTCGAGCCCGGATATGGGGTCCCCCGGCCCTCCGGGGGGGTACCACAGCCCGTCCTCGTACTGGTTGTTCAGCAGGGTCTCTATGTTGGCCCCCTGGAGGGCCAGTCCCTTGACCACGCGGGTCTCCACGAGCCCCAGGCTGCTCATCAGCAGGAGGGAGTGGAGCACGTCCGGCGCCTCGTCCCACCTCGGGTTGAGCGAGGCGTAGTTGGTTATGTACCCGGCCGCCCCGGCCAGCACGTCCTCGTCCACGGGCACGCCGTCCAGGTCGGCCCTGGCCAGGGTCCCGGCCACCCTAACGGTGACCTCCTCGTCGGAGAGGGGGTATCCCTGAAACTTGAAACCCTCCCACTTGACCTGGTCCCCCTGCCTGACCGAGGAACCCTGGAGGTAGGCGACGGCCCTCTCTATGGCCCCGTCCAGGCCGCCCACCGTGGAGCCGAACCCCAGCCTCTTGGCCCTGACGAGCACGTCGAGGGCCATGGAGGTGGTGAGCAGGTTCGACTCCGACAGGTCCCTCTGGGAGTGGCCGGGGCTTATGCCGTAGCCGCCGTCGGTGTTCTGCAGGGCCACCAGGGACGCGACCACGGCCCTGAGGTCCTGGTCGGAGGTCGAGATGACTCCCGCCTCGGCGGCCTCCATAAGCCCCCTCAGCGCGTAGTAGGAGGCGGTCATGTCGACGAACCTGCCGCTGAGCCCCGCCCACAGGGATCCCGACAGCCTGTCGGAGGACTGCCTGAGCAGGAACTCGCATATGGACTCGGCTATCCTCCTGGCCTTGCCCAGCCTCTCGGAGTCGCCCCCCATCCCCAGGAGATCGGCGTTCTTGAGGAGGAAGCTCAGGGACTCGAGGGCCAGGGAGTTGGCCACCAGGTGGGGCTCCCAGCCGGAGTACCCGACGTTGACGTAGAGGACCCCGCCCACGAAGACGTAGGTGTAGTCGCCGCCGACGGTCTGGGCCTCCGGGATCTCGTCCGTGACGAACGCGCTGAACCTGGCGATAGAGTCCAGTATCTGGGCCTCGGTCACGTCCGCCGAGGTCCGAGACCCGGCCAGGGAAGCCGCGGCCAGGATCGCGAGGGACGCGGCCGCGACCCTGGCGGTCCACCCCTTCTTCCTTCTCCCCATGAGCCTACCGGGCGGGCCGTCCGGGTGGGACTTAAAAATGGACTACGGGGGACACGGGAGGCGCGGCCCACTCCCGACGGAGGGCGGCCCCTCCAGGTCGGGAACCGGAGAGGTTCGGCCGGATCTCCCGAGGGGATGAGATAAAAGGAGAAGGCGAGAGGAATTCTCGAGAGGCGACCTTCGGCCCGCGATCTTCGTCCCCCGGAAGGGTCAGAGAGAATAGGATCCGTCAGGAAGAAAAAAGAGGGGGGTTGGGGGCCTCTCAGCCCCCGAGCTCCACGGGCTCGTTGACGATGCCGGTGGGCCACTCGATCTGGATCACTCCGCGCTCGGTGGGCGGCACCCACGCGGCGGGCGGAGCGACTCCAGGGACGATGGCGGCCACTATGACGAACGGCGGGTGCTCGCTCTCGTCGGTGCCGGCCAGGTAGAACACGGCCGGGCTGTATCCGTCCCTGATTATCTTGGTCGGGTCGGAGATGGCCACCGCGGCGGCGTAGGTTCCCCACCTGTTGTTGCCGGCCACCACGAGGATGGTGTTGTCGCCGCCCCACGGGTCGTCCTTGGCGTACTGGACCACGCCGAGGCCGCCGATGAACCCGACGGTCGCGCCGCCGGTCCAGAGCCTGACGGCCGCGAGGTCGACGTAGCCGAGCTCCTCGACGGTGCCGTCGTGCCTGAACCTGGTGTCGAAGAGCCTGTCACCGACGTACTCGACCCACAGGAGGCCGCTGTCGTTGAGGAAGTCGGCCACGGTGTTGGCCACCGGACCGCCCACCACGATGAGGTTCTTGTCGGCCAGGTCCTCGTTGACGGAGCCGTTGGGCATGAGGAACTGGTAGTCCATGAAGACCAGCGGGGCCTTGACGAAGCTGAAGACGTCCTCCAGCTCGAAGAGCTGGTCCTTCTCGTCGGCGGGGGTGACGTCCCTGTTGTAGGCGTCGAGCACTATGGTGCCGGTCCAGTTGCCGGTGACGTTCTCGAACCTGTCGTAGGCGCCGGCGAAGACGCCGGTCACGTTGATCGGGAATATGTCCCAGGTCTCGTAGTGGAACGGAGCCGGGTTGGCGCCAGGCAGGAACCAGAACCACTCAATCAAGTCCTGGGAGAGGTTGGGTGCGCCGGGGGCAGGGGGACGCCTACCGAGGAAGAACAGGCTGCCGGTGAGGTTGCAGAAGCCCTCGGTGAGGTTCTGCTCGCCCGCCTCGTAGAGGTAGACGCCGAACCCGGTGGAGTTGCAGGCCGGCATGGAGCAGCCGAGCGGGGCGCTGGAGTTGTTGACTATGGCGGTCAGTATGAACTCGTTGGACCCGAAGGTCTTGGTCTGGCCGTAGGGCCAGGTGCCGTTGTCGTAGATCACGTACCAGAACGGTCCGTCGTACCACGCCGATGCGGACCAGTTCCAGATGGACCCGTAGCTGACTATGCCGTATATGGGACTGTAGGGCAGCGTGTTCCACGGGTCGGCCTTGACGGAGACCACCGACCTGAACTTGGCCCCTATGGCGCCGGCGGCGTTCACGTCGGCCAGGGTTATGTTGCCTATGAAGTACGGGTCGCCGTCCTCGTAGTGGATGGTCCAGTTGAGGAACCCGGGAGCCCAGGTCGGGGTGAGGTTCCACTCCCTGGGCCAGGACTCGGCCATTCCGGTGGTGTCGTTATCGATGAAGACGTCCTTGTCGATCCAGGGGCTGCTTATGCCGACCTCTATCCAGCGCTGGTTTATGTTGTCGACCCTGTAGACGTATATGAAGAAGGTCATGTTGTTGCCCTCGGGGTCCAGTATCCTCATGCCGCCGAGGTCCCTGTAGGATATGAAGAGCTTGTCCACCACCGGGTCGGTCCCGCTGGCCAGCGCGGTGTATATCAGGGTCATTATGGTCACGGCGGAGCCGCTGGAGTCCCTCACTATGATGGTGGTGTTGTCCAGGTTCACGTCCTCGACGTAGAAGGTGTAGCCCAGGAACGGTATGTAGTACTCCTGTCCCTCATTGAGGATGGCGGTGTGGACCGGGGTGGTCTGGTAGATCATGGCGAAGCCGGAGGCGTTCGGGTAGTAGACCATGCGGTTGTCGGGGGCGGTCACGCCGTTGTCCTGGAGCCACCAGTCGGTGGCGTTTATGTAGTAACGGTTACCCGCGGCCACCTGAGTTCTGACGGTGCCGTTCCAGAACACCACGGCGTCTGCAGTGGTGTTGTCCGAGGCCCTGTAGTCGATGAACCAGACGGTCCCGGTGGGCCTGAGTCCGGCGAAGAGGACGGCCCCGGACCCGCCGGTGAGCTGGTCCCTCTGGTTGTCGGTCAGTATGGCGGCCGCGCTGTAGGTTATGTTGGGGTAGACGCACCTGGTGGTCTGGGTGAACATGGGGCAGGCGGGGCACGGGGCTATGGTCGAGGTCACGGTGAAGTTGGTGTTGTCCCTGGGGACGAAGAGGTAGTCGGGCACTATGTCGTGGGTCGCCATGTCCTCCATGGCGTACGCCAGGTGGTACATCACGAGGCCCCTGTCTCCCGCCGGGTTGATGGAGCTGAACGGCGGGAAGGTCACCCCGGCGCCGCTGACGAAGTAGAAGCCGTGCCTCTCCTGGGCGCTCCCGTTGACGAAGTGGAACCTGGTGAAGGCGTAGTGGTAGGCGTCGGCGGTCAGCTCGGGTATCCTGAACGCCCCGAAGTTGGGCGCCTTGGTGTAGTAGAGGTGGGAGCCTATCTTGGTCCCTATGAGGGCTGCGCCCCTGACGTCCTCGGCGGCCGCGTTGGATCCCAGTATTATGGCGATGTCGGGAACGCCGTCTCCGTTGTAGTCTATGGCGCCGTTCTGGACGAATGGAGCCGGGAAGTCCTTCAGTCTGGGCTGAGCCGCGGCCGGGACGGTCGTGAGACCCATCACGGCCAGCAGGGCCGCAGCCAGAGCTGCCTTTCTCCAGTTCATGCTTTCACACTCCCCCTCGCGCCCGGCTCGGGCCGGGCTAAGGGGCTTCGCGGCAGCCCGCCCGGACGTATTTATGCGTTGCCATTGAAATCGTTTCAGAACGTTGTATGAGGGCCCGATAATTCTGGATATTCCCCTCTTTCAAAAGCGATCGTTTCTATCGGCGTTAGAACGTCTCAGAACGTTTAGAGGTGGGATCAAAGTCTTGGACCTAGTCGTCGGCCGGCGCCGCCTTCGACCTGCGCCGAAGCCGCGGGCCCCGGGGAAACTTCATAAGCGGGTCGGCGCCCGGCGCCGCGCCCCGGTAGCTCAGCAGGCGGAGCGGCGGACTTGTAATCCGCAGGCCGCGGGTTCGAGTCCCGCCCGGGGCTCTCCCTGCGGGGGGACGACCTCACCCCCGCCGACCCGGGTCGGCCGGCGCCCTGGGGTTGAAGTCCGGTGGGGCCGGGTCGGCCGTCTCGGCCCCGCAGTTCGGGCAGATTTCGGAGAAGGTGTAGGTCCAGCAGCGGGGGCACCTGAGCATCTTGGGGACCCCGGATCGGCCGGAGGGCCTCTCGGTCCCGGTCAGGCGGCCCTCCTCTTGGACTCCCGTTGGCCCACCACCTCCCCGACCCCCCCCGCCCTCCTGACCTCCTCCAGCACCCTCTTGACCGCCAGGGTGGTGGTCCTCTTGACCGAGGTCGGGTCCGTGCTGTACACCTTGAGCACGTACCTGGGGGCCCCGGCGGAGAAGGCCTCAACCCTGACCTTGTCCGAGTTGTACCTCTCGGCGCCGCCGAGGGCCGACCTTATGGCCTCGATCCCGTCGGAGGTCGGGACGAAGAGCCTGAGCAGGACCTGGTTCTCGTAGAGGGGCGGCTTGAAGTGCTCCCTGACCAGGGCCAGCAGCTCCTCGGCCACCTTCGGCGGGAGCCCCGCGTCCGTCAGGACGCCGGCCCCCTCCTCCGCGGCCTCCTCCAGGATCCCCACCACGTCGCCGGCCGCCTCCTCCAGGGTCTCCCAGGCCCTGACGGCGTCCCCCTCGGGGTCGGGGCTCCCGGCCCTAGAGGCGGCCACCCTGAGCAGGGATACTATTCTGGACCTCTCCTTCCACTCCTCGAGCTTCCTGCGAGCCTGCTCCCTGCTGACGTACCTGAGGGAGAGGTCCACGTGTCCCTTGGACCTGTCGGCCCTTATGACCCGGCCGACTACCCTGTCTCCCTCCCGGACGAAGTCCCTGATGTCCTTTATCCGCCCGGAGGCCACGTGCCCGCGGGGGATGTACCCCTGCAGCCCCCTGTACTCGTCCAGGGAGACGACGACCCCGTGCTCCTCGACCCTGAGGACGGTGGCCACCACCAGGTCGTTCCGCCGCGGGAAGTCCCTGGGCAAGTCAGACCGCCCCCTCCCGCTCGGCGAACCTCCCGTAGACGGCCATGACCGCGGCCCTGTCGGTCAGCCTGGCCCTCCCACCCGTGGGCTCCGCCAGGACCTCGTCGCATATGTGGCACCTGACCACCCTGGAGGCGTGGGAGAAGATCACCTGCTCGTTCCCGCAGCTGGCGCACCTCACCCTGATGAAGTAGGACTTGGGGAGGGGTATCAACCTCTTCCTCGGCCTCTCGGCGCTCACCTGATCACCTCCACCCTGCTGAGCCTGCCGAGGTTCCTGGAGACCTTCCTCCCGCACTCGACGCAGGTGAGGATTATCACGGCCTTCTTCGTGACCTTGGCCTTCCTCCTGAGCTTGCCCCTCGGCTCCCCGCCGTAACCTCTCCTCTTCCTGGCGAGCTGCCTCTGACCCCAGGAGTCCTCCCTGGGCCTCCCCGCCTTGTACAGGGAGACCTTGTGCTCGGTGTGGCGCCCGCACCTCGGGCAGTACGTGTTGATCCTAGCCGGAACCTTCATCTCCCTCGATCACCTCCGCCGCCCCGCCCGAGGAGAGGGTCTCCGCGTCCTCCCTCGGAAGGAGCGCCAGATCCCCCTCCCTGAACGGACCGTACACGTTGAGGTCGCGCCCGACGAACTTCGGAACGGCCGTTTTAAAGATTACTAGGACCGATCCCCCGACCCGCGGCGGGACCGCCGGCCCGGGGGGCGCGGCCTCCGGGGCCGGGGTCCGACCCCCGCCGACTCCCTCCGACGGTTCCCGCCCGGCGGCCCCCGGGGACGCGGAGGCCGCGGGAATCTCGCCTCGGCCGGCGGCCTCCTTGAGGGACCTCAGGAACCTCAGCCTCTCGGCCACCTCCCCGCAGATCTCCAGGGCCTCGGCCGCCAGGCGGGATAGGGGGCCGCCCGACTCGACCTCCGACCTCAGGTCGGAGAACCAGGATTCGAGGTCCTCCCAGAAGGAGTCGGGCAGCGGCTGAATCTCCCCGCTGGAGAGCTCCCTGAGCCAGGCCTCCACGAGCCGGGTGTAGGGGTGATCCTCCGCCCCTCCCCCCTCCTCCCGGTCTCCCCCGGATCCTGACCCGGACCTCAAGCCTCCACACCCCTCCCCCTCAGAATTATCATGGCGGCGGCGTAGGCCGGGAGCCTGACCGAGTCCCCCGGCGAGAGGGGGCCGAAGCCCTCGCCGCCCAGCCTGAACCTCGGCACCGGGACCCTGACCTCCACGGTCACCTCCTCCCCGTCCAGGGCCACGGCGTCCCTGAGCGGCCTGAAGGACCTGATCCCGTCCGGAGACAGGGGGACCGCCCTGAGGCCCGTCTTGCCGTGCAGGCTGTTTGGTATCCTGGTCATCCTCTGGGGGTCCCCGGTGACCTGTTCGTCTATAACGGCCCCGGAGAACTCGACGAGTTCGACCACCATCCTCCTCAGCAATTCAACGGTCTTCTTCCCCACGGGACCCGCCGCGTAACCGGAGGAGAGGGCCGCGCGCAGGCCGGGTATCGCGGAGACGCGGGAGACCTCCGACTCGGACACCCACTCGGGGGGATCCCCCTCCAGCACGGACCGGAGCAGCCTGGCGTACCTGCCCCTCCACCCACCCTCCCCCACGGTCGGGACCCTCAACGCGCCCGTCGACCCCTCCACCCTGACAAGCTCGGAGGGGTCTATCCCCCGCCCCGACACGAGCCGGGCGACCTCCATCCTCTCGAAACCTCCGAGCAGGGGCTTCTCCCCCCCGAGGCCGACCGCCACGTGGTAACCCCTGTGACCCGTGAACGAGACGGACACCCTCTCGGCGCCCAGGTCGCCCAGCGCCGCGTCGATCACCCTCAGGGCGTGCTCCTTGGCCGCCTCCAGGCAGCCCTCGGTGGGCCAGGACAGCGTCTTCGGCGCCCCCCCGCAGCCGGGGCAGGAGGGCGGGGCCGGCCCCTCCCCCGATTCCCCGCAGTCCCCGCAAAACCAGGCGAGGCCCTCGGAGCACCTCGGATCAGGCAGCTCGTCGGCGTCCACGTCGAAGAGCAGGTCTGCGTCCAGGATTCCCTTCTCCCTCATCTCGGGACTCCCCGGATTGCGGTAGCTGGCGACCGAGTGGTAGGCGTGCATGGGATTCTCCCTCACGAGCGCGTCCCTGAGGGCCTGCTGGCTCCGGAAGGAGAGGTGCCTCAGGACGCCCCCGCCGAAGGACATCAGCATTATCTCCCGCCTCTCCACCTCTGGCACGTAGATGGAGGCAGAGTGCCTCCGGTAGTACCTGGAGAAAGCCTCCTCAACGGCCCTCAACCTTTCTCGCCCTCCTTCCGAACTGGAGGGGAGATCTGAGGCCGCAGTCCGCCCGGCATATCCCCCACTCCCTCAGCCTCTCGCACCCCGGGGGGCTGTAGCCCTTGGAGGCTATGTGCCTCACCTGGTAGGAGGCCACCCTCTCGTTGAAGTCGGGCGACGCCCTGAAGAGGTCGATAACCTCCCCCTCGGACCACCCCACCCTGAGCAGGTAGGCGGCCAGCGTGAACCTCTCCAGGTGGCTCAGGTTCTCCCCCCTCCTCACCCTGTCCAGGAGGTCGACGACGCAGGGGGGGAAGCCGCCCGGGGCGCCGGACTTCCTCCTGGCTCGGGCCGACCTCTCCCTCAGCATGGCGGCGACATCCGCGGCCGCCTCGTCGAGGGGAGGGGGCAGGGGACCCGGATCTGGGGCCTCCGAGGTCCTGTCCCTCACCGCCTCCTGGAGGATCCTGACGAACCCCCTCCGGCGGACCCACACCCGGCCCCGCCTCACGTCCGCGTTGACCAGCCTCCACCTGGATCCGCTGATCCTCCGGGCCAGGGGGAGGTAGTCGGCCAGGGCCACGCCCCAGAGGAGGCCGTCCCTCTCCGAGTCGACCTCCAGATCGTCGGCCAGGGAGGAGAGGACGTCCGGATCCTCATCCGAGGCCAGGGCGTAGAACCGCTTGCCCTCGTGCTCCCCGAAGAGCCTCCCGAGGTAGGGGTCGGAGATCCTTCCGACTATCAGCCTGGCGGTCAGGTAGGACGCAACGGCCACCTCGGGTGTCCAGGACCCCTCCCCCAGGTACACCCTCCCGCCCACGGCCGCGGCCAGCCTGCGGCGGGCCCCCCTCCTGGCCGGCTCGAGGAGCGGGTCGTAGGCCAGGTCGGAGATCTCCAGTCCGGCGGCCTCCACTACCTCCCTGCCCCACCGAGAGAAGGGGTACTTCCACGCCAGGCCGCCCCGCCGGGCCCATGGAGAGGCCATCTGCCGATCCTTTCCCTCACAGCGACAGGTTGGCCAGGTAGTAGGTCACCCCCGCCTTGGAGAATCCTGGCAGGGCGTAGAAGAGCTTAAGAGGCTTGTCGGAGGCCAGCTGAATGGATAGCTCATCTGAGATGGCCGCCGGCTTCACCATCTTCTCCAGGAAGGCGAGGCTGTACATGGACCTGGCCGGCTCGTCAACCCATATGTCCAGCACCACGGGGGAGTCCCTCGGCAGGCTTATCTCCCCCTCTCCCCCCTCCGCCCCCGCGGAGAACCTGACGGACTCCCGGTCTATGGAGAGGGTCACCTCGCTCCCCTTGACCTTCAGGTCCTGGACTATCCTGGGGAACTCGGAGCTCACTATCCTCGCCCCCGCCGTGAAGTTCACGTTCAGAGGCCTGAGCTCGAACTCCTCTCCCCCGTAGAGCCTCATCGTGAACCTCCTGGTGTAGTCCCCGACTAGCCTGACGGCCATGGTGGTCCCCTCGATCTCCAGGTGGACCACGTCGCTCGGCTTGGCCCTCTTCAGGAGCCTGGCGAGCTCGGTGAAGTTCACCCCGAAGAACCTCCTCTCCGGGACCTCGAACTTGGAGAAAACCTCCCTAGGCAGCAGCACCTGAACCAGCGCGGTCTTCGCCGTTTCGAGGGCACGGACGGCGAATCCCTCCTCAGGGTCGACCTTTATGGACGCCTCCTCGACCAGGGACTCGATGGACTCGACGACGCTCTTGATGAGCTTCGGATCCTCCAGCGACAGAGAGAACTCGGCCATCCTCATCCTCTCCCGTATCCCAGGGCCGCCGCGTCCGCCCTTAATTTTAGGGTTTGCTTGAGCAGGTTCAGGTCGATCCCGGTTATGTCCGCGACGGCGTCGGCCTGCACCTCCTTGACCTCGCCGGCGGTCGACATGGCCACCCCCACGACCAGGGCTATCCTCTTCGGGGGGAAGGAGGGGGAGTCGTCGTAGTAGACCTTTGCCCTGCCGGTGTAGTCCTCCAGCACCAGGTAGTTCTCGGCCGACTCGATCACCACCCCGACGATCGCCACCCTCCTGTCCCTCTCGGTCACCATGGATATGGGAACCAGGTTCACCCGGACATCGCCCCCCATCACAGGAAATCCAGCAGGCTCGGGGTCCGAGAAGTTTTACCCCCTTCCCGCCGGGATTCGCCGCCCCCGCGGGCCGCTTCCCCGCCCCCCTCCCCAGCCAGACCGGCGGCCCCGAGATCAAGCTCCGTGGAGCTCGGGCCGAGAATCCCCTTGAAGACCGACCTGGACTCCTCCTCCAGCAAGTTGACCCTCTGGAGGACGTACCCCTCGAGCCTGTACCTTTTGAGTATGGACTTGGTCGGCTCGAGGTACTTCACCGCGGACTTGGGGTATATGGTGAGGACGAGGTCTCCGCCGCACTTTGGGCACCTGCCCGACAGTGGAGGCCTCCTGTACCTGGCGTTACACTTGACGCACCTGAACTCCTGGGACCCGAACCTCCTGAGGTTCCCAGCTATGTCCCTGAGGAAGTGGGCCGACATGGCCCTCCTGATGGCGTCCTCCGGGTCGACTGCCCTTATCTTCTTCTCCAGCTCCACGTGCCTTTCCAGCTTCTCCACCATGGAGTTGAGGCTCCTGTAGGCCGAGACCAGCGGCCCCGCGGCTATGTCCGTCACCCAGGCGGTGAACCCTATGGAGGGATACCTCTCCCCCTTGGAGAGGGCGGTCCCGACGGTCTCGATAACGGCGCCCTCCAAATCAGACGGATCGGCGTACCTCCAGGTCGCCCTGAAGAACTCCTCCGGGTAGGAGTCGACCACCTCTATGTTGTAGCACTCGTCGTCTATGTACCCAAGGTCCAGCCGACCCACGAGTATCATCGGGGCGTCCTCCCTGCCCCCGGGGGTGGAGGGGAGGTACTCCCTGGAGAAGTCCAGCAGGCACTCGAGGCCGAGTATGAAGGAGTCTTCATCCCCGTCCACGTTCCTCCTCTTGGCGGCGTGGAGGTAGGGGTGGGCGAAGGCGACGTCCGCGTCCGTGAAGCCGATCACCCTGGCCGCGTTGGCGACGAAGGTGTGGGGGGAGATCGTGAATACCACGTGCCCGACCAGGTCGTCCGGCGACTCCAGGTTGTAGTACCTAGGCAGGCCGTAGAAGTGCTCCAGCAGGTCGTCCACGTATTTGGACACCTTGTAGAGGTACTCGGCCGCCGACCGGGGGAGTACGACGTCTTGGACCTTGAGCTCCAGGAGCTGGTCCTCCCTCTCCAGCGGGTTCCCCAGGTAGTCCGTCCGGTAACCCATCTCCCTCAGCTTCTCCAGGGGGGTCCCAACCTCCGAGGGGCGGAAGTGGGTCAGGGAGGCGTTGGTGGCGTCGAACCGTATCGTCCCGTCCTTGAATATGAAGAGCCCCCTGGAGGATCTGATCAGCGCCTTCTGGAGCGGCTCCGGCGAGGCGGATGCGTTCATAAGCTTCTTGACCCCCCTGACGTCGTTGGCGTGGAACTTCCCCCCCAGGTCCTCCGCAGCCTCCGACAGCACGGACCTCACGTCCAGCGTCTCCTCCGACCGGGATAACAGGGGGGCCGCCGGGTGGGAGGGACACCTCCCCCCCTCGGGCACCTCGGCGCCGCAGACGGAGCATCTTAGCAGCCTCTCGGTCCTGACGCCGCACCTGACGCACGTGTAGAGGGGGGTCTTCTTCCCGCACGAGGGGCACCTCCTCATGGCTATCTGAACCCTGACGGTGCCCCCTCCCCTCAGGGCGACGGACATCTGCCTGCTGTGGCCCTTCAGCAGGCCCAGCGGGAAGAGCGCGTTCACGGCCGGCCGCATGGACCTGGCCTTGGCCTTCTCCGGTCGACCGACCCTCATTCCCACCCTGACGGGGGCCTTGGGCATTATCCTAAAGGGGGATATGTCGTTCAGGGCGCCCAGGGCGTCGTTCTCGGCGTACCTCGACGGGTCGACGGTCTTGGCCCCCCCACCCAGCGAGGCCAGGAGGGCCCTGGAATCGTCCCCGCTCACCACCAGCCACCCGTCCCGCACGGAGTGGGGAACCCCGAGCCTCTCCAGTATGTCCTTGATTCCCCCGTCCCCCCTCAGCAGGAGGGATTCCCCCTCCACCCTGCCGTCGGCCAGCGCGGAGACGAGGCGGGCGAGCTCCGGCACCGTTATGTCGTGCCAAAAGTAGGTCCACCTGGGGTGGAGGGGGACCCCCAGCCTGAGGCTGATCTCTATGGCCTCGTCGGCCTTCGGGTGTGGATAGGGGGGGAGGGCGTACCTCGGAGGCTCCTCCCCCCTCTCGGCCGAGGCGGCCGCCACCTCGGCGGCCCACCACTCCTCCGTCCACCCCGAGGGCAGCAGGGGGTGGTTGTTCTCCAGGAACTCCCCGAAACCGATCAAGACGTCCCCCAGGTGGAGGACCTCCTGGACCGAGTCCGCTATCTCCTCGGCGAGCTCCTCCGAGTCCACCCTGACGACGGTCCCGTCCTTGAGCAGAACCACAGGCCCCTCTATGGAGTCCACCGGCATGACCACGGCGCTCTTTCCCGGCCTCTCCATCCTTACCTGGGTGCCGACGCCGACGAAACCCTCGAGGATCACCATGGTGGCGGGGTGGATCCCCACGGAGGCCAGGCCGGTGTTCCTGGCGTGCCCGTATCTCAGTCTGAATCCCCCGGAGCGGGACGGGTGGGCCAGGACCGGCCGGCCGACGACGGCGTCCTTCATGTACTTGTAGGACGGGACCACCGCGGGGCAGCCGGATCCGGAGACCTCGGGTCCCCTCCCCCCGGATTCCCGAGACAACCACCTCCAGCGGGATCCATCGAAGTCCAACTCCCTCTCAAGCCTAGAGACGATCTTGGCCAGTTTGCGCCTCTTCTGGATTATGCAGTCGTTCAAGACGAGCATCGCGCCGCCCCTGACCCTGTTGGACTCCACGCCGGGGAGATCCCTGTTGGCGGACACCTCCACCCTCTCTGTCGGGGGGCCGGTCACCTCGACCGGGACGTTCCCGGCCGCCTCCCTTATCTCCTCGGGCGTCGAGTTGTACTGGAGGTGAACCTCCCTCCTGTAGAGGGCGATCTCCTCGACGTACCTGTCCACCTCAGCCCGGGTGGGTTCGTAGGGTGGTATCCCGAGCTTCTGCCTGGCGTAGTCGGCGAGTAGGACGCTGACAGCCCCCTCGGTACCTCCGGCCGTTCTTATCGGGCCGTTGTAGTAGACGGCCAGGTACTCCGGACCGCCAGACCTCCTCTTTATCCTCACGGAGTTGAGCCCCTCTATGGGGGCGGAGACCGTGGCGTCGGTCACCACGGCCAGGCCCACCCTGACGGCGAGCTCGGCAAGTCTCTCCCGGTCCGGGGGGGAGGCAGGGATCTCCCCCGACACTATCTCCCCGGCTACCCTGAAGGCCACCCCCAGCTTGTCCAGTCCCCGATCCAGCCAGTAGCTGACCCTCTCCCCTATCTCGCCCGATTCGAACAGGGCGGAGATCCTATCCGGGAGGGTGTTGCCGAGGGCCACCTCGACGTCCAGGGAGACGTCCTTCCCGGTTGCCCTGGCCCTACGGGCCACGGAGAAGAGCCTCGATATCTCATCGGACAGCGCGGCGAAGTAACTCTCGTCGGCCGCCGCCATCTCCTACCTCGGCGGCGTCGGGGCCGCGAGTTTAATACTTGGCGGTCCACCGAGATAGGGGTGGGGAAGGGAGATTGGGCAGGAGGAAGCGCAGGGCGCCAAGGCAGGTGAGGAGGCCGAGACGCAGCAGCTTCTTCAGGTGTCCCCGGTGCATGCACAACTCGGTGACCGTGGAGATAGACAGGAAGGGGAAGGTGGCCTTGATAGCGTGCTTCAACTGCGGGCTGAAGGACACCGTCCCCGTCTATGGGGGGGACGAGACCGAGGACGTGTACGCCAGGTTCTACGACAGGTACGCCGGGGAGTGATCAGATCACCCTGACCCGCTCGTACCCCAGCTCCGCCGCCCTGACGTTCTCCTCCGCCCTGGATCCGAGCATCTCCCCTATGGCCCTCCTGACGGAGTCTAAGCCCGCCAGGCCCGTCACCCTGGCCACGGCCCCCACCATGGCCGTGTTGGGGACCGGGAGCCCGGCCACCCTGAGCCCGAGCTCGAGCGCTATCCCGGTGGCGTCCACGGTGCCCCTCGTCTCGGCCTCCCCCGGAAGGGACTCCGGACCGGCGCGCGTGTTAGCGACTATGGTCCCTCCCCGCTTGAGGCCCCTGTACACGTCGGGCAGACGCACCAGCAGGGGGTCCACTATCACCAGCACGTCAGGCTCGTAGACCTGACTCCTGAGCTTGATCTCATAGGAGCCGATCCTCGTGAACGCCATGACCGGGGCCCCCCTCCTCTCCGCCCCGAAGAAGGGGAAGGCTTGGGGCCACTTCCCCTCGTAGAAGGCCGCCTTGGCCAGTATCCTCGAGGCCAGCACGGTACCCTGTCCCCCCCTTCCGTGCCACCTCACCTCCACGACGCCCATGCCTACCCACCGGGCGGATCCGGGCGACAAACCTTTTAAAGCCGGGTACCGCGCGGGGTGGGTGACGGGGGGCCTCCAGAGAGGGGTGGACTCATTGACCTCAAAGAGAAAAAACGTAAAGAAGAGGGTCAAAACTCAGAAGAAGAGCAGGGTTCGGACCGGGAAGAAAGTCCATTCCAAGCCAAAATTCAACCTGATGGATCACGTCCTGGTTCCGCGCCACGAGCTTGTCTCCGATGAGGAGAAGGCCAGGCTGGCCGAGACGTATGGGCCGCTCGATCTCTTCCCCAAGATCTTGGCCAGCGACCCGGTCGCGTCTCAGATCGGAGCCAAACCGGGAGACGTGATAAAGGTGATCCGGCCTGGGGAGGAGGCCCCCACCTACAGGCTGGTGGTGGAAGGGTGATCGCTCGATCTTGAGACCCTGCTGCTCGGTTGTGGGGGGATTGACCTGAACCTGTCCGAATCTGGTTATGTTAGGCCGAGATCCGATTCCGTCGATTTCTATCCGATGGTGAAGGCCTACTTCATGGAACACGGACCCGTGGACGTCCAGATCCAGTCCTTCAACAGGTTCCTGGAGAGGGGGCTCCAGGAGGTGGTGGACGCCTTCAGGGAGATAGAGCTTGTGGAGAACTATAAGATCAGGCTGGGGAGGATAGAGGTCGGCAGCC
Source organism: Thermoproteota archaeon (assembly GCA_027491915.1). GTDB lineage: Archaea > Korarchaeota > Korarchaeia > Korarchaeales > Korarchaeaceae > JAOZGC01. The sequence continues at coordinate 57,038 of JAOZGC010000004.1, read as the reverse complement.
CGGAAATAGAGGAGTATGACGGGGCCAAAACGACGATCAACCCGACGGAGGCCCGACTCAGGAAGCTAACCTACTGGGCGCCGGTTACGCTGGAGATAAGGGTCGAGAGCCAGGGCCTGGAGCTCAAGAGGGAAGAGCTCAAGATAGGAAACCTCCCCATAATGGTCAGATCGTCCAGGTGCGTGTTGAGCAACCTCACGGAGGAAGAGATCCTGGATAAGGGCGACGATCCGGCCGATCCCGGGGGGTATTTCATAATAAACGGGTCTGAGAGGGTGGTCGTCATCAGGGACGACATAGCGCCGAACAAGGTGATAGTGGAGGCGACCACCGCAGAGAACAAGCCCTATTCCCACGCCGCCTACGTGATATCCACCAAGGCCGGGTTCAGGAGCAGGATATTTCTGGAGTATTACCCGCGGGACGGGACGATAAAGGCTTCCTTCGGTCCGCTCCGGACCGTTCCGGTTGCCATGCTCCTGAAGGCGCTGGGACTGGTCACCGACAGGGATATAATGGACGCCATCTCGGACGATCCAGAGATAAAGAGCGAGTTCCTCTACAGCTTGGACGACGTCCAGAGGAGGGCCGAGGAGGAGGGCGCCCCCGGGCCCGTCGACAGGGACGAGGCCCTGGACTACCTCGGCCGGAGGATCATCCAAAGCGCCCCGAAGAGGGAGAGGATCCGCGCCGCCAGGGAGTACCTGAGGAGATCCCTGCTCCCCCACATGGGGAACTCGGAGGATGACGACCTGCCCAAGGCCTACTTCCTCGCCAGGATGATAAGGAAGCTCCTGATGGTGGTCAAGGGGTTGATACCCCCGGACGACAGGGACCACTTCGCCAACAAGAGGTTGAGGTTGGTTGGAGACCTGATGCAGCAGGCCTTCAGAGATGCGTTTTACAGGCTGGCCAGGGATCTCAAGGAGAAGTCCGACGAGCAGCTGAGTTCTGGCGTCTTCGAGATAGATCTGAGGAAGATAATCACCGGGAGGAGCAGGATAACCGAGAGGATACTCAGGGCCCTGGCGACCGGAACCTGGCCCGGGGGAGAGCTGGGGGTCAGCCAGAACATAGACAGGACCAACTACGTGTCGGTGATGCAGCACCTGAGGAGGGTGAACTCCCCTCTCCCCCCTGGGCTGCCCCTGCACGAGGCCCGCCAGATCCACGGGACCACCGTGGGCAGGCTGTGCCCCCTGGAGACCCCGGAGGGGACCAACGTCGGGTTGGTCAGGAGCCTGGCCATGTTCGCGGACGTCACCTACGGGGAGGACCCCCGGCCCATAATAGAGAGGGTGCTGGCCGACGGGAGGGTCAAGCCGATAAGGGAGTGCAGCCCGAGGGAGGTGGGGTCCCTCCACCCGGTGTACGTCAGCGGGATCCTGGTGGGAATGACCGACGATCCCCGCGGCCTGGTGACCAGGCTCAGGGCGATAAGGAGCGAGCTCGGGTGGGAGGTGAACATAGCCTACCTGGAGGACGAGGGTTCCGTGGTGATCAACGCCGACTCCGGGAGGATGAGGAGGCCCCTGATCCCGGTGGACAGGATAGAGGAGGCCATCAGGCTCCTGCCGGACGTAGAGGCCGGCCGCATCTCCTTCTCGGAGCTGGTCGACCGGGGAGTCGTCGAGATGCTCGACGCCGATGAGGAGGAGGAGGCGGTTGTGGCGTTTGATCTGGCCAGCCTGGGGCCGGAGCACACCCACCTGGACTTCGCACCCTACATGATGCTGGGGGTGGCCGCGGGGCAGATCCCATACGCCGAGCACAACGCCCTGCCGAGGGACATCATAGGGGGGAACATGGTTAAGCAGGGGCTCGGCGTATACGCCACCAACTGGAGGCTCAGGATGGACAGCAGGGCCTACACGATGCACTACGTGCAGAGGCCCATAGTGAGGACCAGGACGGGAGAGCTGGTGGGGTACGATCTGAGGCCGTCGGGTCAGAACCTGGTGGTCGCCCTGATGCCGATGGACGGGTACAACATGGACGACGCCATAGTCCTGAACAAGGGCGGGATAGACCGGGGAATGGCCAGGGGGGTGTTCTTCAGGACCTACGAGGCCGTTGCGATGAGGCAGGCGATAGTGGAGGGAGATAGGTTCGAGAATCCCTACCCCCTGAAGGGGGTCACTGGGAAGAGGGACGAGAGCGCTTACAGCAAGCTGGGGGAGGACGGGATAGTGGACGTCGAGACCGAGGTGGAGGGCGGGGACGTGCTCATAGGGAGGACGAGCCCACCCAGATTCTCGCCGGAGCTCAGCGCCGGGCCGGCCGGGTTCACCTACGCCTTCGAGAGGAGGGACACGTCTGTCGCCATGAGGGCGTGGGAGAGGGGGATAGTCGACGACGTGTATCTTGTGACAACGGCCGACGGCGAGAAGATGGCGAGGGTAAGGGTGAGGGAGACCCGGCCCCCGGAGCTCGGAGACAAGTTCGCGACCAGGCACGGTCAGAAGGGTGTGGTGGGGATGATATTCAGGCAGGAGGACATGCCCTTCACCTCGCAGGGCATAACCCCGGACATAGTGATGGATCCCCACGCCATACCGTCAAGGATGACCATAGGGCAGCTCATAGAGATTCTGGCCGGCAAGGTCGGTGCCCTGGAGGGCAGGTTCGTCGACGGCACGCCCTTCGCCAAGGAGCCGGTTGGAGACCTGTTCGAGGCCCTGAAGAGGTTGGGATTCGAGCCGACCGGGGAGGAGATAATGTACGACGGGAGGACCGGGAAGATGATAAGGGCCCCCATATTCATAGGGATAAGCTTCTACCAGAGGCTGAAGCACATGGTGCGGGACAAGATCCACGCCAGGGCCAGGGGGAAGGTGCAGCTCCTAACGAGGCAGCCCGTGGAGGGCAGGGCCCGCGGCGGCGGCCTGAAACTGGGAGAGATGGAGGGAGAGGTCCTGATATCTCACGGGGCGGCCTCCATGCTGAGGGACAGGTACATAGAGCACTCCGATCGCACCATAGTGTACGTGTGCAAGAAGTGCGGCTCTCTGGCGTACTTCAACTCCATAAAGAATCAGTTCATATGCGAGAGGTGCCAGAAGCCGACGGAGGTCCGCCCGCTGATAATGAGCCACGCCTCGAAGCTCCTGATACAGGAGCTGATGACCGGGCTGATAGACGTCAGGTTGGAGGTGGGGGAGGGGGTCTGACGTGACGCTGGCCAGCCCGGTCGAGAAAGAGGAGGCCCTGCCAAACGTCCTCAACGCAGTCAGGTTCGGGCTCCTTTCCCCCTCGGTCATAAGGCGCATGGGGATAATAGAGATAAGGGAGCCGACGGCGTACGACGAGGGGGGCCTCCCGATACAGGGGGGAGTCCTGGACCCCAGGCTCGGCACCACGAATCCCAGGGTCAGGTGCCCGACCTGCGGGAACCTGCAGTCCATGTGCCCCGGACACTTTGGCAGAATAGAGCTAACCAAGCCAGTTTTTCACATAGGATACGTCAGGAGGATAAAAGACATCCTGAACTCCACCTGCCCCTCCTGCGGGAAGGTGCTGCTGCCGGAGGAGGAGAGGAGGGCGTACATAGAGAGGGCCCGGAAGTTCGCCGAGGAGAACCCGGATAAGGTGGTGGACGACGGGCTCGTCAGAGAGGTGAAGGAGGCCGTCAAGAGGTACACGAAGAAGGAGAAGACCTGTCCCCACTGCGGGGCTAGGATAGAGAAGATCAGCTTGGAGGAGGTGTTCAAGTTCATAGTCAAGGAGCCGGAGCCCAGGAGGCTCTGGCCGACCGAGGTGAGGGACAGGCTGGAGAGGATCCCGAACGACGACTGCCTCCTGATGGGGTTCAATCCGGAGACCTCCAGGCCGGAGTGGACGGTGATGACCGTCCTGCTGGTTCCTCCTCCGACCGTGAGGCCGTCGATCTTCTTAGAGACTGGAGAGAGATCCGAGGACGACCTGACCCACATGCTGGGGGAGGTGGTGAAGGCAAATCAGAAGCTGGCCTACTCGATAAAGACCGGCGCCCCGAACAGCGTGGTCGAGAGCGAGTGGGACCTGCTGCAGTACTGGGTGGCCGTGCTGTTCAGGAACTCCATATCGGGCCTCCCCCTGGCCACCCAGAGGGGAACCAGGAGGCCGCTCAAGTCCCTCTTCCAGAGGCTGGAGGGTAAGGAGGGTAGGCTCCGGAAGAACCTCGTGGGCAAGAGGGTCGATTTCTCCAGCAGGACGGTCATATCCCCCGACCCGATGTTGGACATAGACGAGGTCGGCGTGCCGGTGGAGATAGCGAAGACCCTCACGATTCCCGAGTACGTCAACGAGAGCAACATTGAGAGGATGAAGGATCTGGTGCTGAGGGGGCCGGACAGCCATCCGGGGGCCAACTACGTCAGGAAGTCGGGCGGAATGCCCATAAACCTGAGGGTCGTCCAGAGGAGGGGACTCCTGAAGGCTCTGGCCGAGGAGCTCCAGATTGGAGACGTGGTGGAGAGACACCTGATGGACGGGGACAACGTGATCTTCAACAGGCAGCCCTCCCTCCACAGGCTCTCGATAATGGGGCATCGGGTGAAGGTCCTGCCTGGGGCGACGTTCAGGCTCCACCCCGGGGTTTGCGTCCCGTACAACGCCGACTTCGACGGGGACGAGATGAACCTGCACGCCCCCCAGCTGACCGAGGCCAGGGTGGAGGCGGCGAAGCTGATGAACGTCAAGAAGAACATGCTCTCGCCCAGGACGGGCGGCTCCATCGTCGGGGCCAGACAGGACTTCGTCACCGCCCTGTACTACTTGACGAGGAAGGATTCTCTCTTCACCAGGGAGGAGGCGTCTATAATACTGGCTTCTGCGGGAGTGACCGACCTCCCCGAGCCGGCGGTGCTCTCCCCGATAGAGATGTGGACCGGAAAGCAGCTGTTCTCGGAGCTCCTCCCAAAGGACTTCAACATGGTGACCACGGCCAAGGTGTGCCCTGACGTGCCGAGCTGTTCCTCTCCTGAGAGTCCGGTGGACGGCCACGTGATGATAAGGAATGGTCAGCTTCTCAGCGGGGTCATAGACGACGACGTGGTCGGAACGCTCGTGAAGGGGAAGCGGACCATAATAGACCTGCTGATAAGGGATTACGGCGAGGAGGTCGCGGCGGACTTCCTGAACAGGGCGCTCAGGATGGCGGCAAAGTTCGTGACGAGTATAGGGGTGACCGTGTCCCTCCAGGAGCTCCTCCTGCCCAGGGAGGCCGAGGAGGAGATAGAGGAGCTCTACAGGGTGGCGGCGGAGAGGGTGAACAGGAAGGCCGAGGAATTCCGGAGAGCGAGGAGGAGGGTGACGGGGCAGTACAGGACGAAGGAGGAGATGATAAGAGCGACCTTGGAGGATCAGATGCTCGAATTCGAGATGGTCAGGGATCTGGATGCTCTCAGATCGGAGATAAATTCGGTCGTGGCCAGGCACCTGAATCCGGAGAGCAACGCCATCGTGATGGCCAAGATAGGGGCGAGGGGCTCCCTGGCAAACCTGGCGCAGGTGGTGGGCACGGTCGGTCAGCAGACCGTCAAGAGGAGGGTCGGGTTCGTCCTGACCAGCGGGAAGCCGAAGAAGGGCTTCAAGGGCAGGGTGCTCTCTTACTTCAGGAGGGGGGACATGAGCCTGGAGGCCGGCGGGTTCGTCAAGAGCGGCTACCTCAAGGGATTGAACCCGGCGGAGTTCGTCTTTCACGCCATGAGCAGCAGGGAGTCGCTGATAGACAAGGGCAGGAGGACCGAGGACAGCGGCTACTTCTACAGGAGGGTGGCCAACGCGCTGAAGGACATATACGTGGAGTACGACGGAACGGTCAGGGACAGCTACGGCCGGGTGATACAGTTCAGGTTCGGGGGAGACGGGTACGATCCGGTGAAGCTGTTCAGGGGGGAGCCAATCAATTTCGATAAGGTCATAGAGAGACACGTCAGGGGCGTGAGGAAGAGGGTCCCCAAGAAGAGGATAAGGCAGGTGGTCGCCGGGTACGGCCTCCCAGAGAGGCTGGCGGAGATGTTGATCGAGGCCAGAGCCAGCGAGAAGGAGGCCAGAGAGGTCTGCGAGGAGGTGAAGAGGGGCTTCGAGGCCGCCAAGGTAGATGTGCTCACCCCGATAGGGATAATAAGCGCCCAGAGTATAGCGGAGCCCACCACCCAGATGGTGCTCAGGACCTTCCACGCCCCCGGGGTGCTCACGATGGACGTCACCCACGGGGTCGAGAGGTTCAAGGAGCTCGTGTTCTACGCCTCGACCAGCACCCCCACCATGGAGATACGCCTCAGGGGGGAGTGGGCCAGGGACAGGGAAAAGGTGGAGGAGGCCATGAGGAGGATAAAGGAGGTCCTGGTCAGGGATCTCCTCTCCGAGTTCCAGATAGACAGCGAGGGATTCAGGCTGGTCATGAGGGTCGACCCGGAGAAGATGAGGGAGAGCGGGGTGGAGATGGACGAGCTGGCCTCCGTGGTGAAGGCCGCCTCAAAGGGGATCAAGGGGAGGGTCAGCGTGGAGGGGGACCTCATATTGGTCGACATGCCGGACATAGCCGAGAGGGAGAAGCCCTACCAGACGCTCAGGTCCTGGTCCATGCGCATAGTGTCCAAGCAGGTCAGGGGAATAAAGGGGATAAAGGGGATAAACGCGATAAGGCAGGAGACCTCCGACGGGGGTTACGAGTACTATCTGAGGACGAGGGGCTCCAACCTGAGGGAGGTGCTCAGGCTGGAATTTGTGGATCCAACCAGGACGTTGACCAACGACTGCAGGGAGATAACTGAGATTCTGGGTATAGAGGCCGGAAGGGAGTGCCTCCTCCGGGAGCTCTTGAAGGTTTTGAGAGAGCAGGGTCTGGAGGTCGACAGGAGGTACGTCACCCTCGTGGTGGACGCCATGACCTACGCCGGGAAGATCCTCCCGATAGCCCTCCAGGCCTCCGGGGTTCCATCAGGATTTTTTGCCGTCATGAAGAGTCCGCTGAGCAAGATGGCGTTCGAGTGGGTTTACCACGTCGCCCTGAACACCGCCATGAGGGGCGAGAGAAACCCTATAAACGGGCCGCTGGACGCCTTGATAATGGGCCAGACACCACCCGTGGGTACGGGCAGGGTGAGGCTCTCCTGGGACTGGGAGAAGACAGAGAGGTTGTTGGAGGCGATCAAGGTTGGCCGATCTGAGTAGAGAAGTCTGGCTGGCATACACGACGGGCACCGTAGTTTACGGTGCCAGAAAGGTGATCAGGCTCCTGAAGACGGGTAAGGAGAGGCCCAAATTGGTGATATTGGCAAAAAATGCCCCCGAAGAAGCTAGGCTGGAGATCCAGCATCTGTGCAGCGTGGCTGGAGTCCCCCTGCTCACGCACGGCGGCAGCCTGGACCTGGGCAGGATGCTCAGGAAACCCTTCTTCGTGTCGGTCCTGGCCGTCATGGATCCGGGGGAGTCCTCCATACTGACCTCGGCCGGAATCGAGGAGGAGTGAGGAGGAGCGAGGGGGTTGGCGGGAATTAGGGTGGCGGGGTGACCCAAATACCGAAGGTAGTGATAAACGAGTCGCAGATGAGGTTCCTGCAGCTCTTCAGGGACCTGTCGGGGATTGTCCCGAAGGACGTCGTCGAGGAGGAGGGAAAGCTGGTCTTCGTGGTAGAGGAGGGCGACATGGCCAGGGTTCTGGGGAGGAGGGGGGAGAACCTCAGGCTCATGAGGCAGATCCTGGAGAGGGACCTCGGGAGGTCGCTGGACGTGGTGGAGTTCAGCGGGGATCCGGGGAAGTTCATAGCCAACATACTCAGACCGGCCAGGGTGCTCGACGTCAAAATAAGGGAGGTGAAGAGGGGCAAGGTGGCCCACGTGGTAGTCAGGGGGGAGGACATGAGTATAGCCATAGGCAGAGGCGGGAGGAGGATAAACAGGGCCAGGAAACTCGTCAAGAGGTGGTTTGGAATAGGCAACGTTAAAATATCGGGCCGATGAGGTGGGATCGACGGAGTGAGGGGAGGTTCGAGATGACCAAGAAGTCCCCGCTCGGGCTCTACGCGGCGAGGAAACTGAGGGAGAAGAGCAAGAGGAAGAGATGGAAGGATTGGAAGTACAGGAGGAGGGTTCTCAGGTTGAAGGAGAGGTTCGAACCCCTGGAGGGTGCACCCATGGCCAAGGGAATAGTCATCGAGAAGGTCGGCCTGGAGGCCAGGCAACCTCACTCCGGCCTGAGGAAGGCCGTCAGGGTGCAGCTGGCCAAGAATGGGGTGGTGATAACGGCTTTCGCGCCGGGAGACGGGGCGCTCAATGTCATAGACGAGCACGACGAGGTGCTGGTGGCCGGTATAGGAGGATCCCGGGGCAGGAGCGTGGGGGACATACCGGGAGTGAGATACCAGGTCATAAAAGTCAACGGAGTTTCCCTGCAAGCGATACTCAGTGGTAAGAAAGAGAAGCCCACAAGGTGATATTTTTGTCAAATAGGGAGAGGGAGATAAAGCTCTTTGGCATCTGGAGCTTCGAGGGGGTGAGGGTCAGCGAGGCCGCGCTCGAGCCCTTCATAGGGCTCTCCCCAAGATACCTCCCGCACACCGGGGGACGGCACGAGCACAGGCACTTCGGGAAGCACGACCTCTTGATAGTCGAGAGGCTCGTCAACAGGCTGATGTCGCAGGCGATAAACGCTAGATCCAAGAAGGACAGGGTCAACAGCAAGAATCCCGGTAAGAAGCTTAAGGCGCTCAGGACCGTGAAGTACGCCTTCAGGATAATAGAGCTGCGCACCGGGGAGAACCCAATATCCGTGCTCGTCAGGGCGATAGAGAACTCGGCGATAAGGGAGGAGGTGACCAGGATAATGTACGGTGGGGTGAGGTACTTCCACGCCGTGGACACGTCGCCCTCGAGGATGGTGGACCTGGCCATCAGGCACATCGCGGTGGGCGCGGCCATGAAGGCCTTCAGGAGCCCCAGGAGCCTGGCCGAGGCGCTGGCCGACGAGATCATCGCCGCCGCCAACTACGACGCGTCGAAGAGTTACGCCATAAAGAGGAAGGAGGAGATCGAGAGGATAGCCCTGAGTTCCAGGTGATCCCGGAGCAGGTTTATATTGGCCCGGGATCTCCGGTGGACTGGCCGAGACCCCCAGGGGGTCCGAGAGAGGCCGCGCTGGTGATGGTTTTGCAGGGAGGAGGTCAGGGTCCCCTGTCTTACCTGAGGAGATCCCACGGCGGGGAGGTGGTGGTTCGGCTGAAGAACGGGATCGAGCTGGTGGGCAGGCTCACCAGCTTCGACGACATGATGAACATAGTCCTGGAGGATGCCAAAGAGAGGGATCTCAGGACCAAGGAGATCGTGAGGAGCGTCGGCACCCTCTTCATAAGGGGGAACAACGTGCTGTTCATAACCCTGGAGGAGTGAGGTACGCGAATGGGAGTCATATCACGGTGACGCTCTTGGCCAGGTTCCTCGGCCTGTCTGGGTTCCTCCCGAGGAGGACGGCCGTCCTGTATGCGAGGAGCTGGAGCGGGACGGCGTACACGATGGGGGTCGCCTCCTCCGGGAGTCCGCCCAGGTCGACCCGGATGCGCAGGTCGGAGGGATCCCCCGCGCCCCCCGGACCGACGGATATCACCAGGGCGCCCCTGGCCTTGACCTCCATCACGTTGCTGACCATGAGCCTCCTGAGCCCCTCGTCGACGGGGATCACGGCCACGGCGGGCACGCCCTCGGATATCAGCGCCAGGGGGCCGTGCTTGTACTCGCCGCCGGGGAACCCCTCGGCGTGTATGTAGCTTATCTCCTTGAGCTTGAGGGCCCCCTCCAGCGAGGTCGCCACGTTGATCCCCCTCCCCAGGAAGTAGACGCTCCTCGCACCCTTCAACTTCCCGCTCGCCGCGGAGGCCTCCTCGTCCCACGAGCCGATCTGCCTCCTGATCACATCGGGTACCTCCCTCACGGCCCTCAGGAGGGATCTCGCCCTGCCGACCTCTCTGCCCAGGCTCACCGCCAGCTTGGAGGCCAGAACCGAGAGGACGGCAACCTGGGCCGTGTAGGTCTTGGTCGCGGCCACCCCAACCTCCGGCCCGGCGGCCGTGTACAGGACCTCGTGCGACTCCCTGGTCAGGGTCGAGGCGGGGACGTTCACCAGCGAGATGACCCTCGCCCCGGACCTCTTCGCGGCCCTCACCGCGGTCAACACGTCGGCCGTCTCGCCAGACTGGCTTATGGCGAAGACGACGTCCCCCTCCGACAGGGAGGGCAGGGCCCACTCTTTGAATTCCGAGGCTATGACCGACTCTGAGGGAACCCGGGCCAGGGAGGAGAAGAGGAACTTCCCCACCAGGGAGGAGTGATAAGAGGTCCCGGCGGCGGCGAAGTATATCCTGCGGCCACCCTCGACCGCCCTCAGTATCTCATCTACGGCCCTATCCGAGTACGTGAGGGCCTGATCTACGGCCCTACCGACCGACTCGGGCTGCTCGTATATCTCCTTCAGCATGAAGTGTGGGAGGGAACCCTTCGACACCTCGGTCGCGGCCCACTCAACGACCTGGGGGCTCCTGGACACCTCCCTCATCTCGCCGCCCGAGACGTCCCACATCCTCACCCCCCCGGGACTTATCTCGGCGACCTCATCGTCTCCCATGGTGATTATCCTCCTGGTCCTGTCGATGAAGGCTGCTATGTCCGACGCGCAGTACATCTCCCCATCCCCCACCCCTATGACCAGGGGGCTGCCGCGGCGGGCCAGGAGAATGGAGTCCGATCCGGCCATCACCACGGCGAGCGCGAACGTCCCGAGGAGCTGGGAGGCCACCTTAGCCACGGCCTCCGGCGGGGGATTTCCGGCAGAGAGCTCCTCCTCGATCATGTGGGCGACCACCTCGGTGTCGGTCTCCGATCTGAAGGTGTGCCCCCTGGAGATCAGGACCTCCCTGAGCTCGGAGTAGTTCTCTATTATCCCGTTGTGGACGACAGCCAGGTTACCGGAGCAGTCCACGTGGGGGTGGGCGTTGGTGACGGAGACGCCGCCGTGGGTGGCCCACCTTGTGTGGCCAACCCCGGTCCTCCCGGAGATCGGTGAGGAGGAGACCTTCCTTATCAGGTCCGAGACGGGGCCCACCTCCTTGATCACGCTGAGCCCGGATTTCCCCACCACGGCTATGCCCGCCGAGTCGTATCCCCTGTATTCCAACCTCTTCAGGCCTCCGAGTAGGAGGCGTATCGCGTCACCCGCGGCCAGGGTCACCCCTATTATCCCGCACATTCTCTGGCCCCCCCGGCGAGATCCGCCGATATATCCTTATCCCACCGTAGGGCACCAAGAGCATGGACAGCGCGGCGGCCGCCCAGGAGAGGATGGCGGAGAGCGCGGCGGCCTCCTCCAACCCCCTCAGGAGTTCGCTTGCTGAGTCCTCGGCGGACTCTATCAAGCTCCTGGCAGAGTCGTATCTCTCCAAGGCCTTGTTGGGATCCTCAATCAACACGTCCGCCATCGAGGTGGCGGATCTCAAGAGAGCCCTCACCTCCAAAACGTCTGACCTGTCGGCCCCGAGCTCTAAGACCCTTTTGAGGGTGCCGTTTACCTCGGATGCGGCGCGGAGGATGTCCTCCCTGAGGGAGGATAGCACCCTGGATATCGCGGCGCTCGAGGCGTTCATGGACCTTATGCTCAGGTTTATGGCCGAGGCGTTGCTCTCGTTGAAGGCCCTCTCTGCCTCCCTCAGCCACACGGACGCCACGGTCACCTCGTTTGCAACCTCCGGCGGCAGGGCGACCCCCCTCTCCCCCGCCCCCGTGTAGAGAGAGGAGGCCTGCTTGAAGAGAGACCTAGCGGCCGAGATCAGCGATGAGGCCCTGGCCGAATCGAAACCCGCGCCCAGCCTTATGGCGAAGACCTTCTCCTCCCCGTACCCTCCGATCGACAGCCTCACGCTCAGTATCAACCTCCTCCCCCGGGCGGGAGTCCTCAGCACGAAGGCGTGGGTTCCAGTGAGGTTGGGCAGGTCCACGTCCTCGACCGCGGAGCCGTTGAGCAGCGCCGTGAGGCGGGGGGAGTCGCTGGTCGAGGGGGATTCTACAGAGTACAGGACTACCACGGGAAGCTCGGCGCCGGGCGCCACCACGTCCGGGGGATCCAGGTCCAGGGACAGCTCCACGGTCGGGACCCTGACCAAGAACACCGATCTGGGAGAATTGACGGAGAGGCTCCTGCCAGCCAGGGAGTATGACGCCTGAGCCTGGACTGGGTAGAAGCCCTGGGAGACGTTGGGGGGGATCAGGAAGGTCAAGTTGATCTTGGCGGTCTGGCCCGGCTCGACCCTTAGGGGAGGATCCCTCAGGACGGACTCGCCGCCCCAGGGTAGGATCAGGGTGATCCTGCTGAGGTCCGCCGGGACGGGGCTCTCGTCGGTGAACTCGACGGTGAAGGCGCAGCTTAGGCCTGAGAAGCACACGGGATCGCCCGCGCGCACGCTGAGCCTCGCACCGTATTCCTCGCACGAGACGGTGAGAACCGACAGGGGGATCAGCGCGATCAGCAGCGCGGCGCGGGCTGAGATCCCGGACATCCCGGCATTCCGGGGCCCGAACGTTTAAACATCCCTCGCCCGTCGGCTAGGGGAGCATGGACCACCGCCCGTGGAGGGGGTCCGGCCCGATAATAGCGGTGGACATAAAGGCTGGCTCCCCCAGGGGAGGGAGGGCCACCTACTCCGTGGTCCTCCTGTCGGGGGGAGAAAAGAGGTACTTGGAGACGAACAGGTCAGGCCTCTTGGCCACGATAAAGAGGGTGAGGCCATCTCTACTCGCGGTGGACAACATATACGAGATAGTAGGTAGCTCGGGCGAGCTTGCGGCCTTCCTGAGAGAGCTCCCAGACGACGTCAGGGTGGTGCAGGTTACCGGACCCTTCGGCGGCGGAGAGGGGCTCGAGAGGATAGCCAGGAGGGAGGGGCTTTGGGACGGGGGAAAGATGGACCCCAAGAGGTCCGCCGAGGTGATAGCCGAGCTGGCCGCCAGGGGATACGGCGCAGAGGTGGCAGGTCGGAGGTCGGAGTGCAGGGTCCTGATAACGAAGAACAGGAGCGTGAGGCAGGGGGGCTCCGGCACCGAGAGGTGGAGGAGATCCATAGAGTCCGGAATACTGAGCGAGGCCAACGATCTAGCGGCGGCCCTGGACAGGGCGGGCATAGACTACGACCTCTACGTCGAGAAGGGGGCGGGTGGGCTGAAGAGGGCTGAGTTCGTCGTCTACGCCCCAAAGTCCGTCGTCAGGCAGATGGTGAGGGAGCACGAGTGGGGGCCCATAAGGGTCACCCTGAGGGACTCCTGGAAGAGGACCCTGGAGGTCTCCCCGGGCAGACGCGGGTGGGAGAGGCGCCCGGTGGCCGTCGGCATAGACCCCGGCATGTCCGTGGGGCTCGCCGTGATGGATCTCGAGGGCAGGATCCTGAGCCTGCAGACGATAAGGAGGGCCTCCAGGTCTGAGATAATAGAGGCCATAGTGGAACACGGGTATCCGGTGATAATAACGACCGACACCTTTCCAACTCCGAAGAGCGTTCAGAAGGTTGCCCAGATGGTCGGGGCCAGGCTGCTGACGGTGAGGGAGACCATGAGGGTGGACGAGAAGAACAGGCTGGTGAGGGAGTTCTCAGAGAGGGAGGGAATAAGAGTGGGAAGCTCCCACGAGAGGGACGCCCTGGCCCCCCTGATCAGGATCATGATGAGGTACAAGAATCTGTTCAAGAAGGCGGACGCCTACGTGAGGGAGAGGAAACTCCGGGTGAGCAAGGTCAGGATGTACGAGCTCCTGATGAGGGGGTATTCCATATCGGAGGCGGCCAGGCTGGCCTCCTCCGGCGGTGGGGTGATGGTGGTCCCGCGGGAGGCAGAGATAGCGGCCAGGAAGAGGGAATCGAGGGGGAGAACCCGCCGTATCTCGGAGAGGATCAAGATCCTGGAGGAGGAGATCTCATACCTCAGGGACCTGGTGAGGGAGAAGGAGAGGGAGGTGGAGGAACTCAGGCGGGCGCTCGAGGATCTCAAGAGGGAGATGAGCATCGAGGTCAGGAGGGAGAGGCTGATATCTGCTTTGGAGGGGAGGATCAGGGAACTGGAAGAGAGGCTCAGAAGGGAGATGTGGCGCAACGAGCTCCTCAGATCAGAGATGAGATCTATTGCCTCCCAGGGAGACGTGGGCGATGGGTGGATTGGGGTGAAGTTCGTGGAGTCGCTGGCCAGGGACGTGTTGGAGGAGGCCATATCGAGGGGGGAGGTGGTCAAGGGGGATGTCCTGCTTACCTTCGACGCCTCCGTCGCCGGGATGAGGTCGGCCAAGATGCTGGCGTCGCTGGGAATATCCGGGCTGATAATCCGCGGCCCGTATCCCAGTAGCGACGTGATGACCTTCTTGGAGGGGGCGGGGATCCCGATAGTGGATGGCTTTGACGTCAGGATAGCCTGGAGGGGGATCACCCCCTTAGTCAGGGAGGAGGTCGCGGCCGAGATCGCCAGGGCGAGGCGCGAGGCCGGCGCAGGGAAGGGGCCCGGCGGGGAGACGGGATCGGTCCTCCGGATATTGGAAGAGTACAGGTCTGGGCTGTCCGGCGGAGATGATCGCTTAAATACCACCGCGTCCCCCCGTTCTGGGGACGGGTGAGGTTATGCCCAGGGGAACGCACGGCGCGCTAAACAAGGCCGGGAAGGTCAGGTCGCTTACGCCGAAGGTCGAGAGGAGGGAGAGGAGATCCCCAATCCCGAGGGTTCGGTTGAGGAAGAACTACAAGAAGAGGTTTCTGCTCGGAAGGAGGCCGGGGCAGAACCCGCTCTGAGTTCAGACCCTGGTCCCGCCGGGGACGTTTTAAGGGAGGCGGCGCCGGGCAGGGCGGGCAGGGGCTGACCCAATGCTGAGATTGGTCCTGCACCCGGCGGGGCTCGCCCTCCTCAGGGACGGCGAGGTGATGTGGGGGAGGCCGGCCCCGGAGGATCCGTCCGAGGCCGCCGACTTCGTGTCCTCCGTGTTAAGGGGAGAGCTGCCACGAGAGCTGGTGGAGCTCGTCGAGGAGTTGAGGGAGGAGGGCGGTCGAATCACGCTGTGCTTTCAGCCGAGATCCCCGATCTCGGAGCTGGCCGGCATGCCGGTTAGGATAGATCCGGCATCTTGTAGGGAGATCAGGGCGAGGTACAGGGAGCTGGCCGCCAGCCTCGGGGTCGGAGACTACCTGGGCAGGGTCTCGTCGACGGCCGCGGCTCTCGCCTCCCTCGGGGTGAGGGAGGAGCTCGGCAGGATGGACCTCCTCGTCGCGAGGGCGGTCGACTACCTAGATCACCTGAACAGATCCCTCAACCTGCTCATACCGGCGATAAGGGAGTGGTACTCGATACACTTCCCAGAGATGGATTCCACGGTGGAGGACCACGGCCTGTACGCTAAACTGATTGTCGAATTGGGAGATAGGAGAGAGATCTGTGAGGGGGGTAGGATCAGAAACCTGGTTCCCCGAGAGGTCGCCGATAAGATAAGGTCGGCCGCCTGCCGATCTATGGGGGCTGATCTGGGCGAGGAAGATCTGGGGATAGTGAGGGAGGTTACCAGAAGGTGGCTCGACCTATACGAGAGCAGGGAGAAGGTGGAGGACTACTTGAGGAGGCTCCTCCCCAAGGTGGCTCCGAACCTGACGGCTGTCCTTGGTCCCCTCGTGGCCGCCAGGCTGATAGCCACCGCTGGCGGTCTCGAGAAGCTGGCCGCCATGCCGGCCAGCACAATACAAATACTCGGGGCCCAGAGGGCCGTCTTCCTGCATCTAACCAGGGGGACCAGGCCGCCAAAGCACGGGGTCCTCTTCCAGGCCAAGGAGGTGAGGACGGCGCCGAAGAAGCTGAGGGGAAAGATCGCCCGACTCCTGGCCTCTAAGGCAGCCATAGCCGCGAGGATAGATTTCTTCGGCGGGGGCAGGTACGAGGGTGACAGGCTGCGGAGAGAGGTGGACGAGAAGCTGGCCAAGATAAGGAGGGAAGGCGGCGGGGGGAGGTCTCCCCATGAGGGTTAGGCGCCACCCGAGATTCGACCGGGTCTACGTAATTAGGGACGGCCGATCTCAGCTGGCGACCTTAAACCTGGTTCCCGGGTTCAGGAGCTATGACGAGGTCGTCAGGAGGGTTTCGGGCAGAGAATACAGGATATGGTCCCCCCACAGATCCAAGCCGGCGGCGGCCATCCTGAGGGGGATCAGGACCCTGCCGGTGTCCCGAGGCACCAAGATCCTATACCTGGGAATAGCATCCGGGACGACCGCCTCCCACTTCAGCGATATGGTCGGGTGGGAAGGGGTGATATACGGAGTGGAGGTCGCCCACCGGCCAATGAGAGACCTCCTCAGGGTCGCCCGGGTCAGGAAGAACATAGTCCCCATACTGGGATCGGCCCGCAGGCCAGAGTCCTACGCCCACCTGGTCGAGGAGGTGGACGTCCTGTACGCCGACGTGGCCCAGCCGGACCAGGGCAGGATCGTCGTCGAGAACTCCGAGTTCTACCTCAAGGACGGGGGTCACGTCATCTTGGCGGTCAAGGCCAGCAGTGTCGACGTGCGACTCCCCCCTAAGGAGGTCTACGAGGGGATAAGGGAAGAGCTGAGGAGGGGAGGGCTGAGGCCGCTGGAGCTTATCGATCTGGGTCCGTTCTACCCGAAACACGCCATCATCGCCGCGAAGAGGTCTTGAGCAGATCGAGCAGCTTGAGGAGCACGGACCGGGCCACCCTCTCGGAATCGCCCCGTCGGACCACAAAGACGGCGACGTCCGGCCTGGAGACCAGCTCCTCGAGGAAAGGAAGGTCGTATGAGGGAGCGGTCGCCACCACAGGGATTCTTGAGTCGATCAGCCGGGAGACCGAGTACGTGAAACGCGGGCTCAGGAGTTCCATCTTTCCAACCTCGTCTATGAGGGCTACGTCTCGGGAGGAGCACGCATCGAGGGCCTCGATCGCGACGGACTCGAACTCCCGGAGGCGGACTGAGTACCTGCCGACCCTGGGGCCGCCGACCCCTACGGAGGCCATCACCTCACTCCTGCCGGTGGACAGGTCGACCACGAGGAACCCGATCCTCCTTCCCCCCCTCCTCACCTCGGGGGTCCTTATCCCGCAGGGTTCGTATCCTCGCTCCCGCAGAGCCAGCTCGATGATCGAGATGGCCGTCGATTTCCCCGATCCGGGCCTTCCCCTTATTAGGAAGTTTTTAACGGGCACCCGAGATCTCATCCCCGAGGCATGGGCGCGCTCTCCATATCCCTTAAGATGTACGAGGAGGGGGCGGTGAGCTTCTACGCCCGGGAGGTGGAGGGGTCGTCCAAGGGCCCCCTGAGCAGGTCGGCAGCCTTCTACAACCCTGCAATGAGGGAGAACAGGGACATAGCGGTCGCCGCGGTGAGGTGGGGGGTCTCGGAGAGGGGATGGGGGAGAGTCGCGGACGTCATGGCGGCCTCGGGAGTGAGGGCGCTGAGGTTCGCCGCCGAGACGGACGTGGACGAGGTCCTGGCCAACGACTCCAATCCCCTGGCAGTCTACGTCATGCAGAGGAACGTCAGGCTGAACGGCTTGGAGGGAAGAGTTCGCATCTCCCTGGGGGACGCGAGGGTCCTCATGTACGGCCTGGCCGCGGCCAGGCGGAGGCTCGACTTCGTGGACGTGGACCCGTATGGCACCCCAATGCCCTACGTGGACTCCGCCCTGTGCTCGGTGAGGTCGAGGGGGGTCGTCGGGCTGACGGCGACGGACACCCCCAATCTGTTCGCCGTCTATCCCAAGAAACTGGCCCGGGTTTACGGGGTGTTCTGCCGCGGTAAGCCCCCTTTCTTCAGGGAGTTGGGGGTCAGGTCCCTCCTGGGGGCCGCGGCCAGGGTGGCCGCCGGGGGGGGCAGGTGGCTCCGCCCCCTCCTGTCATACGCCTCGGGCCACTATGTGAGGGCCTACCTGGAGGTGGGACTCGGAGCCAGCAGGGCAAGCGACATGTTGGAGGAGTCCCTGGGGTGGGTGGAGTACTGCCGAAAGTGTGGGAGCTGGAAGATCGTGGGGGGAGGGGTGGGCCCCCCGGAGATAGGGAGGTGCCAGCTCTGCGGCGAGAAGATGTCGCTCTGCGGCCCCCTGTGGATAGGACCCACCGTCGACGAAGATTTCGTTGGTCGGGTGGCCGACAGGCTACCCGGGGGATCCGGCGGGGAGGCTGGCTGGCTGGTCAGCCGCCTGAGGGAAGAGGCGAACCTCCCTCCCCTCTACCACGATCTAGATTTCCTCGGCGGGAGGTTGAAGGTCTCTTCCCCCTCCCCGGGCAGGGTGGTCGAGGAGTTGAGGGCTTCCGGATATAAGGCCGCCAGAACCCATTTCTGCCCGAAGTGTGTGAAAACGGATGCCCCGATTGAGGAGGTGATCAGGGCTGTCAGGGGTCCCCGTCTATGACGGCGGACAGCTTCCCGCAGGTGGCCGCCTTATCCGGGACGCATTTTTCCAGTTCTGGGCAGGTGTAACACGGTATTCTCAGGAGGGTAGAGATGGCCCACCGGAGGTCCTCCCCTTCCCCCCGCTCCGCCGGTTCGGCGCGAGGTCTAAGGCCGTCGCCGACCATATCCCGGGACTCCTCATCAAAAAATGATACCGAGATGCTTTAAATCTTGGGAGACCCTCGAGCCCGGATCTCGGAGATCTCCCTCCTGGACGGGAGATACAGTTTCTCCCCCACCAGGGATCCGGCCTCTTCCAGAGGCAGGAGTACCTTGACCAGTATGTAGGGCCTCGAGACGGGGCCTATGACGTCTCTGACGACTCCAACCACCCTGAGATCTCGGTCCACGACGAGCAGGTCCTTCGGGTCTCCCCGAATTGGACCGGTTGATCTAACCAGAAAGTTTCGGGATCTAGTGACTTTCAGCACTATTCCCATCGGCTTCAAGGGAATCGCCGTCAAGAAGAGCTCTCTTCCACTAGGACGGCGTTCAACACCCCGTCCTGTCCGGGGCGGGACGAAACCCTGGCCAGGCCCAGCTCGGTCTTCAAGAGGGTCCCCTTGGTTATGATCTTCCTCCTCGTCATGTACCTGTTGGCCGGATTGTCCACCAGGTCAAGTATCCTGGCCCTCCTGGTCTCGCCGGTGCTGGGTATGGCGACGTTAACCAGGTCGTCCGAGAGGAGCCTGAGCTTTGTTCCCCCTCCCATGACCCTTATGCGGGAGACCAGCCTGTCTCCTATCCTGGTGTTCGCCGGGTCGCGGCCTGATTCCCTCTTCCTCTTTCCCCTGGCCAGCTTGAGCCTCCTTCCGGTCGGGGTCCTCCCCCTGATGGCGATGGGTCCGTGATAGTACTTTGGCAGCCGCTCACCCGGGGTCGGGGTTGGCGATCCCCCTATAAAGATCTTTCCCCGACCCGGACCGCGGCCGCGGCCGCCAGGACGACGAACAGGACCGCCTGCGTCAGGCCGACGTCCAGAGAGACTATTATGAGGGAGGCGGCGAGCGAGTGGGGCCTTGGATCCCCGGAGATCCGCCGCTCGTCCAACGCCTCCAGGGCGGAGCCCAAGAGGAACCAGACGACGATGAGCTCTGGCAGGCCGAAGGACACGACGTCGGTCCCAAAGGCGGTGGGCGTTATGCCAGTTCCCCTGCCGAGGATCCCCCTCCCTATCACTTGGGAGGGGTGCCGAAACTGCCTCAGGAGGAACAGTGGATCCTCAAATATCCCGAGGGGCCAGGACAGAGAAGACAGCTCGTAGAAGTATCCCATCGAGGTGGCCGCCCTCCTGACCGGATCCCAAGCCATGACGGCCGCGGGATGGGAGGAGGCCCTGAGGACCCCAACCACGACGAACAGGAGGAGGGCTGCCGCCAGCGTCATCGCGGCCTCGCCGCGGCGGTTTCTGGAGGCGCAGATCAGGGCCGCCTCTAGCAGGATAACCACGGCGTCGGCCCTGAAACCGGTGCTCAACGCGGTCGCGGCGGTCAGGGCTGTGAGGATCAGTCCGGCCCGCCTCCCATCCTTGGCTTGAACCTCCGCCAGCACCCAGGGGAAGGAGAGGGCGGTGAGCAGCGGGCCGGCGGCCGCCTCGAGCGGCGGCTCGATCGACCTTGGTGGCCCGCCGAGGAAGGTCAAGTTGAGGATTGGATTTACCAGCGTCAGCGAGATCCCGAGCAGGTACACCAGCCTCGCGAGTCGAATCCCGGGTGGGCGGGCCGTCCGCATCAGCCACAACGCGGCCACCATCGAGACGGCCGGGAGCGCGGCGGCGGGACCCAGGATCCCCCAGAAGAGGGAGAGCAGGTACGCGGCCGATGATAGGGAGGCGAGCGGCGGGACCAGCCAGGGGAACCTCCTAGCCGACCACGATCCCGCGGCCGCAGAACCCACGCCGACCAACATGAAGGCCGCCGCCTCGGGTCCCGGGTCGAAGCCCTCTAGGTGCGCTGCGGCCGCCATGGAGAGGTACCCGAGGGCCAGCAGGGACACGGGGTGGAGGAACCCCCCTCTGAGCCGCCTCGCAGCCCCCTGGAGGGCGAGCATGCCGGACCTTCCCCCCGGGCCAGTTGCAACTTTTATTTGCGCCGCGAAATGCCGGTGTCCGGTGAGCCTTTGGTCCGGATCCGGACGGCGGGTCTGACGCTAGACGCGGCCCTGGCCGGGACCCTGGTCGTCCTGGTCCTCGGCTTCCCGCCGAGGGGAACTGACGGGTACTTCGACATAAGGGGGGCCGAAGCCGGGGGGGTCTACGCCACCTACGTTGGGACCACCAGGAGGGGTTTCGACGCCTGGCTCGCCGTCACGGCGGCCATGAGGGAGGGGGGGTACGGGAACTTCTCGGGCAAGTTGATATATGCGACCTCCAAATATTTTATATTATATGACCCAATACGAAATGATACAGTGATTCTATCCGACGATTTTACCTATAGATTTGTAGATGGAATACCAGTAAGGACCAAAATATATCCAAAGAGAGAGGACGGTTACGATCTGGCGGCCCTGGGGCCGGAGAGCCCGACGGGCGAGGTTGAGGCTCGGGAGATCGCGAGGATGTGCTCGGCCCTGCGTGAGGTGGGGGCCCTGGAGTGCTTCGTGTTGGCCGACTCCGGATTCCTCGCCGATAGGGGCGCCATACCCGGGAGCCTCGTGACGGACGTGCTGGCCGGGTGGAGGGGCGCCTTCCTGGTGAGGACGGCGGGGAGAGAGGCCGTTGTCAGCTACACGTTCAGCCCAATTCGGAGCGTGGTCGGCGCTGAGGACGCCGTCCGGGAGATCGTGTCGGGGGAGTACGGACTGATCGACCACCGGTTCTCCGTCAGCCTGGTGCTCGTCCTGATCAGGCACGACGCGGACTTGGACGCCGTCGAGAGGCTAGCCTTGGAGCACGGTATGAGGCTGATCGAGGTGAGGCGATCCTGCTGAGGAGGTGATCTCCTTGAGGCTCGGCAGGCTGATCGCTGTCTCGCTGGATCTGGCGATTATAGTCTTCT
Organism: Thermoproteota archaeon; assembly: GCA_027491915.1. Taxonomy (GTDB): domain Archaea; phylum Korarchaeota; class Korarchaeia; order Korarchaeales; family Korarchaeaceae; genus JAOZGC01. The sequence continues at coordinate 35,589 of JAOZGC010000004.1, read as the reverse complement.
TGGCTGCGTCCGCCGTCATGAGGGCGGATTACGAGTCGTTCTACGAGGGCGACATAGGAACCGGTACTTCGCTGGCCTACGTGGCCAGGTTTTACAGAGACAGGGGATTCTCGCTCGAGGGCAGCGCCTACGGTATGGAGAGCAACGGCAGCGTGATCAACGTGACGGGAATGGTGGTGCGCTCATACCGGTACTCGGTCCTCTTCGGGGGGGACGGAGAGAGCCTGGTGGTCTACTCCGACGATCAGAAGCTGAAGGAACCGGTGCCGCTGGAGCTTGATCCCCTGTACGTGAGGGTCAGGGCGACCAGGGCGGCGAACAAGATGGTGGTCTACGTCGGCCCCAGGAGGTTGGAAAACCTCTCCGAGATCGAGTCCCTTGGGGAGAGAATCTTGGGGTTCATCCGGGATGCGGGTGCGAGGGCTCGGATCTACGTGAATTTCAAGCTGATCGACGAGGCGATGCTGGAGGGAATAAGGGAGGGGCGGATTCCGGTGTACTGGTTGGAGACCGTGTTGAACCGCTTTTCTGGGGGTCTAATCCGGTTCGCAGGCTCGGTAGACTACCCTCTCTATCTGTCCTTCCAGGACGTCCCGCTGGGTGATGTGGGCAGAGCGACGCACATCTTGGAATCCTTCCTGGGGAGGGGACAGGTCCTGGCGTACGACCTGAACTTCAAGGTGGTCATGGAGGGAGAGGTCTCCATGGGCGTCAAGGCGGAGATCCTGAGGGACATCAGGTCCATGCCGGGGGTCAGGTACGTGAGGGTGTCCACGACGTTCGGGGAGGAGGGGTGAGTCTCGATTGGGCCTTGCGGACGACAGCTTGCTCCTCAGGGTTCTCTGGTCGATCCTAGACGTGGAATTGTATCTGGGCGAGAGGCTGGCCGGCGTCCTGTTCGGGGCGGCCGGCGCGCTGGGGGGGGTCGCCTCACCGGGCGGGCGGGCGGCCTCCGTCCTGGAGGAGGTAGAGGAGAGGATCGCCCGCGTCACCTCTCCCGCTGCGACCGCCTTCAGGGAGAGCCTTATCCTGAGGCCGCTCAGGTGGGCGGTCGAGAGGAGGGGATTCCTGTCGCCCCACGTGTTGATCCCCCTCCTGTTCGCGGTTTACGTCGTCCTCGCGCTGATAAGCCCACTTCCCGTGCTCTATCCGGAAACGGAAGTTCTGGGGTTATTTCTTTGGACCATCGGCATATCCAGCTACGTGGCGGGCCTCCTGCTCGGGGAGCGGGTCGCCGGCAGGATGGGGGAGATAAGGCCGCCAGGGCCCAAGAGGTTGACCCACTTCGCCCTCCCTCTGGTCTCGATGGGGATCGTCGGGCTGGCCTACAGCTACTTCTCCAGGGGAAGCATACCCCTCCTGTATCCGGAGCTGAGGAGACACGACGAGATATGGTCCCTCAGCTACTCGGCGTTTGTGCTCGGCGTCGGAGCGATCTCGGCCGCCGCGGCCGCCCTCAGGGAGGAGGGGACCCTGGACAGAGGGGGGGAGATCGCCCTCCAGGCAGCTCTCGCCGTCGGCACGGTGGCGCTCACGTTCCCATCCGGATTCAGGTTGGACGTGTTCGTCGCCCTCGGCACCTTGGTGCTGACGATGTGGATGATGGGTTCCATAAGGGCCAGGACGGTGGTGGTCCTGCTGGCCCTCCCCATGGCCGCGCTGTTCGTCGGGCAGAAGATGATACTCATGGCGAAGATGGGGCTGGCTGGCGACCCCTGGTACGTCTCCGTCAGTCGGGCCGGGTTCACCCTCCACTGCCTGACGCTCGTCCTGAAGGATTACGGCCCCGCGGGGAGGAGCTGGGGGGTGCTCCTCTTCCTCAATCCGATACTCACCATGATGGGGATCCCCAGGCCCCTGATCGGACCGCTGACGGGAGAGGCCGCCGTCGGCAGGCCAGTGGCCTACACCACCTCCCTGGTAGGACCGATCTGGATAGACTTCGGCGCGGCAGGGGTGGTCCTGGTACCCCTGGCCATAGGGCTGATTGGGGGCGCGGTGTTCCGGCTCGCCTCCTCGACGCCCAGGAATAGAAGGGGGATATTCGCCGCGTTCAACGGGATACTGACCAGCGCCATGATGGTCTGGATAGAATCGGGGCCCGTTCACCCCTACCTGTACGCCATGTATCCTCTGGCCCTGATAGGCATCCTGGCAACGAAGAGAAAGAGAAGGGGGGAGTGAGCGTTCGGGAGAGGAGGTTGGTGAGGAGACGAAACGGCGAGATCACGGAACGAGAGGCCGGGAGTAAGGTAAGGAGATGGGGGAAAAGTGGAAAAGTAGGGGTGATGGGAAAGGGGGGAACCGACGGCGGATCCCTTAGAACTCGAACTTGCTGCCCTCCTTGCCCTCCTCCTCTTCTTCTTCCTCCTTCTTTTTCTCCTTCTTCTCGTACGGCTTGGCGGCTATTATGTCGTCGGTCTTTATTATGAGGATCGCCGTCTCGGTGGCCGAGGACACCGAGTTCTTCACTCCCCTGAAGGTGTCGATCACCTCCAGCTCCTTCATGGAGGCTATCCTCCCCTCGACCGGGTCGACCCCGTAGTCCGTGGCCCCCTCGGCGTGCTTCTTCCTGAGCTGGACCAGCACGTCGACGGAATCCATCCCGGCGTTCTCGGCCAGCGTCCTGGGGATGGACTCGAGGGCATTGGCGAAGGCCTCTATTGCGAGCTGCTCCTTGCCTCCGAACCTCTCGGCGTGGTCCCTCAGCCTCCTAGCCAGCTCGAGCTGAATTGCTCCCCCGCCGTAGACCACCTTCTGATCCTCCACCACGTTCCTGACCACGTAGAGCGCGTCCTTGATCCCCCTCTCCGCCTCATCCAGGATCGTGTCGGCCCCTCCCCTTATCAGTATGGAGACGGCCTTGGGATCCTTGCATTCCTGGACGAAGACCATCCTGTCCTCTCCTATCTTCCTCTCCTCCACCAGGCCGGCGCTCCCGAGGTGCTCCGGCGAGAGGTCGTCCAAGTTGTTTATGATGCGGCCGCCGGTGGCTCTCTCGAGCCTCCTCATGTCCTTCTCGCTGACCCTCCTGACGGCCAGTATGCCCTTCTTGGCCAGGAAGTGCTGGGCCACCTCGTCTATCCCCTTCTGGCAGAAGACGACGTTCGCGCCGGTGGAGGCAATCTTCTCAACCTTCTCCTGTAGCATCTTGGTCTCCTGGTCTATGAAGGCCCTGAGCTCCTGGGGGGTAGATATCTGAACCTCCACGTCTATCTCCGGCTTCTTGACCTCCAGGGACAGGTTCAGGAGGGCTATCTTTGCATCCCTGACGGTCTTCGGCATGTCGCGGTGGACCACCTCCTTATCGAGGACCACCCCCCGGATGAATTCGGTCTCCGCCAGGCCCTCTCCCTTCTTCTTAACTATCTTGACGTTGTCTATGTCGACGACCGTCCGGTCTCCCTGCCTCTCGGCCACCGACTTGACCGCCTTGACGGCCACCTCGGCGAGTTTGGCCCTCGCCCCCCTGACGAGCTTGCTGCTCATGGAGGTCTCGGCCACCCTCCTCAGCATGTCCTCGTCGTTCGGATCGACGGGGACGGCCAGCTTGTCCAGCTCCTCCTCGACGAACCTGAGGGCCTTCTCGTAGCCGTCTATTATGATGGTCGGGTGTATGTTCTTGTTGAGTAGGTTCTCGGCCTCGGCCAGGAGCTCACCCGCCAGCACCACGGCGGTCGTGGTTCCGTCGCCGACCTCCTTGTCCTGGGCCTTGGCCAGGTTCACCATTATCTTGGCGGCCGGGTGGGCGACCTCCATCTCCTGCAGTATGGTCGCCCCGTCGTTGCTGACGGTTATGTCTCCCAGGGAGTCCACTATCATCTTGTCCATGCCCTTGGGACCGAGGGTGGTCCTGACGGCATCGGCTATGGCCCGGGCAGCCATGATGTTCGTCCGCCGGGCCTCCTCTCCCCTGGTTCGGGTCGTCCCCTCCTTAAGGATCAGGACAGGTCTTCCGCCTATGGTCGCTAGGGCCATAATACCCCCTCCCGGTCTGACAGACGTTGGATTCTTTCAGGACCAGGCGGCAGCGCCGACCTCCACGTGGGATATAAATTATTCGAAGGGATGCGAGGGGGGTGGACGATGCCCAGGATAGGGATAATAGGGGGCAGCGGGCTCTACTCCCTGCTGGACTCCCCGAGGACCGTCGAGGTGGACACGCCGTTTGGCCGGGTTGAGCTCAGTATGGGGAGTCTGGGCGGGAGGTCGGTGGCCTTCCTGCCGAGGCACGGCAGGGGACATCGGATCCCACCCTTCAGGGTGAACTACAGGGGAAACCTGCTGGCGCTCAGGAAGGTCGGGGTGGAGAGGGTCCTCGCGACCAACGCGGTAGGGGGAATAGACCCCAAGCTGAGACCGGGCACGCTGCTAGTGCCCGACGACTTCATGGATTTCACGAAGGGCAGGGCCTACACGTACTACGACGGGGAGACCGAGATAGAGGTGGGGGGGAGGGTGATCAGGGGCGTCGTCCACGTGTCGATGACCCCGAGCTCGTACTGTCCGGAGCTCAGGAGGGCCCTCGTGGAGGCCGGCAGACGCGCCGGGGTGGACGTCGTCGACGGCGGCGTGTACGTGTGCACCGAGGGTAACAGGTTCGAGACCGCGGCGGAGATCAGGGCGCTTCGCATCCTGGGGGGCGACGTGGTGGGAATGACCGGGTGCCCGGAGGCCGCGCTGGCCAGGGAGCTGGCGATGTGCTACGCGACCGTGGCCGTCGTGACGAACTACGCGGCGGGCGTGGCCGGGGCGGCCAAGCTGACCCACGACGAGGTGAAGGAGATATTCTCCAGGAGGATGGACGACGTCAGGTCGATCCTCGAGGGCGCCGTCTCGCTGATACCGGAGGAGAGGGGGTGCGCCTGCAAGGACGCCCTCGAGGGGGCGGTGGTCTCCGGGTGACGCCCGGATGCGGGGGGTGCGCCCGGTGGAGGGAGAAATACCTAGACTGGAGGACCTCGATCTGGAGGGAAAGAGGATCTTCCTCAGGTCGGACATGAACGTCCCCATAGATTCCGACGGGGGGATAATGGACGAGACTAAGATAAGGCAGGCCGCAGACACCGTCAGGGAGATCCTGGACAGGGGGGCGGCCGTGGTCGTTGGAACGCATCAGGGCAGACCGGGAACGTGGGATTTCACCTCGACGGAACAGCACGCGGCGATATTGGCCGAGGTGCTCGGCGTGGACGTGATGAGGGTGGACTCGGTCCTGAGCTCGGAGGCCAGGTCGGCCATCAACCAGCTTAGACCGGGAGATGTGCTCATGTTGGAGAACCTCAGGTTCCACTCGGAGGAGAACATAGAGGCCGATCCCAGGGACCTGTTGAGGACCCATTTCGTTCGCAGGCTGGCCCCCCTATTCGACGCCTACGTGAATGACGCCTTCCAGGCGTCCCACAGATCGCAGCCATCCCTTGTGGCCTTCCCGTACATACTGCCGTCCGCGGCAGGGCGGCTCATGGAGAGGATGCTCGCCGAGATGAGGGAGATAGAGTCGACCGAGGGAACGAGGGCGTTCCTCGTGGGGGGCGCAAAGGTTGAGGACAAGTTGAGGGTGATTGAGCACGCCCTCAGGACCGGGAGGGTCAACGTAGTGCTGACCGGGGGGCTGATAGGGGTGCTCATGGCCTCGGCCGCGGGTCATGACGTCGGAGACAACCTCGGCGGGATAAAGAAGAGGGGGATCCTCATCCCGGCTGCCAGGGAGCTCCTTAGGAACCACGGAGACAGGGTCTACTATCCGGTGGACTTCGTGGTCGACCTGGATGGCAGGGAAACCTCCGTCCCGGTCTACGCGATCCCCCCCAGGGGTAGGATAGTCGACATAGGACCCGGGACCGTGAGCGTCTACGCCGAGAGGATAAGGGAGAACGACGTGATAATCGCGAACGGACCCATGGGGTTGTTCGAGGATCCCAGGTACAGGAGGGGGACCATAGAGATGGTCAGGGCGGCGGCCCAGGCGAGGAGGGAGGCGGTGCTGTGCGGCGGGCACCTCAGCGTCGCGGCCAGGATGGCGAAGGCCGAGGGGTGCAGGGTCTACACGGCCGGAGGGGCCGTCCTCTACAGCCTGGCCGGGCTGCCGCTGCCCGCCGTGGAGGCGCTCGTCAGGGGGAGGACGCTGGTCAGGGGAGGGGGGAGGAGTTGATCAGGGTCGGGGTGATAGGTTACGGCACGATAGGATCCAGGGTGGCCGACGCGGTGAGGCTCCAACCGGACATGGATCTCGTCGGCGTCGCCAAGGCCAGGCCCGATTACAGGGCGAGGCTGGCGGCCTCTGAGGGGGTGAGACTGTTCGCCCCTCCGGGAGAAGATAACTCCTGGGAGGGCAGCGGGATAGAGGTCGCCGGAACGACGGAGGACCTGATAGGGGAGAGCGACGTGATCGTCGACGCCACCCCATCCGGAAGGGGGAGGCTGAACCGTCCCTACTACGAGCGTGGGGGAAGGCCAGCCGTGTTCCAGGGGGGAGAGGAGCCGTCGATCGGGGAGGTCAGCTTCGTCGCCCAGGTCAACTACGACGCTGCCGTCGGGAAGAGGTACGTGAGGGTCGTCTCCTGCAACACCACTGGCCTGGCCAGGTTGGTGTGGGCCTTGGAGAGGGAGTTCGGAGTTGAGATGGTGATTGCCAATCTGGTCAGGAGGGCCGCGGATCCGCACGAGTTCAAGAAGGGCCCGATAGACGCCACCGTCTTGGATCCGGTGTCCGTGCCATCGCACCACGCCGCGGACCTTAGGGAGGTCATCCCCGGACTGAGGGTTTTCACCTCTGCCGTCAAGGTCCCGGTCACCCACGCGCACGTCCACATGATGGGGCTCAGGCTCGCCTCGGAGGTTGGCAAGGAGGATGTGATCGACGTGCTGCTCAGGGAGAGGAGGATAACCCTGGTCAGCTCGCGGCACGGGTTCTCCTCAACGTCCGACGTATTCAGGATCGGGAGGATGCTGGGGAGGGGGAGGGGCGACGTGTACGAGAACGTAGTCTGGGCGGACTCCATCTCCTCCGACGGTAGGTGGATCTTCCTGGCACAGGCGATACATCAAGAGGCCATCGTGATTCCGGAGAACATCGACGCGATAAGGGCGGTCGCCGGGCTGACGTCCGGTTCGGACTCCATGAACCTGACGGACTCGACCCTCAACATTAGGAGGGGTTTCCTCTATTAGCTCGACTCCCCCCGCCTCTTCCGGCGCCCGCGCCGGTCCCTCTTCTCCTTCCCGCCCTCTCCGGACTTCTTTCCACCCCTCTTTCCGGATGACTTGATCCTCTTGTCTCCGGTCCTCCCTTCCCCGCCCCTCCTCTCTGGTCTCTCGCGGGAGAATTCCTCCAAGGCCGTGGAAAATCTCTTCCAGGTTATCCCAAGGGCTGAGTATGACACGGATAGGAAGACCAGCGCGCTGAACAGCGGCTCCGAAGAGTAGGAGTAGATTATCGACAGCCAACCCAGTGAGGGGAGCACCACCGCCGCTGAGGCGGCGGCAAACCTGAACCTCGCCAGGGCCTCCTTGGGGCCGCCGCTCTCCAGTATCCCGGCGGCAAACCGGTCTATGAAGAAGAAGAGTCCGAGCGCCAGCAGCATCGCGCCCAACCCGGTCCATGTTGGCGCGGGAGATCCAAGTCCCGCCCTTCTGACCGACACGTCCGCCGCCAGCATGATCAGAGCGGGCATCGTCGCCAGGAGGGCGGTCGTCCTCTGCCCTCCGGAGAGGAGATCCCCGATCTCGGTTCGGTCTGCTGCGCTCCCCATCCGGGTTCACGTGGGGCCTCGCCTCCGGGAATGTTTAAAAATACGATTCGGGGCGGCGGCCCGCCGAGAGGCCCTGATGGAGAGAGCGATGTTGGGGTGTGTGGTATGCCGGCAGAGAAGGAGCACGTGAACGTTGTGTTCGTGGGACACGTGGACCACGGAAAGTCCACCCTGATAGGGCGGCTCTTCTGGGACGCCGGGCTCATAAAGGAGCTTCCACCCGAGGAGATGGCCCACGACGCGAAGTTCGCCTGGGTGGTCGACAGGTTGAAGGAGGAGAGGGAGAGGGGGATGACCATAGACCTCTTCCACACCAAGGTCGAGACCCCCCACAGGATGATCACGATAATAGACGCCCCGGGTCACAGGGACTTCGTCAAGAACATGATAACGGGGGCCAGCCAGGCGGACGGGGCCGTCCTGGTCGTGTCGGCCAAGAGGGGTGAGGGGGTCCAGGCCCAGACCATAGAGCACGTCTTCCTGATAAAGACGCTCGGCGTCTCCCAGCTGGCAGTGGCCATATCCAAGATGGACGACGAGAGCGTCAAGTACGATCAGAAGAGGTTCGAGGAGCTCAAGGACCAGGTGGCCGACCTGCTCAGGAAGGTTGGATACGATCCGGACAAGATAGCCTTCGTCCCCTGCAGCGGGATGGTCGGCGACAACGTGATAAAGAAGAGCGAGAACATGCCCTGGTACACCGGCCCGACCCTCTACGAGGTCTTGGACACGTTCAAGGCCCCACCGAAGCCCGTCGACAAGCCGCTCAGGATACCGGTCCAGGACGTCTTCACCATAACCGGCGTCGGAACCGTGGTCGTCGGCAGGGTGGAGACCGGGGTCCTCAAGCCCGGAGACAAGATAATCATCGAGCCGATACACAAGGTAGGGGAGGCGAAGAGCATAGAGATGCACCACGAGAGGCTCGACAAGGCGGAACCCGGGGACAACATAGGGATAAACGTCAGGGGGATAGAGAAGAAGGACATAAAGAGGGGAGACGTGATAGGACACCCGGACAGTCCCCCGACCGTAGCCCAGGAGTTCACCGCCCAGATAGTGGTCCTCCAGCACCCGACGGCGATAGCGGCCGGCTACAGCCCGGTCATACACGCGCACACGGGGCACGTCGCCGCCAAGATGATCAGCATCGAGAAGAAGCTCGATCCCAGGACGGGTCAGGTCTTGGAGGAGAACCCATCCTTCATCAGGAAGGGGGAGGCAGCCATAGTCAAGTTCATGCCGTTGAAGCCCTTCGTCGTGGAGAAGTACAGTGAGATACCACAGCTGGGCAGGTTCGCCGTGAGGGACATGGGGATGACGGTCGCCGCCGGCATAGTGCTCGACGTGGTGCCCGTCGAGAGGAAGAAGTAGGTCTGAGGCATGGATGGTCGGCGAGCAGACCGGAGGTCGACTCTTGGGGGAGTTCAGGTTAATTTCCCCCGACCCAATTTTTGGATGGTGATCGGGTTTGGTCGAGAAGCTGAGGGTTGAGCTCACGAGCACGAACGTGGAGAACCTGGAGAGCGTGGCCAGGCAGTTCAAGGAGTTGGCCGAGCAGATGGGAGTGAGGCTGAGGGGCCCAATACCGATGCCGACCAAGCGGCTGAGAATAACCACCCTGAGAAACCCGTCGGGAGAGGGGACCAACAGGTACGACAGGTACGAGCTCAGGATACACAAGAGAGTGATAGACGTGCACAATCCTGACGAGAGATTCATAAGGCGGATGATGGGTGTGACCATTCCCGAGGACGTGAAGATAAGCATAGTGATGATGACCTAGGGGCCGCTAGACCCGCTGGGCCGCCGACACGAGGCCGCGGTTCGATCGGAGCCCCGAGCCTTAAGGTCCCTCCAGCTGTCCTCCCACCCCGCCGGTCAGTAAAGGTCGGGTGGGGGGTGAGGACTACAGAGGTTGGCCCTCGGAACGCCGGGGGTGGGATTCGAACCCACGAGGCCCTCGCGGGCCACCCGCTCTCAAGGCGGGCGCCTTGTCCTGGCTAGGCTACCCCGGCGGATCCCGCGGACCGGATGGTGTGGAGGAGGTCCGCCCCGCGGGTGGACTCCCCCCTCACTTCAGTGGGATGAACTTGCTTGACCTCGTCGCCCCCTTGCCCGGCCTGCCGTGTTGGACTATCCTGTTGGTCATGGCGAATTCTCCCAGGTAGTGACCTATCATCTCCGGGGTTATCTCAACCTCGACGAACTCCTTCCCGTTGTGGACCCTCATCTTCAGGCCGACCATCTCTGGGAGGACGGGCATGTCTCTCCTGTGGGTCCTTATCTCGGCCCCGTTCCCGGACTTCCTGACCTTCTTCACCTTCTCGAGTAGCTTCTTGTTTTCGGGACTCAGGCCGCGCTTCAGCGTCCTCCTTATCCGGGCCGGCATGAGGTCCGCCAGCTGATCGAGCGGCATGGACTGGAGTTCCTCGAGGGTCCTGCCCCTGTAGGTGAACTCCCTCGGCATTCCACTTCCCACCCACCGGGCGCGGCCCGCCGTAATAAATGAATCGTCCGACTCAGAACTTGGCCCTCTTCTTGGCCCTGCCGGTCTTTCTGGCGGCTATGTGACCGACCTTCTGTCCGGGCGGCGCGGTCCTGGGGACGGTGGTCGGCTTTCCAGGTCTCTTGTGGGATCCGCCTCCGTGCGGGTGGGAGACCGGGTTCATCGCAACTCCCCTGACCCTGGGCCAGCGTTTCGGGTGGACCCTCTCCTTCCTCCAGGCATTGCCGGCCTTGACCAGGGGCTTTTCTATCCTGCCGCCGCCGGCCACCACTCCGACGGTGGCCCTGCACCTCGGGGAGACCCTCTTCTCCTTGCCGGACGGCAGCCTGAGGACGACGCCCCCTGGCTCGTGGGAGAACACCACCGCGTAGCTCCCACTCCGCCTGGCCATCTTGCCCCCGTCACCAGGCCTAATCTCGACGTTGCACACCAGGGTTCCGTCCGGTATCATCTCCAGCGGGAGAACGTTCCCCGTGGCCGGAGACCCACCCGGACCCAGAGTTATCCTCTGGCCCCTGTGAACCCCCTCCGGGGGGATGTAGATGAACTCCCCCCCGCCCTCGAGTCGGACCCTGGCCAGGGGGGTCCACCTGCCGGGCTCGTGGAGGAACTCCACTATCTCCCCCTCGACGGTCTCTCCCAGGCCCACCCAGTGGGGGTACCTGGCCGGCCCCCTCTTCAGGTGATCCCTCGACCTGAACTGTATTCCCCCCCTGCCCCTGCGCTGGACTATCAGTCGCTTGCCCACCTCAGATCACCCCAACCGAACACCTCACAGTATTCCCAACCTTGAGGCCACGTCCCTGGCCCTGTACTCCGGGGCCAATTTAACCACGGCCTTCTTCTCACCCCTGGGGGTTATGGAGGTCCACACCCTCTCCACCCTCACCTCCAGGGCCTCCTCGACCGCCGCCTTTATGATCTTCTTGTTCGCCCTCCTGTCGACCACGAACACCAATTTGTTCTCGCGTTCTATCATCCTGACGACCTTCTCCGAGGCGACGGGTCTCTTGAGTATGGAGAAGGGATCCAAGGATCACCACCTCTCCCTCATCCTGTCCAGGGCAGACACGGTGTAGATGGCGAGCCTGCCCGGGATTCCGCCCGGGGCGAGGAGCGGAACGTTGAGGTTGTCGACCGAGGAGACGTCCACGCCGGGGATGTTCCGCGACGCCCGGAATATCCCCCCGTCCCTGCGGTATATTATGAGGGGCCCCCTCGCCGACTTCCTCTTGCGACCCCTCATCTTCCCCCGGCCAGCCCTGATCTTCCTGAACCTGGACTTGGCCCTCCTGAGCTCCGGACCCAACCCGATCCTCTCCAGGAAGGAGTACACATCGGCCGTTCTCTCCAGACCCTCCAGGGAGTCCTCCACCACCAGCGGCACGGAGGTCAGGCCGTCTATCCTGTGCCTGGCTCCGACCAGGCCGATGTCGGCCGTGGCGGCTATAGCCGACTTGATCGCCAGCTCCCGCTCCTTCTTGTTGATCCTCTCCCAGACCACCCTGCCGACCCTGGGGGCGTGCACCCTCACTCCGCCCACGGTCATGGCGGCCCTCGCGCCGGACGCCGCCTTGGGATAACCCCGACCCTTGACCCTCGGAACCCGGGATACCCCCCTGCCAGCCCCCCAAGATTCCGCGGAGGTGCGCTTCCCGGCCATCGGGTCGCGGCCTTGGGGTTGGATCCTGGCGGTCAGAGCGGATAGGTAGGCCCTCCTTATTAGGTCCGCCCTAACGAGGCAGCGGAAGACCGGGGGGAGGTCTACCTCGCCGACGGCCTTTCCCTCAAGATCGAGGATCACGGCCCGCCCGCTCAAGGTCGACACCTCCTCAGACGAGCTCACTTCGTCCTCACCCCGCATATCCTAATTATCTGAGGCTCGCCTAGCGATGAGATGTGCGGCCTCGCGGCGTGCCTCATCATGACGAACCTCTTGACGGGGCCGGGTATCGAACCGGACACGACGAGGTAGTCCCCCCGAACCAGGCCGTACCGCCTGAACCCTCCCGGGGGGTTTATCTCGGGTGACGGCTCCCTCAAATTCATCTCCTCGTCGTACTTCGCCTGTCCGATGAACAGCACCCTCTTGTTGTACTCCGTCCTCTTGTGATAGCCGGTCTGACCCGCGCGGGGAACCCTCCACGTGGTGTAGGGAGGATGCCTCGAGCCCAGGCTGCCAACCCTCCACCTGGCCTTGCCGGCCTTGTGCCTCAGGAGGGACACGCCGAATCTCCTCACGACCCCCTGCCAGCCGTGGCCCTTAGTCACGGCGGTCACGTCGATAAGCTCTCCCGGGGAGAAAACCTCCGAAGCCCGTATGAACCTCCCAACCATGCCCTCGGCCGCCTCCAGGACCTCGGCGGGAGAGGATCCGCCCATCAGGGGTATCTCGAGGATCTCGGGGGTCTTCTTGGGGAGGCCCGCCAACCTGGGGATCGTGTGAACCAGGAGCCGCACGGAGGACAGCCTCTCTCCCGCGGCCCTCATCTTCTCCACGGCAGCCCCCAAGGTGTCTATTCCCCCATCCGGGAGCCTCACCTTCCTGGACAGGTCCCCGGGAGAGTCGAGGCGCAGTCCAGCCGTCAAGGTCTTCTCCCCGTATGGGGTCCTCACGTACCCGACCAGCCCGACCGCCCTCACCGGCGGGGTCTCTATCACGGTCGCCGCCGTGACCACCTCCTGCCCCGTGGTCAGCCTGCCCGGCCTGTCCTCGACCATCTGCACGTGGGTCATCCCGGCCTTGTAGCCGGGGAACCCACCGAGACCCACTCCCTCCCGAAGGCGGGCGGCGTAAGATCTGAAGGTTGCCTTCTGGGTCTTGGCCCTCTTCCTCGGTCTGAACTGCAGGGATCCCCTCCTAGGCATCGGCCACCACCGGCTCGAGGATTGTCGGAGTCCCCTCCGATCGCTCCCGCCGGACGCGGTCACCCGGTTTATAAGTTTTGGTCTCGCGCCTCACACGTCTATCGTAACGCGGGCCACCCAGGTCTCGCCCTCCCTCCGGACGGACAGGTCGTGATAGGTCACCGCCTTCAGGCCGGTCTTGATCCGGTGCCTCCGCGGGTCCAGCGGCTCCCCGCGGACCCTCGCGTCCACGGAGGGTTCTCCCCATGGATCCACCTCCACGGCGAACTCGGAGAAGACCAGGCCCTCGACGTCGGTTATGAATAGGAGCTCCGAGAGCCACTTATGCAGCAGTAGATCCAGGCTTGGGGCAGAGAGGGACACTCGACGCTCGGACGTCGGTTCAACAGTGCTCACATCGACCATGGCATCGTACATGGCCAGGGCGCACTCGGAGAAAAGTTCGCCCAGCGATCCGGCCCAGGCCCTGAAGGCGACGTCCCCCCCCGCGTCCAGGTACTCGTACCCCGTTGGATCACCCCCCGGCGGAGGGAAGGACCACTATGTAGCCGGAGACCTCTCCCGCCCGGTCCGATGGGGACAGCGTGACCCTGACGGTCCTCTGTCCCTGGAACACCTTCGGGAGGAAGGCGGCGAGCCTGCCATCCTCGCGGATCACCAGGGAGGCGACCTCTCCCAGGGGGGACCCGGTCAAGTTGATTAAATCCCCCTCCATTGGGATCGGACCGAAGGAAGCCCTGAGGCGCCCGTCTCCTGGAAGGGAGACCGAGACCGGGACCCCCTCAACCTGAAGGCTGACGTTGCGATCGTCGAGCGTCAGGTTCTCTCCGCCGACCACTATCCTCACCTCCTCGCCCACGTGGACGGCGGCCCAGCCGAGGTCCAGATCGCCCCGCCGCGGGAGGTCGACCTCCTGGGTCAGTTGGACGTGGGAATCCCTGAGCGAGACGGTCAGGTTCCCCATGGATAAGGAGCTGACGTCCCCCACGCGACCGACCAGCATTGATAGGTGGGATCCGTCGAACCTCAGGATGTACGCGGCGTTGATCCACCCGATCCGCCCCGGGACCATCCCCTCCGGCGTCGGCTCATACAGCGGCGTGAGGCCGCCGCCGGCCGGGGCGACCAAGATGGCGGGGGCGCCAGAAGTCGCGTTGAGGCCCAAGGTCCAGAAGAATATGAAGGCCAGAAAGGCGGTCCCGGCGAACTCCCTGAATACACCGTAGAGACCCAGCTCCGCCAGCGAGCCCCTGCTCGATAACGCGAGCAGCGCCCCAACGACGAAGTTGCCGGCAACGAAGAGGAGGATGCCCTCGTCCGGATAGAGGGACATGACGCCCGCCGAGAGGCCCAGCGCCGAGAGGACTGAGACCTTGGCGTAGAACACCAGGTCCTTGGATCTCATCAGATCGTCGGGCTCCGCACCCCAATTAAAATACAGATAGTCTCGGCGCGGCCGGTATGAGGCTCAGCCTGGTGGGGCTAGAGGTCAGGGCCGTCGCGGGAGAGCTCGCCGGGAGGATCCCGCTGCGGATAAGGAAGGTGTACGGCATATCGAGGGACCTGTACTCCCTGACCGTCAGGGGACCAGGCGGGACGGTCTCCGAGTTGATAGCCTACCTGGGGGGCGCGGTCTACCTCAGCTCCTACAAGTGGAGGAAACCCATGACGCCGCCGCAGCTGGCCATGGGGATGAGGAAGTGGATCTCCGGCGGGACCATAGAGGAGGTGAGGCAGCTGGACTTCGACAGGGTGCTGAGGCTCGGCGTAAGGGTCGGGGAGGAGAGGTTCGACCTGTGGGTCGAGCTGTTCGGCGGCGGGAACCTGGTGCTGGTCGACGGGAAGGGAAACATCCTGCAGGTCGCCAGGCCTATCACGGTCAGGGGGAGGGAGCTGAGGAGGGGGAGGGAGTACCTGCCCCCCCCGACGTCGGGCTCCCGGTCCCCGCCCCTGACGGTGGAGGAGATCGTCGGATACCTCTCCGAATCAGAGCGGGAGATTTGGAAGAGCCTGGCTTATGGATGGGGGATGGGACCTCCCTACCTGGACGAGGTCCTGGGCGGCGAGGTGGACCCCAGGGCCAAGTCGAGAGAGCTGGATTCGGAGACGCTGGAGTCCATGGCCGAGAGGGTGGTCAACCTCCTGAAGTCTGCGGAGAATCCGGAGCCGACGATGTACCTGGAGGAGGGAGAGGTGAGAGAGTTCTCCCTCCGCCCGCTGGATCGGCTGAGGGAGAGATTCGAGGAGGAGAGGAGATTCGACGGCGGGTTCTCCGAGATGCTGGATGCCGTGCTCTCTCCAGCCATAGCGCTCAGGCTTGGCGGGGAGGGAGGGGCGGACGAGAGGCTGATGGCCTCGGCGGGGAGACAGGCTGAGCTGGCGGTGGAGTACTCGCACCGAGCCAAGGTCTTCAGGATGGCGGCCGAGAGGATGTTCTCCGAGCTGGCGCGATTTCAGGCCATCTTAGACCTGGCCAGGGCGGGGAAGACCCCCCCAGGATTCAGGCTCGACAGGGCCCGGGGCAGGCTCATCTGGGACGTCTCGGGGGAGGAGATCGGCCTCAGCGTCCACCTCTCCGCCGCGGAGAACGCGTCAAGACTCTACGACAAGGCGAAGATTCTGGAGAAGAAGGCTGAGAGAGCCAGAGAGGCGGCGGAAAACCTCAAGATGAGGTCGAAGGGTCCTCCCGCCGAGGAGGTTCCCCTCATAATTAGGAGGGAGAGGAGGAGGTGGTTCGAGAGATTCAGGTGGTTCGAGTCGTCCGAGGGATTCCTCGTCGTGGCTGGCAGGGACAGGTCCACCAACAGGGAGCTGGTGAGGAGGTACATGAGGCCTAGGGATTTCTTCCTCCACGTGGACATGCCGGGTGGTTCGGTCGTCGTCGTTAGATCTGAGGGAGAGAGGGAGCCGGGGGATGCGACGCTGAGGGAGGCCTCGGTCTATGCGGCCTGCTACTCGAGGGCCTGGAAGCAGGGGCTGTCCAGGGCAGACGTGTACTGCGTCAGGGGAGATCAGGTCTCGGTCCATGCTCCGCCCGGGATGTTCATACCAAAGGGATCCTTCTACGTGTCCGGGGAGAGGAGGTACTTCCGCCCGGAGCTCAGGCTCAGGATAGGCCTGATTGAGATGGAGGGACGGTTCTCGCTCATATCGGCCCCCCCGTCGGCCTCGGATCGCATGGTGGTGTGGGCGACCGTGGTTCCGGGCGGGGTTCCCCGGGAGGAGGCGGTGCACATTTTAAAAGGGAAGTTGGAGGCGGCCGCGCGGAAGGTGGGACTCGAACTAACCCTCTCGGAGGAGGCCGTCAGATCCGTCCTCCCGCCGGGGGGAGTCGAGGTCATCGATGAGAGAGGGGGTAAGGGTTGAGGTGGTCGTTGATCCCCCCTCCGGACGACGAGGCTAGGGAGGGGGTTCCGGTCTCGGAGATCATGAGCCCCAACGTGGTGAAGGTGGGGCCGGGCTCCACGGTGGCAGAGGTGGCCCGCCTGATGAGGGACTACGGCATAGGGTCCGTGGTAGTCGCGGACGACGACAAGATCCTTGGGATAGTCACCGAGAGGGACCTGATAACGAGGTACATGGCCAAGGGCGACGGGAGACCCCCAGAGGAGGTGAAAGTCGATGAGATCATGACTAAGAATCCGGTCAAGATAAGGCAGAACGTCGACGTAGTTGAGGCGGCCAAGATAATGGCCGAGAGGAACATAAGGCGGCTTCTGGTGGTCGACAAGAGGGACAGGCTCGTGGGCGTTATCTCCTCTAGGGACGTGGTCAGGGTGGCCCCCCACATAGTATTCATGCTGAGGGAGAGGTTGAGGATAGCCGAGTCCCCCCGCGGAACCTTCCCCATCTGAGGGAGGTCATTCGATGGTCGCGGCGAAGGTCAGAGACTACATGTCGAAGGAGGTCGTCGCGGTTCCGGAGACCGTCACGGTGGGGACCGCGCGAAACCTGATGCTGGAGAGGAAGATAAAGCGGCTCGTGGTCGTGGATGGAGGGGGGAGGGCCGTCGGGGTGATAACCTCCACGGACCTGGCCAGGGCCCTGGCGAAGAGGGGGGCGCCCTGGAAGTGGAGGAACCCGGAGAACTCCCTGGTGAGCAGGTTCATGACGAGAGATCCAGTCTGCATCTCGCCAGACGCCTCCCTTGAGGAGGCTGGCAGGATCATGCTGGAGAGGGGAATAAGCGGCCTCCCGGTGATCAGGGACGGAAGGGTCATCGGCGTGATAACTAAGACGGACGTGGTCAGGTACTTCGCGGAGAGCATGGCCGGCAGGTACAGGGTCCAGGACCTGATGACCAGGGAGGTAGTCACCGCCAGGGAGACCCACTCGGTCAAGAGGATCGCCAGGATCATGATCAAGAAGGGGATAGGGAGGGTCGTCGTGGTAGACTCAGGGATGAGGATCTTGGGTATTGTGACCAAGACGGACGTAGCCAACGTCAGCGGTCAGTTCAGGGAGAAGACCGTGGTGATAGACACCGACGTCGGCAGGGCCAGCAGGGAGATAAGGGCAAAGACGGCGGGGGAGGTAATGAGCAACCCCGTGGTGACCATCAGGCCGGACGCGGACGCGGCCAAGGCCGCGAGGATGATGATAGAGTGGGGGTTCAGCGGGCTGCCGGTCTCTCCGGACGGGGAGAGGCTGGCCGGGATAATAACCAAGACGGACATCGTCAGGGGGTTGGTGATGGCCGGTGAATCTTGATCGGATCAGGCTGGGTGAGGTGATCCCAGACAGGAGGCCCCTGACCATAAGCAAGGACGCCAGCGCCGCCGAGGCTCTGGAGATCATGGAGGAGGAGGGGATTTCCCACCTGGTGGTGATCCAAGACGGGAGGGTCGTGGGGGTCATAGCGGCCTGGGACCTCATGGAGGGGTTCGGGTCGAGGAGGTACGAGAGGGTCCTCCCCAAGAGGATACACGTCAGCGCGCTGATGAGCTCCCCGGCCATAACCGCGACGCCCGACACGCCCCTCAGGGAGGCCATGTCCATCATGCTGAGGAGGGACGTTAGCTCGCTGCCGGTGGTCTCAGATGGGAATTTGAAGGCGGTGGTCACCGAGACCGACCTGCTGAAGATCCTGGCGAATCTCCTGCCGGAAGGGAGGGAGGTCCGAGAACTGGTCAAGGATCCCTATCCCGCCACCGCTCCGGGCGAGAGGATAGTTCACGCGAGGGCCAAGATGTTGGACACCGGAGCCAGGGTTCTGCCGGTCGTGGAGCAGGCGAGGCTGGTCGGGCTGATCACCGACATGGTGTTGGCCAGGGCGTTCATGGAGCTCCGCGAGACTTCGGACTTCAGATACGTCGAGAACGCCGTCAGGAGGGTTGTGGTGGACGACGTCATGGTGGAGGACCCCCCCAGGATAGGAGAGGGATCGGGGGTGGGAGAGGCCGCATCGGCCATGGTGGAGGCCGGCCTACCGGCCCTCCCGGTGGTGAGGGCCGGCGACGACCTGGTCGGCGTCCTCCTCAGGAAGAGCCTGATAAGGATCCTGTCCGAGTCCTAATCAGCGGAGGGCCAGATCCAGCAGCATGGACAGCAGGCCGACGGCCATTGAGGTCTTTATCGCGGAGCTCAGCCTCCCGGCTCCCTCGACCGTGAGGCCGCCGGGCGATGCGGCGATCCAGAGGAGGGCCAGCGCCGAGGCCCCTCCGCCGACGGCGTACGCGAGACCGGATAGCCCGAGGGCCAGAGGGAGGGCGGCCGCCAGCGAGGCGCCGACGAGGAGGGATCTTATCAGTCTCTCCGTCGCCTCGATCCCGTGCCTGACGGCGAAAGTCCCTATCCCGGCGGCCGAATCCCCGGGGAGGTCCTCCACTACCTTGACCAACTCCCTGGCCAGGTTGGAGAAGAAGGCTATGGAGGAGTAAAGCCAGATCACCGGTGGAACCCCGTCCACGCAGAGGGCCCCGTAGGGGAGGGTGGCGGATACCCCGAGACTGACCAGAATGTTCCCAGGTAGACCGGTGGCCTTGAGCTTCCCGGCGTAGAGCAGCCAGGCGAGGGAGAAGGTGACGGCGACGGCCAGGGGGTAGATGCCGCCCAGGAGGGAGACGGCCGACCCTGCCGCCGAGAGGAGGGCGTAGGCCGCCGCGGCCTCCCGGCGCGATACGTCTCCGCGCGGAATCGGCCTGCCCGGCCTGTTTATCCTATCCACGTCCACGTCGTAGAGGTCGTTCACGGCGTTGCCCCCCATGAGAATCAGTGGGGGGACCAAGACGGCTGGAAGGAGCTTGTCGACTTTCCCCCCGGCGGCCAACCATCCTATCAGGCTCCCGAGGGAGGACATGGCGGCGTTCTTCGGTCTCACCAGGTCCAGCAATCCCCTCAGGGACACTCAACCCACCGAACCCCGGTGGGGCTTCAACAGTTATTTATCGGGCGGCGGCGGGGGGCCGGATGGAGAGGCTGAGGGTCGGCGTCATAGGGTGCGGGTGGTTCGGCTCCGCCCACGCAAGGGTCTACCGGGAGCTCGGGGGGGTGGAGCTGACCGCCGTGGCCGACGTTGACGAGGTCAAGGCCAGGAGGATCGGGGAGAGGTACGGGGCCAGGGCCTATTCCGATCCGGAGAGAATGCTGGACAGGGAGAATCTGGACGCCGTCAGCGTCGTGGTCACCCCGCAGCATCTGGCCAGGACCGCGGCCGCGGCGGCGGAGAGGGGGGTAGGGGTGCTGGTAGAGAAGCCCGTCGCCACCAGCGAGAGGGAGCTGGAAGACCTGATATCCGCGGCGCGGAGGGGGGGAGCGGTGGTCGTCCCGGGATTCATAGAGCTGTTCAATCCGGGATACGCGGCCCTCAAGGAGACCGTCCGGAGGGGAGAGATAGGGGATCCCTACCTGATATCCGGTAAGAGGATAGGGAGGAGCCCAAAGAGGGACGTCAGGTGGGAGATAGGCGTCACCCTGGATCTGGCGATTCACGAGGCGTACGTTCAGATGGACCTCCTGGGGAGAGAGCCGAACAGCGTGAGGACGTTCGTCAGCTACGCCACCTCCCGGGAGAGGGAGGACGTGGCCCTGCTCGTAATGGACTACCCGGGGTCGGTCATAGGGATAATCGAGGTCAACTGGCTCACCCCGGTCGGGGTCAGGTCGCTGAGGATATCCGGCTCCGAGGGGAGCGCCGAGCTGGACTACGTGTCCCAGAGGCTGACGGTGGAGCACAAGGAGGGGGCGACCATTCCGAGGCTCTACTGGAGGGAGCCCCTGATGGAGGAACTCGGTTACTTCGTTGATCACGTGAGGAACTCGGCGGAGCCGGAGATAGGAATAGAGTTCGCCTCAAAGGTCCTGAGGACCATATTCAGTGGTCTGAGGAACTCCACGGTGCTCGGGACGGGACCGCGCGGGGGGTCTGCGCGGAAGTGACGGCCGGTCGATTGAGGGGGAGGTTGGAGGGAGGGGGGGAGCGGGGAGTCCTGATAAGCGGGGACGAGCAGACCCTGAGGACGCTCTACGAGGAGGGATACGGGGGGAGACCGGAGGGAGGGGCGGCGAGGCTCAGCCTGCTGGAGGCCGCGTACCTGGTTGGGAGAGGAGAGCTGGAGGTGGAGGGGATCGGCGACCAGGCCGCCGCGCTGGAGCTCCTGGCGTCAAAGCGTCCCGACGACTTCCTGAAGTTTGTGGTGTATTCGGACCTCAGGAGGAGGGAGAGGATAGTCAGACACGAGGAGAGGACCCCCTTCCTCAGGTTGTATCCCAGGGGCAGCATGAGGGGTGAGTCTGCGGCCAGGGAACTGGTGGTTCCCCTATCGGAGGACGAGCCCGTTATGCACGGGGACCTCTTGGATCTGGTTGCGTACGCCGGCAGGCTGAGGAAGAAGCTCGTCTTCGCCATAGTGGACGACGAGCTGGACGTCACATACTACAGGGCGGAGAGCTTCCTCCCGATGGGGGTGGCGAGGGTCAGGGCCGGGCTGCCGAAGTGCTCCGGCCGGCTGATCCATGACAAGGTGGTGATATGGGACGGACCCTCCGGCGGCTCCCTGTACCGGGCCGATTTCTGGGGACACCCGATGGGCGTGGAGAAGCCGAAGCCGGGCCTCTTGTACGAAGTCCCCCTGGTCCTCTCCCTGTTCGAGGCCATATACCTGGTGAGCCTCGGGGTCCTATCGGTCGAGAACGTCGGGGGGAAGCCGTGCGATCGTAATCTGCTCCTCGAGAGGGTGGAGGAGCTCCGGGTCGGGGGTAGGGTGAAGGCCAAAGTCTTCTCCTTCTGGCGGTCGAAGGGGTACGTCGTCAAGCCGGCGTCGAAGTACGGCGTTGACTTCATGCTCTACGAGAAGGGACCGGGCTTGGACCACGCCCCCTATCTGGTCATGGCGAGCGCCCCCGGGTGGAAGATCCTGCCGGTTGAGCTGCTGAGGGCCGGCAGGGTGGCGACCTCGGTGAGGAAGGACCTGGTGGTGTCGGTCGCCGGAGAGGGGAGGATAAGGAACTACAAGCTCGAGTGGATCAAACCCTGAGTTACTTCAGCTGGGAGATCCTGCCAGCCAGGATCATGCCGAATTCCCTGGCCCCCACGCCGACCCTCCTGGCCCATTCGACCGTAATCTTGTAGGTGGAGCCGACCCTCTCCATCTTCTCCACCGGCACTATGAAGAAGTCGCCCGTCCTGAGGGACGTGAATTTGACCGCCACGTACGCCCTCCCCCCCATGGCGGAGGCCAGCCTGCTGGCGGACCTGACCTCGGCCGAGTCCACGTAAACGGCGTCCTTCGACGTCACCTTAACCTCTATGACCGCTAGTCCCCCGGGGCCGGCGGCGATCAAATCGGCGGAGGGTCTCCCCGTGCTCCCGCTGCCGGCCACCCTGACGGCCCCGGCTCCAGAAGACCACAGCAAGTCCAGAAGCTCCCTCTCCCCCCTGGCACCCTTCGCGGTCCTGGGCATCGTCCATCACTCGGTCAGCACGACGCCGCCGTCCTCGGTGACGAGTATCGTGTTCTCCCACTGGGCCACCTGCCTCCCGCTGAATTCCACCAGCGGGGGATAATCGTCCAGGGCCCCGATTCGGACGAGTCTCTCTAGGGCGCCGCTCAGCCTCTCCCCGCGCTGAATCAGCCACCTCTCGCAGAATGGGAGCCCGGCGAAATCCACCCTGGCGGCCTCTAAGATCTTCCTCTCCAGGAGATTCCTGGTGCGGATCTTCCGTCTGAGGGAGAATATCAGGGCTGGGGGGGACTCGACGACGAAGCCGGCGGCGTCGCCGGGGACAACGAAGGGCTCCACAGCGAAGACGTCTCCGGGGCGAAGCTTGTACCTGGAGGTGATGGAGGGAACGTTCGGAACGCTCACTCCGGCGTGAAGCCTGAAGGGCTCTATCTTGTGTCCGGACAGGTTCTCCACAGGCTTGAATCCCGCCGACCTGATGGTCCTGTATATCTCGGAGCTCACCTTGGATATCCTCGTGCCGGGCTTCATGGACCTGGCGGCGGCTTCGACGGCCGACTTTGCCGCCTCTATCATTTTACCCTGAGACGGGCCGAACCCTATGGATCTGGCCGCGTCGACTATGAGACCTCGATCGTCTCTGAGTCCCAGGTCGATCTTGATCAGGCCGTCTTCCGGGACGACGCTCCCGTCGCCGGGTGGGGGGGTGTAGTGCGCCGCGGTGCGACCCACCGATATGTTGGCCGGAAACGCCGGCTTGAAGCCGGAGGACCTTATCATGTCCTCGGCAGCCTCGGCTATCTCAAGTAGGCTCTTGCCCGGCTCAATAATCTTGGAGACAGATTCCAGGATCGAGGCCAGCGCCCTCCCAAGCCTCTCGTGATCGGATGAATTCAACCCAGGAGGCACCCGGCGGTCGGGGGGGAAGCGACAAATTAACATAGGGGGGAGGCGGCGGGAGGGGTCGACTTGAGGAGGTACGCGTCCAGGGCAGGCTGCAGCGGGAGCTGTCTGAGGGACGTGAAGGAGGTCCTGGACTCCGGGGGGCTTATAATATACCCGACGGATACGGCCTACGCCCTCGGGGCCGATGCGGAGAATCCCGAGGCCGTGGACATGGTGTACAGGGTCAAGCTCAGGCCGAGGAGCAAGCCGCTGACCATAGCGGTGGCGGGCATCGAGATGGCCAAGAGGTACGCCCGCCTCGACGACCTGACGGAGGCCATAATGAGGAGGTTCCTGCCCGGGCCGGTGACGTTCATACTGCCCAAGAAGGAGACGGTCCCGGACGTCCTCAACCCGAGGGCCATAGGAATAAGAGTTCCGGCCAGCTCGGTGGCCGTCCAGATAATAGAGTACTTCGGCCGGGCGCTCACGGCCACCAGCGCCAACATAAGCGGAAACCCCCCTCCCTTCACGGCGGAGGCGGCGGCCAGGGAGATACCCAGGGCCGAGGTGCTGGTCGACGTCGGCAGGATAGGCTCCTCCTCCGTGTCGACCATAGTTGACCTGACGGTGAGACCGCCAGAGCTGGTCAGGGATGGACCTGTGGACTTCGACGAGGTGTTGACGGCGTATCGGGAGCTGGTGGGATCAGATTGATCTCGTTGGGGATAGAGTCCACAGCCCACACGGCCGGCGTCGGGATAGTCGACTCCGACGGGAGGATAATGGCCAACGTGTCGTCGGCCATCAGATCCGACCTCGGCGGGTTCAGGCCGGGAGAGGCCGCGGAGCACCACTCCCGCGTCATCCCCGACCTGGTCAGGGAGGCGCTGAGGGAGGCGGGCCTGACCTTCGGGGAGGTGGACCTGGTGGCCTTCAGCAGGGGGCCCGGAATGGGGCAGCCGCTCCAGGTGGGGGCGCTGGCCGCCAGGGCTCTGGCCCTCCGGGGAGGGAAGCCACTGGTCGGGGTGAACCACCCGATCGCCCACATAGAGATAGGCAGGCTGGCCACGGGGGCGGATGATCCGTTGGTGGTCTACGTGGCCGGCGGGAACACCCAGATCCTGGTGGAAGAGGGTGGGAGGGTGAGGGTCCTGGGCGAGACCCTGGACATAGGCCTAGGCAACGCCCAGGAGAAGTTGGGGCGCAAGCTGGGCCTCGGTTTTCCCGCCGGCCCCAAGCTGGATTCAATCGAGGGCGAGTGGGTAGACCTCCCGTACACCGTGAAGGGAATGGACATGGCCTTCAGCGGGCTCGTCACAGAGGCGGAGAGGAGGATCAGGCAGGGAGTCAGGCCCGAGGACGTCGCCTGGAGCTTCGTGGAGGTCGCCTTCTCAATGCTGGTCGAGGTCACGGAGAGGGCGCTGGCGGCGACCGGCAGGGGGGAGGTGCTCATAGTGGGGGGGGTCGGCGCCTCCCCGAGACTGAGGGAGAAGATGGAGATCATGTGCGAGGAGAGGGGCGCGGAGCTCAGGGTGACGCCGCCGGAGCTGTGCAGGGACAACGGCGCCATGGTGGCGTGGGCTGGCATCCTCGCCCTGGCCCAGTTCGGCGAGACCGAGGTGGGGGAGAGTCGGGTCTTGCCGGACTGGAGGGTGGACGAGCTCGAGTGGAGGTTTTTGAGGAAGGATGAATTGAGGGCCCTGCTGGAGGGCCGATCGCGACGGGGGTGAGCCGGATGAAGATATGCCTCTCTGGACTGACCGGCAGCGGAAAGAGCACCCTTGGAAGGAGGCTGGCCGAGCACTACGGCCTCGCCTACTTCTCTGGGGGGGACGCCCTGAAGAGGATGATAGGCGGCGAGGCGGCGCTCGAGGATCCGGGCTGGTGGGAGAGGGAGGGAGGGAGGGCCGCGCTTGAGATGAGGAGGAGGGATCCGAGCTTTGACAGGAGGGTGGATGAGGAGCTCATCAGGATCGCGGAGGAGAGGGGGGACGTGCTGCTGGATTCCTGGACCATGGCCTACCTGCTGTCCGCCGAGGACAAGCTGGCCATATTCCTGAAGGCCGACCTGGACGTCCGCGCCGCCAGGGTGGCGAAGAGAGACGGGATAGAGGTGGATGAGGCCAGGCGCAAGATAGAGAGGAGAGACGGGGAGACCTTCGAGATATATCGGGAGATATACGGATTCAGGCTCGGAGAGGACCTTAGTCCCTTCAACCTGGTCATAGATACGACTAAATTGACCCCTGAGCAGACCTTCTCCGTGGCCAGGATTTTCATAGACTCATGGTTTGGACTGGAGGGGCGACCTTGAGGCTGACCAGGAGGGAGCTGGCGGCCGTCATAGACCACACCCTGCTCAGGGCCGACGCCACGCCGGCCGACGTGGAGAGGTTGGTGGAGGAGGCGGCGGAGTTCGGCTTCTGGGCGGTCTGCGTGAACCCGTGCTACGTCGGTCTGGCCAGGTCGCTGGCCGAGGGATCTGGGGTCAGGGTCTGCACCGTGGTCGGATTCCCGCTGGGGGCCAACTTGAGGGACGTAAAGATGAGGGAGGCGGAGCTGGCGGCGAGGGACGGGGCCGACGAGATAGACGTCGTAGTCAACATAGGCAGGTTGAAGGCCGGGGATCTCGACTACGTGACCTCGGAGGTCAGGGCGGTGGCGGCGGCCTTCAGGGCGGAGAGGCCGGAGGGGATGGTGAAGGCGATAATCGAGACGGGGCTCCTGACGGAGGGGGAGATAGCGGAGGCCTCCAGGGCGGTCGTTGAAGGCGGGGCCGATTTCGTGAAGACGTGCACCGGCTTCGGCCCCAGGGGTGTGACGGTGGAGGATGTGAAAATCATCAGGTCCGCCGTGGGAGACTCCGCCGGGATCAAGGCTGCCGGCGGAATAAGGACCTACGGAGACGCAATCAGGCTCATTGAGGCGGGGGCCTCGAGGATAGGCACGAGTCGCGGGATCGCCGTGGTGTCCGGCGCGCCGGGGTAGCGTTATTATCGCGCCCGTCCCCGGACGGATCGGGGTACTTCGTGGAGTCGGAGCTGGATGAGATACGCGGCCGTCACGGGATAGTCGGCAGGGAGAGGGAGCTCAGGCTAATCCTGATGGCCGCCCGCGTCGGGCGCCACGTTCTGCTGGAGGGTCCGGTGGGCGTGGGAAAAACCCTTCTGGCCAGGGCCGTCGCCGACCACCTCGGGCGGGAGTTCGTCAGGGTGGACGGGGATGAGAGGATCACGGAATCCAAGCTCATCGGCTACTGGGATCCCCCGTCCGTCTTGAAGATGGGCTACGTCAGGGAGGCCTTCGTCGAGGGGCCGCTGACCCGGGCCGCCTTGGCCGGGGGGGTGCTGTTCATCAACGAACTGAACAGGCTGCCCGAGTCGGCCCAGAACGCGCTCCTCCCGGTCATGGACGAGGGGATAATACACGTGCCGCACCTCGGGATACTCAGGGCCAGAGAGGGCTTCCTGATAATAGCCACCCAGAATCCGGAAGAGAGCGTGGGGGTGACAAGGCTGTCTGAGGCCCTGAGGGATAGATTCGTCCTCGTCAGGCTGGAGTACCAGTCCGAGGAGGAGGAGGTGGAAATAGTCAGGCTCAGGGCGTCGGCCAGCGAGGAGGTGGCCGAGACCGCCGTGAAGATAGTCAGGGCCACCAGAGAGGATCCTTCGATCAGGAGGGGTGGGTCCGTTAGATCGGCGATAGACCTGGCGGCGCTGGCGGAGGAGATGGGGGTCTCCGGGGTGGAGGGGTGGGTGGAGGCGGCGCTGATGGTGCTGCCTCAGAGGATAGAGGTGTTCGGCTCTCAGGAAGAGGCCCGCTCGGTCGTGGAGAGGATAGTCAGGAGGGTCCTGGGGGAGGGGGAGAGGGGGAACACGCCGGCAGCATCACGATGGAGGGGGGGAACTCCTCGAGACGGAGACGACGAGGGCGAGGGTGAGAGAGAGGAGGGGGAGGGGGAATCGGACAAAGGAACTTACTCCGACGTCCTGAGGCGGGCCAGGCGGGCGGCGGCCGTGGGCGGCGTGAGGGAGCTCGTAGAGTTGGCGGAGGTCAACAGATACGCGGTCGCCCGGGCCATATCTGAGGGGGGACTGGGAGACCTGGCCGCGTCCATCCAGAGGGATCCGCCGGCCGCCGTCAGGCTCTATCGGCAGGTCAGGTGGTACGTGAGAGAGGACCTGAGGAGGGTCTTCAGGTCCCTGGTCACCAAGGCCATAGTGAGGGGCGGGTTCCTGATAGCCTCCAGGGTCAGGGGAAGATCCCTGACCGTGAGGGGGAGCTACGAGCCGGGCATGGACTTCGACGGAGACGAAACCATCCAGAAGATGCTGGAAAGCGGGAAGCTCCCGGAGCACCTGACGTACGACGACGTGGTCGGTCTGGATCGCGCAGAGAGGAGCAGGTCTGCCGTCATAATACTGGACGCGAGCGGCTCCATGGGCGGCTTGAAGATAGCGAGCGCCGCCCTGACGGCCGCCGTGGCCTCCCACCTCATGAGGGGGGGAGAGTACGCCGTCCTGGGATTCAACTCGCACCCCTTCGTCCTGAAGGGCGGGAGCGAGAGGAGAGACCTGAGGGAGCTGATATCCGGCATCCTGGACCTTGCCCCCGTGGGTTACACGAACCTCAGATCCGCCCTATCGACGGCCCTCTCAGAGGGGAGGAAGCTCTCCAGGAGGGACAGGAGGTTTATCCTGATAACGGACGGACTGTACAACGTCGGCGGAGATCCCAGGCTGGAGGCCGCGCGGCTGAGGGGATTGTTCGTGATTCACGTGCCGGATTCCTCTCCCAGGGGTTCCAGGTTGGGGGAGAGGATCTGCATGGACCTGTCCAAGGTGGCCGGCGGGTCGTTCCTCAGGCTCGACCGCTTGCAGGATGTCCCGCTCGCCGTGGCCAGGGCGCTCTCCGGATAGGTCCGTCGCCGGGTGGGCGGAGATAAGTTCATAACCTCCGGAGACAGGGTAGACCTGCGGGGGTGGCCGAGCCAGGCCAAAGGCGCAGGACTTAGGATCCTGTCCCTCAGGGGTTCGTGGGTTCAAATCCCACCCCCCGCACCACGAAGCGGCGTCCTCGAGGGTGACCGGCGGGATGGATGGCCTCAACGCGATCGGCGTCTTATTGACGGTGATCCTCGCGGCCTCCTCAGCGCGGCTCGGGGGTTCCCAACCCGCCCCTGGGGCCCGGGTTCGTATAACGGACGAGTACCTGATAAGGGCCTGGGTGTCCGACGACCTCTCCCGCGTGGTTGGGTGGGTGGTGGCCAAGAGGGAGAACTTGTCCCCCAACCCGCTGGAGGAGCTGCACCTCAGGCTTTACCCCAACGCCTTCAGGCCGGAGGGAGGCATTTCGATATCTGGAGTGACCGACGGCGCCGGGAGGCCCCTGGAATATGAGGTTACAGGTCCCGACGAAACCGTCCTGGTGGTGCGCGCGGCGAGGCCGGTCGGGCCCGGGGACGTCGCGGTCGTCAACGTGAGCTTCTCCGTCACGATTCCCCGGAGGGGGGACAGGTTCGGGAGGCAGGGCGACGTGACCATGCTGGGCAACTGGTTTCCGATACTCTCGGTCAGGAGGGGGACCGAGTGGCTGGATCACCCATACTTCTGGATAGGGGAATCCTTCGTCAGCTCGGCGGCGAACCTGACCCTAACCGTCACCTATCCCTCGGACTGCGAGGCTGCGGCCACGGGCGTCAGGGTGTACAGCCACGACTCCGACGGACTCACGACCTCCCGGTGGGTTGGGGAGGCCGTCAGGGATGCCGCCCTGGTGTTGATGAGGGGCCGCGCCAAGATGAGTGAAGAGCTGGGAGACGTGGTCTTAGAGTGCTACTATGACAGATCTGATGAGGACGGCGCGAGATTAGCCCTGAAGACCGCCGGTCGGGCCATCGAGGTTTTTGAACGGCTTTTCGGCGACTATCCCTACCGGACCCTGGAGGTCGTCGAGGTGCCCGCGTGGTTCGCTGGCATGGAGTATCCCGGACTGATCATGATAGGAGAGCGGATCATGGAGATCCCCAACAGGGATCTGGAGATGGTGGTGGCCCATGAGGTGGCCCACCAGTGGTGGTACGCCCTGGTGGGAAACGACCAGTGGGAGGAACCGTGGCTCGACGAGGGTCTGGCCACCTACTCGGAGTGCCTCTACTTCGAGTCGGTGTACGGGGAAGAGGAGTACGAGCGGGCGTTTGACCGGTACGTCTCAGATCCCCTGTACTCTTACCTGTCGGCCGGGAGGGAGACGCCGCCCACGGCGGCCAGCGCGGACAGCTTCGACGGGGATGAGAAGCTCTACGTGATGACCGCGTATGACAGAGGCGCATGGATCCTCAGGATGTTGAGATACGTCATGGGAGACGAGGCCTTCTTCAGGGGCCTGAGGATCTACGCCTCGAGGAATCGCTTCGGCCTGGCCACCACCGCGGACCTAAAGGAGGCCATGGAAGAGGCCTGGGGGAGAGATCTGGACTGGTTCTTCGAGGAGTGGGTGTACGGGTCGGCTGTGGTCTCTTACGACGTGGAGGTCGAGGCTGGAATCGCATCGATAACGCCCGAGGTCTCCGGATTTCGGGGGCAGGTCAAGATGCCCCTGGAGGTGGAGATCCTGTGGGTGAACGGCAGCGTGGCCAGAGAAAGGGTGTGGGTGAACGGCAGCGTGACCCTCGAGATCGGTGGCGAGTGCGAGGGGGTGGTACCGGATCCCGAGGACCTGATACTGGGGAGGGACTCCGGGGCGCGGTGCGAGACCTCGATCCCGGGATCCTCGGGGGATGGCGGCCGGCCGACCACGTTCCCAATCTGGCCCGCCGTACTGCTGGCTGTGGTAGTTGCGGTGGCTATAATATACGCGAAGGTGGTGCGGCCGCCGGGATTTGAACCCGGGTCTGGAGCGTGGCAGGCTCCCATCCTGCCCAGGCTAGACTACGGCCGCAGGGGGTGAGCCCCGCCGGATCATATATAAGATTTGGGTGTCTTGGGTGCTGACCCTCCTGCTGGTGGACTCCTCGATAGCGCTCGTTCCGCGGGAGCTCCTCTCCCTGAGATCCATCATAAGAGAGGCGAGTAGGAGGAGAAAAGAGCCGAGCGAGCTCCTCCTAGATGCGGATTATCTCGGCGGGTCTGATCTGGAGAGGGTGAGGCGGCGGTTTCCCAAGGCTTACAGGCCAGACGTGGTGCACAGGAGCGTCCTGGCGGCGATGGACAGCCCGGCCGCCAGGGCTGGGGTGGTCGACGTCTACCTCCACACGGTTGAGGGGAGGGTCTTCCACATCCGGAGGGGAACGAGACCCCCCAGGAGCTACAGGAGGTTCAGGGGGCTTATGGAGATATTACTGAGGGACGGAAGGGTTGGCAGGGACGAGAGGGGTTTCCCCCTGATCTCCGAGGTGAATCTCAGCCTGGGCGAGGTGGTACGCGGACTGGACGTGGTCATCCTGATGAGGGAAGACGGTCCCCTCGTCGATCCCCGGGATCTGCTCCCGGGAGACCTGGAGGTCGGCATCATGGTGGGGGGATTCCACAGGGGCGAATTCTCGGAGGAGGTGCTGGGATCACGGGATTCGGATGCATCGATATATCCGGAGGCCCTCTCCTCTTCGACGGTCATCTCGATAGTCCTCTGGGAGTACTTGAGGTCCGTAGGTGGTGCCCCATGAGGCTCAGGGAGAGGAAGGTCCTGAGGAGGAGGATAGCGTCGGAGAGGGTGAAAATCCTGCTGGAGATGGCGGACGCCGCCGCGGCCTCGGACCTCGAGATGGCGGAGGGGTACTCTCGTCTGGCCCTCCGCATGGCGAGGAGACACAGGGTCTCCATTCCCAGAATGTGGCGCTGGAGGTACTGCAAGAATTGCGGGGTGATCTTGTTTCCCGGCCTCACGGCCAGGGTGAGGATCAGGAACGAGAGGATGCCCCACGTGGTGATCACGTGTCTCAAATGCGGCTCCGTCAGGAGATTCCCCTACGTGAGAGAGGTCAAGATCAGGAGATCAGCAAACGTTTAAAATGGGGATCCGGTCGACGACGGGACGAAGGACCGTTTGATCCCTCGCGAGGTGATCGATTGCCGACGGCCAGGGACGTTCCGGCGCAAGTGCTCATAGAGAGGGTGGCCGAGAAGCTCAGGGGGATGGAGGAGATTAAACCCCCAGAGTGGGCCAGGTGGGCGAAGACCGGCGTCAACCGACAGAGGCCTCCCCTGAGGGAGGACTGGTGGTACGTTAGGGCCGCCTCCGTGCTCAGGAACCTCTACCTCCGGGGGAGACCATCCGGGGTGGAGAGGATGAGGGTGAGGTACGGGGGCAGCCAGGACAGGGGGGTCAGGCCGAACAGGTTCAGACGCGCCAGCGGTCATGTTCTAAGGCTGATACTGCAGCAGCTCGAGGCGGCCGGACTCGTGATGAAGACGAGGGCCGGGAGGAAGATCTCTCCGAGGGGGGCGTCGCTCCTGGACGGGACGGCCGCGGAGCTGATAAGGGAGATGGGGCTGGAGCCCGGGAGGGTGAGGGTGCCTTGAGCGCGGAGGACGAGGAGCTCCGTAGAATTCAGGAAAGGCTTCAGGCCGAGCTGGCGGCCAGGCAGGAGGCCAGTAAGAGAGAAGAAGAGATAAAGAAGATAGACATGGCGGTCAGACAGGTTCTGACCACCGAGGCCTGGCAGAGGTTGAAGAGGCTGGAGATGGTGAAGCCTGAGCTGGCCTCTGAGATAAAGGTTTACCTGCTCCAGCTTTACAGCTCGGGCAAGATCACCAGGAGGATCACGGACGACGAGCTCAAGGTCCTCTTGGCGCGGATAGCCCGGAGGTCCAGCGTGGACTACAACATAAGGGTCGTCTGAGGGGGGAATGGGATGGCGAGGAACAGATCCCTAGGCAGCAAGCTCAGGTACGCCGCGCGGATGGCCGAGAACAGGAGAATACCAATCTGGGTCTACATGAAGACCATCCGGAAGGTAAATCCGAGACCGCTGAGATCCTGGAGGAGGAGCAGGCTCCAGCTGTGATGGGAGGCGGTCGCGTTGCCCGAGAAGGGGGAGATCCTGGGCAGGCTCACGGTGCGGCTCGGGGGGGTGGTGAGGGAGAGGTATCCCCACCGGATGAGGGCGGCCAGGACAATAAAGCTGCTGAGGGAGAGGGTCTACCGGGCCTTCAAGATACCCAGAGAGGCGAGCGTGTTGATACATCCCGAGCTGAACGAGCTGGTGTGGAGAAGGGGGGCCGGAAATCCGCCCAGGAAGATCTCGGTGGAGGTGAGGGTGACAAAGTACAAGGAGGGGGAGAAGGAGGGGGAGGAGCCGGAGGAAGTCCTAGTTCTCCCGGTCCGCCCGGTGAAGGGTGGGTAGGCGACTTGGGAGTAAGGAGGATGAAGATTCTGGGCAGCTCCAATCCGGGGATATACCTCAAGGTCGCCGGCGGGATCTGCCTGGCCCCGGAGGCGATCGCCGACCGGGCCGCCGAGATGATAGGGACGGAGTTGGGTCTCGACGTCGTGAGGGCCTCGGTCTACCAGTCCAGGCTCCTCGGGATCTTCGTCGCCGGGAACTCCCGCGCGATCCTCCTCCCTCACCTCGTGTCCGACAGGGAATTGAGGAAGTTGAGAGATGAGGTGGACGCCGAGCTGGTGGTCGTCAAGAGCAAGATCACCGCCTTGGGGAACACGGTCCTGGCCAACGACTACGGGGCGCTGGTCAGCCCGACCTTCGAGGAGTCCGCGGTCGATGCCATGGAGAGAGCGCTGGGCGTTCGGGTCCGGCGCGGCCTGCTCGCCGGCATTCCGGTGGTTGGGTCCGTCGCGGTGGTCAACAACGGAGGCGGTGTGGCATCGCCGTCCGCCAGCGAGGAGGAGATCGAGGCGGCGCAGGAGGTACTGGACGTGGAGTTCGGGACGGGGACTGTGAACGACGGCCTCCCATACGTGAAGATCGGGGCGGTGGCCAGCGACTCCGGTCTGATAGTAGGGTACGAATCCACCCCCCTGGAAATAGACAACCTGTCATCGTTCCTCGGGATCGGGTGATCCTTTATAGCCCGCCCCCCGGGGCGCCCGGGGTGGTGCACCTGCCGGAGGGCGGTGGTCCGAAGGCCCAGGCTCAGGTGGATCTCAGGACGGTTCAGGCCGCCTACGAGGCCACGGCAGAAGAGGTTAACAGACTAACCCTCCTTCTGACCGATTTGAGCAGGAGCATAGAGACCGTAGACGCCCTCAAGAGGGCTGGGGGGGGAGGAGATGAGGTTGGACCCCTCATAATCCCCGTGGGGAACTTTCTCTCCATTATAGTGCCCTCGGTTAGGGTGGACGAGGTCCTGGTGGCCCTGGGATCGAACGTATATGCCAAGATGGGGCTTGACGCGGCCAGGGAGGAGCTTTCCAGGAGGGTGGAGCAGGTCAAGGCGGAGTTGACCAAGACTCAGGCCAACTTAAGGCAGCTGGAGGCCGTGCTCGTGGAGTCCGCGTCGGCGGCGGGACGTACCCAGGCCGCGGGGGGAGGGAGGCGGAGGGGTGGGTGAAAAGAAAATAGATCACGCGGGGAGGTCCAGGGGGTGATCCGGTGGATTACCGCCTGAGGAGATTGGCCGGGAGGAACCTCCTGAGCCTGACCGACATCACCAGGGAAGAGTTCGAGGCCCTGCTGAGGAGGAGCTTCGACCACAAGAGGGGTCTCGTGTCCGGGACCCCCCTCTCCGGGCGGACCATAGCGGGGATATTCGAGAAGCCCAGCACCAGGACGAGGGTGTCCATGGAGGTGGCTAGCACCCACCTCGGCGCGAACTTCATAACGCTGCCGCGGGAGGCCCTTCAGGTCTCTAGGGGAGAGAGCCTGAGGGACACGGCCGAGGTCCTGAGCAGGTACGTCGACGCCATCGCGGCCCGGGTGAGGAGGCACTCCACCCTGGAAGAGCTGGCCCGGTGGGCGGAGATCCCGGTGATAAACATGCTGAGCGACAGGTTCCACCCGCTGCAGGCGCTCGCCGACGTGATGACCATCAGGGAGAACTTCGGGGATCGCAGGGTCAGGGTCGCCTTCGTCGGGGATGGGGCGGCCAATACTTGCCACAGCCTGATGGTGGCCTCGGCCATGGCGGGGTACGAGTTCGCGGTCGGCGCGCCGGCCGGCTACTGGCCAGATCCCGATGTGGTGGAGGCCGCGAGGACCGTGGCGGCCGAGGAGGGGGGGTCCGTGGAGATCTTCGAGGATCCAAAGAGGGCGGTAGAGGGGGCGCAGGTGATCTACACAGACACTTGGGTGTCTATGGGCGTGGAGGACGTCGACAGGAGGATGGAGGTGTTCCCGCCTTATCAGGTCAACGCGGGGCTGCTGGAGCTGGCGGACGAGGGGGCCATAGTCATGCACTGTCAGCCCTGGTTCCTGGGACAGGAGATAACCGAGGAGGTGGCGTACGGAAAGAGATCTCGAGCGTTCGACCAGGCGGAGAACAGGCTTCACACCTCGAAGGCGGTGCTGGAGGCCCTTATACCCCCGAGGAAGATTTAAATATGGGGGACGCGGCCCATCTTGGTGCCGCGGCAACCCGGTCGCCGGCCCGAGAGGTGAAGGGTGACCCCCCGATCGTCTGAGGGCCGGCGATTCCGGTCGCGGCTACAGCGAGCGAGGTCATGTGAGCGCGAGGAAAAGGCTCCGCCGTCCCCTCGCGCTCGAGAGAGTCCAGGAGTCCCACGCAAAGTGGCAGGGAGATAGGAGACCTTGCGGCCGGAGGTATGCGAGACCGGTTGATCCTGCCGGAGGGAACCCCTGTCGGGCTCGGACTAAGTCATGCAAGTCTGCTGGGGGCCCCCGCCCCCGGCGGCGCACGGCTCCGTAATACGCGGTCAACCTGCCCTGGGGACCGGGATAACCTCGGGAAACTGAGGCTAATACCGGGTAGGCGAGGGGAGCTGGAATGCCCCCTCGCCGAGAGTAGGTGGGGGGACGGCCCCACCGAGGCCCCAGGATGGGACCGCGGCCTATCAGGTAGTAGGTGGGGTAACGGCCCACCTAGCCTAAGACGGGTACGGGCGGTGAGAGCCGGAGCCCGGAGATGGGCACTGAGACAAGGGCCCAGGCCCTACGGGGCGCAGCAGACGCGAAACTTCCCCAATGCGCGAAAGCGTGAGGGAGCGAGCCCGAGTGCCGCCCGCTGAGGGCGGCTGTTCCCGGGTGTAAACAGCCCGGGGTAGGAAGGGGAGGGCAAGGCTGGTGCCAGCCGCCGCGGTAAAACCAGCTCCCCGAGGGGTTCCCACGCATACTGGGCCTAAAGCGTCCGTAGCCGGCCCCGTAAGTCCTCGGTTAAATCCGCCGGAAGACCGGCGGGACGCCGGGGATACTGCGGGGCTAGGGAGCGGGAGGAGCCGGGGGTATTCCCGGGGGAGCGGTAAAATGCGTAGATCCCGGGAGGACCACCAGTGGCGGAGGCGCCCGGCCGGAACGCGTCCGACGGTGAGGGACGAAAGCTGGGGGAGCAAACCGGATTAGATACCCGGGTAGTCCCAGCCGTAAACGATGCCGGCTAGGTGCCGGCTGAGGTTTTGGCCTCGGCCGGTGTCGAAGCGAAGGCGTTAAGCCGGCCGCCTGAGGAGTACGGCCGCAAGGCTGAAACTTGAAGGAATTGACGGGGGGGCACCACAAGGGGTGAATGCCTGCGGCTTAATTGGACTCAACGCCGGGAATCT